>JAODNS010000094.1 GCA_025465145.1 Frankiales bacterium
CGGTGCGCGCACCCACGTAGAACATCGACTGGTGCAGCCCGCCGACGAGCTGGTGGGAGACGGCCTTGAGCGGACCGCGGTACGGGACCTGCCCCTCGATCCCCTCGGGGACGATGAGCTCGTCAGCCGTGACGTCGGCCTGGAAGTACCGGTCCTTCGAGAACGACTTCTTGCCGCGCGACGCCATCGCGCCGATCGAGCCCATGCCGCGGTAGGCCTTGTACTGCTTGCCGCCCACGAAGATGAGGTCGCCGGGGCTCTCGTCGCAGCCGGCGAGCAGCGAGCCCACCATCACGGTGTCCGCTCCGGCGACGAGCGCCTTGGCGATGTCGCCGGAGTACTGCAGCCCGCCGTCCCCGACCACCGGGATGCCGGCCGGCTTGCACGCCCGCGCGGCCTCGAAGATCGCCGTCACCTGCGGCACGCCGACGCCGGCGACGATCCGCGTGGTGCAGATCGAGTTGTGCACGACGGCGTTGTCGGCGATGAAGCTGTGGCTGTCGTCGTCGATCTCGAGGTCGTAGACCGGCACCGCACCGTCGAGAAGGCGGGTACCGAGCGGCTTGACCACGCTGAACTCGTCGAGGTGACGCTTCGCATGCGTGACGTTGAGCCTGGACCGGTACGACGTCGCGCAGTCCTCGTCGCGGACGCCGGTGAGCCCACCGGCAGAGCCGGACTCCTGTTCCACGTTCGGCAGCGCGCCGTGTACCAGCAGGCACAGCACGCCGAACAGCTCCGACAGCTGCCGCGAGGTGTTCCGGAAGCAGAGCCGCCCCCCGGCGTCGACGAAGCCGTCGGAGGCGACCAGGCCGGCCAGCAGCCCTCGCTGGTAGGCGGGGTTGTCCGTCAGCCAGCCCTCGGGCAGGTGCTTGTCCGTCTTCTTGCCGCACTGCGCGAGCAGACGAGCCCACTGCAGCGAGTAGAGGTGCAGGTGCCGGCAGCCGTTCTTCGTGCCGCCGTCGGCGGGTCGCACGCCCGTGACGCGCTCGACGACGTCGCAGAGCCGGTCGGCCAGGTCCGTCTCGTCGGCGCCGAAGTACCAGCTGACGCGGCCGATGTCGGAGTTCCGCACCCGGTTGAGGAAGGCGTGGCCGTCGCCGAGGAACGTTCCGATCAGGAAGCCGAGGTCCTCGCTGTCGGTGACGGTCCGCTCGTACCGGTCCAGCGTCTTGTCCCGTACCGCGACGTCTTCCAGGTGCAGCTCCAGCCGCTCCGGCAGCTCGAAGTGCACGTGCCGCGGCATCAGCAGGACGTCGCGGTCGACCTGTCCGATCTCCTTCCAGCCGAGCTTCGACAGCCCGAAGCGCGTCGGCTGGTTGAGCACCCGCGCGTAGCCGCGCGAGGACACCGAGGCCGGGGACGTGCTCGACAGGTCGCCGACGTAGAAGCGGTGGTCCGGCGTCGCGACGGTCTCCCCACCCGAGGCGAGGTGGCGCAGCGCCATGACCTCGCGGGTGCCGGTGCACCAGCTCTTCAGCACGGTTGCCGGCTTGCCGTGCATGGTGATCACGCGGTCGCCGGCGACGACGTCCTGGATGTCCTTGTACGTCGCGTCCGACATCAGCACCCGGGTGCCCGCGGCGAAGCACCCCGGCCCGACGCCGGCCTTGACGCCGTCGGCACCCGCGTCCACCAGCGCCTGCGCTCCCTCGCGCGTCGCGATGTTCCCGGCGAGCACCTGGACGTGCCGCGTCGCCGGGTCCTTCTTCAGCTTGGCGATCATGTCGAGCATGAGCCGCGCGTGGCCGTTCGCGACGTCCGGGACGAGCACGTCCACACCCGCCTCGACCAGGGTCGTCGCGCGCTCCCAGGCGTCGCCGAAGTAGCCGATGGCCGCCCCGACCAGCAACCGGCCGACGTCGTCCTTCGAGGCGTACGGGAACTGCTCCGACTTCACGAAGTCCTTGACGGTGATCAGCCCGGCGAGCCGGCCGGCGTCGTCGACCAGCGGGAGCCGCTCCCGCTTGTGCTGGCGGAGGATCGCGGTCGCGTCCTCGCGGGAGATGCCGACCGGTGCGGTCACGAGCGGCATCGGCGTCATGACGTCGGCGACCAGCGTCGAGCCCCACTCAGCGACCGGCACGAAGCGCAGGTCGCGGTTGGTGATGATGCCGATCAAGGTGTCGTCGTCCTCGACGACCGGCAGCCCGGAGACGCGGTACTCCCCGCACCGCTCGTCCAGGTCCTCGAGCGTCGCCTTCGGGCCGATCGTGACCGGGTTGCTGATGATCCCCGTCTGCGTCCGCTTCACGAGGTCGACCTGGTACGCCTGGTCCTCGATCGACAGGTTGCGGTGCAGGATCCCGATGCCGCCCTGCCGGGCCATCGCGATCGCCATCCGCGACTCCGTGACCGTGTCCATCGCGCTGGAGACGAGCGGCACGCGCAGCGAGATCTCGCGGGTCAGCCGGCTGGTCGTGTCGACCTCGCTCGGAATGACGTCGGTCTCGCCCGGCAGCAGAAGCACGTCGTCGTACGTCAGCCCCAGCAGCGGGAACTTCGCGTCGTGCGCCTCGCGGTCGGCCTGGTCGAACCAGCTCATGGCACCTTCCCCGGCAGCGTGGAGAGGAAAGGAGTCAGCCTACCCGCGAGGGCCGCACGAACCCGACTGCGCCACGCTGCTCGCCGTCGTGCGACGACGAGATCGAGGACTGCTCGTCGGGCTCTTCTGCCAGGGGTGCCGCGTCCGCATCGGCGTCTGCCTCCCGAGGGCCAGCGTCGCTCCCGGCGCGGGCGCCCTCGGCCGGGCGACCACTGCTCGTGCTGCCCTCCCGGGTCCCACGGGTGTCGCGACTCCCGGCTCTGCCGCTGGTGCCGGTCTCGTCGCCGTCGTCCGTGGCCGTGGCCCGCGGCGTCGGGCGCGTCTGTGCCGCGTCGTCCTCGCGCTGCTGATCGCGCTCGGCCTCGGCGTCGCCGTCCGTCTCGGGGCGGGGCAGGCCCTGCTGCTGGCTCCCGACGAGGGCGGCTCGCAGCGCCTGGATCTGCGTGCGGTAGCGCTGCCGGTCCGCGGCGTCGACGAAGGCCAGCTCGCGAGCCGCCGCGTCGAGAGCGGCACGGGCTGCGGACAGGTCGCCGGCCGCCAGCAGCGTGCGGGCGCGGACGAGCAGCCGCGCCACCTGGCGGTCGGCCGACGCAGCGCGGACCGCGTCGCTGACCGAGCGACCAGGCGGCGTAGCCCGGACGGTGGGTGTCGTGGCCGCGGAAGCCGCAGGCGACGCCGCGGACGGACCGATCGGCTGCGACGGGGTCACCGCGTCCACGACGTGCGACACCGCTGAGGCGACGGCGGCGCGAACGCCGGCAAGGGGCGGCGTGGCAGCGGCGGCCGCCACCCCACCCAGCGACAGGACGCCCGCGGTGAGGGCGGCGACGGTGGCGCCGCGGTTGAGGCGGCGACGGCGGAGCGGGACGACCGCACCCGCGGAGGGGGCGGCGGGCGCACTGACGTCGTGCTGCAGCGCTGTGAGCAGCGCGTAGCCCGCGTCGTCGGTGTCGTCGTCCTCGTCCCACACGACGGCGGCGTCAGGGCTGAGGGAACGGCGCAGGCGCTCGACGAGCTGGTCGTCGGCCGCGATCGCGTCGAGCTCGCTCGGGTCGCTGCTCATGCGGTCACCGCCTCGGCGGCGAGTGCACGGAGGCGAGCGAGGGCGCGGTGCTGCGCCACCCGTACGGCACCGGCGGTCATGGCGAGCGCCGCGCCGGTCTCCTCGGCCGACAGGCCGGCGATGACGCGGAGCAGCAGCACCTCGCGCTGCGCGTCGGGCAGCTGGTCGAGCAGCGCGCGGGCGGCGTCTGCCTCGGCAGCGGCGACGGCGGCGTCCTCGGGAGTAGGCGCGTCGTCGGCCGCGTCGGGCAGCTGGTCGGTCGCCTCGCTGCGGTCGCGGTAGACCGCACGCTGCGCGTCCGCGACCTTGTGGCCGGCGATGCCGTAGACGAACGAGACGAACGAGCGACCCTGGTCGACGTAGCGGGGAAGCGCTGTCAGCACGGCGACACACACCTCCTGGGCCACGTCGTCGGACGACCCGTAGGAGCCGCCCCTGCGGCCCAGCTTTGCGCGGCAGTACCGCACGATCCCGGGACGCACGCGGGCGAGCAGGTCGTCGAGCGCCGCCCGATCGCCCTCGCGGGCGCGGGCGACGAGCGGGGCGAGCTCGTCCGTCACAGGGGTCATCGTGGCGGCCCGCTGCTCCGTTACAAGACCCAGGGCCACGGCTAGCTGACGAGACCCCGCCGGAACCCGAGCGCGACGGCCTGCGCCCGGTCGTTGACGCCGAGCTTGCGGAACAGCCGGCGGGCGTGGGTCTTGATGGTGTCCTCGGACAGGTACAGGTCCCGGCCGATCTGGTTGTTGCTCTTGCCCTGGCTCATGCCGGTGAGCACCTGCAGCTCGCGCTCGGTCAGCTGCGTGCCCGGCGGCACGCTGCGCAGCGCGTTCTGGCCGGCGAGCGCGCGACGCAGCGAGGGCTCGACGAGGTCCTCGCCCTGCAGCGCGTGCGCGACGGCCGCGCAGAGCTCCTCATGGCTGACGTCCTTGAGCAGGTACCCGCGGGCGCCGTGCGAGACGGCTGCGGCGACCTGGTCCCGGTCGTCGGCGGCGGTCAGCATGATCACCTTCGCGCCGGGGTGGTCGGCGACGAGCCGGCGGGTGGCCTCGAGGCCGCCGAGGCCCGGCATGCGCACGTCCATGAGGACGAGGTCGGGCTTCTCGTGCGGATACCGAGCGAGCACCTCCTCGCCACTGGCGGCGGTGTCGACCTTGTCCACGCCGGGGACACCGGCCACGAACTGGCGCAAGCCCTCCCGCACGATGCGGTGGTCGTCGCAGATGAGAACGGTGGTCACGGGGTCGCCTTTGTCCGGTCGAGCGGTACGGACAGGCGCAGGCGCCCGTCCGAGACGGTCAGGGTGCCGCCGAGGGCACGCGTCTTGGTGGTCCAGCGCGCGGGGGCCGGCAGCGGCACGCCCCCGTCCACGTCGAGCACGGCGAGGCGGCCGTCGCGCCGGACGGCGACGCGCACCGAAGGGGCGCCCTCCGGGACGGCGACGGCCTGCACGAGCCGGTACGCGAGCCCGGCGGCCGGCCGGCTGAGAGCCGCAGCCACGGGCTCGTCGACGACGAGGCCGAGCGGGGTGGCGCCGGCCTCCTGCAGCCGCTCGGAGAGCAGCCGCAGCGCAGCGAGCAGTCCCTGGTCGGCGCGCGGACGGAGGTGCCAGACGGCGCGGCGCAGCTCGACCAGTGACGCCTGCACCGCGTCGCGGGCGGCGGGGACGCTGCCGCCGCGGACGGCGGCGTCGGCCGCATAGCGCGCCACCACCAGCGCTTGGACGACGCCGTCGTGCAGCCGGTCAGCGGTGTCGTCGGCATCGGCCTCGGCTGCGTCGAGGAGCTCGTGCACGGTGCCGGCGGCCGGGCGGGACAGCGCGAGCCCGAGGACGGCGGCGGTCGCGCGGAGGACCGCCAGCTGCGACGGGCGGGCGCCGACCACGCTGAGCGTTCCCGCTCCGCGGCCGCCGGCGCGCAGCGGAAGGTCGACGGTTCCGCCGTCGGCGGCGGGGACGACGCGCATGGCGGCTACCGCGTCGAGCGCCTCGCCGGCCACGGCCCGGAGCCGGCCTCCCCCGCGCAGGACGGCGCTGCGCAGGCCCAGCTCGTCGACCAGCAGGTCGTGCGCCTCGGTCAGGCCGAGCTCGCCGTGGTCGGCGAGCAGCTCGGCGATGCGCCCAGGCAGGACGAGGGCCGTCACGTCGGGCGGAGCCGTACGCACCACGACGACTACTCCTCCCGAGCGCGGACACACGTGTGGCGTCCTGATGCAGTCAGCATCGGCACCGCGGAGGCCCGACGTGAGCCTGTCCGCCGCTTCTGGCCCTTAGGGACCAGGCTGGGGCGCCCACCCGGGTGGGTGGACGCGCTCACCCGGGTGGGTGAACGCCGTCAGCCGCCCAGGAGAGCCGCGACGTCACCGCGCGCGAGCCACTCGGCACGCACGCCCGGAGGCAGGTCGCCGGCGATCGCGAGGACCGCCGAGCGGGCCGCGGACAGGCTCCGGTCGCTCTCGCCCGGGTCGCTCTCGGCGACCAGCGCGCCGAGCAGCGCGCGGGCCGGCCACACCAGTGGCACCGTGCCCAACGACTCCGCCAGCGTCGCCGCCCGGCGGAGCGTCAGCGCGGCCTGCTCCATGCTGTCGCCGCTGACCTGAGCGATGCCGAGGTACAGCAGCCCCTTCGCCACGTGCCGCGGGGCGCGGGCGTTCTCCGCCCGGTCCACCGCCTCCTGCGCCGCCTCGGCCGCCTCGGCCGCGCGCCCCTCGAGCAGCGCGATGTCGGCCTGCACCCAGCCCAGCCGCACGCGCTGACGCCACCACTCGTCCGAGCGCTCGGGGATGAGACCCGCCGCCGCGGTCGCCCGGTCGACCGCCTCGTCCAGGTCCTCGAGCCCGACGGCGTCCGCCGCGAGGCCGACCTGCGCGTCGAAGGCCGCCTCGCCGGTGCCGTCGGTCAGCGCCAGCGCGGCCGCGTCGGCGTCCCGGGCGACCGCGTGCCGGCCGAGCTGGCGGTGGACGCTGGCGATGGTGGCGCTGGACAGCGCGCCGAACAGCCGCTGCTCCGGCGGCGCGTCGGGCAGCCGGGCCGCGTCGACGAGCGGCGACAGGACGGTGAGCCCGCCGCCGTACCGGCCCCCCGCGGCCAGCGCCACCCCGAGCAGCCAGGCTGCCGCGGCCATCTCGGCCTGCCGGCCCTGCGACTGGGCGAGGACGACGGCCTGCTCGAGGACGCCCACCGCGGCGCCGGGCTTGCCGTGGAAGGCGGCGTGCTCGCCGCTGGCCAGCAGGCTGGCGAGGTCCGCGGGTGCCGTCACGCGCGCAACGTACCGGCCGGTCAGGCGCCGAGCGCCTGCTCCACCAGGTCCAGCGCGTCGCCGAGCCCGTCCGCGACGTTCACGTGCGGCGGCAGGTCGCGCCGGGTCCAGCCCGGCCCGCCGACGACGACCGCGGTGGGCGGCTTCATGACGGGCAGCCCGGTGACGACGGAGACGTCGGCCGTACCGGGCAGCTGCGACCACAGGAAGAGCAGTGCGGGGCCGGTACGGCGGACCGCCGCCTGCAGCGCGTGCGCGGGGAGGGCGGGCCCGAGCGTGCGGGTGCCGACGCCGCGCTCGGCGAGCCCGGCGGACAGCACGTGCAGCGGCAGGGAGTGCTGCTCGCCGGGCGCACCCGCGAGCAGCACGGGCCGGCCGCCCAGCGGCTCGTGCGCCCGCTCCGCCACCTCCCGCAGCACGACGAACGAGCAGTCGGCCAGCAGGTGCTCGACCTCGACGCCTTCGCCGGTCGCCTCCCAGCGGTCGCCGACGGAGACGAGCACGGGGCGCAGCACGCTCTCCCAGGTGGCCACGACGCCGTGCTCGGCGAGCTGCGCCCGCAGGGTGGCGGTGACGGTGGAACTGTCGAGCGCCATCGCTGCCCGGCCGAGCCCGCGGGCGATCTCGTCCGCGCCGGGCAGCGCGAGGACCCGCCCGCCGGGGCCCCCGGGCCGCCGGGAGAGCCGGCCGTTCCGGTCCGGCAGCGGCGCCTTCG
>JAODNS010000077.1 GCA_025465145.1 Frankiales bacterium
ACTGGTCGCTGCCGCCGGTCTGCAGCGTGCAGCCGTGCCGGCGGTACAGCTCGAGGAAGTCGTTGCCCTGCAGGATCTGGTAGCTGAACTCGGTGTACGAGATCCCGGCCTCGGACTCCAGCCGTGCGCTGACCGCCTCCTTGGCGAGCATCCGGTTGACCCGGAAGTTCTTGCCCACGTCGCGCAGCAGGTCGATGGCCGACAGCTGCGCCGTCCAGTCGAGGTTGTTGACCAGCTGGGCGGGGTTCGGGCCGTCGAAGGACAGGTACGGGGCGATCTGCGTGCGGATGCGCTCCACCCAGGCCGCGACGACGTCGGTCTCGTTCAGCTGGCGCTCCGCCGTGGGCCGGGGGTCGCCGATGAGGCCGGTGGCGCCGCCGACGAGCGCGAGCGGCCGGTGGCCGGCGAGCTGGAGGCGGCGCAGCGTCAGGATCTGCACGAGGTTGCCCATGTGCAGCGAGGGCGCGGTGGGGTCGAAGCCGCAGTAGGCGGTGACGGGGCCGTCGGCGAGGGCGCCGCGCAGCGCGTCGCGGTCGGTGCTGAGGGCGACGAGGCCGCGCCACTCCAGGTCGTCGAGGACGGCGGCGAGCGCCGGGTCTGCTGTCACCGGTCCATCGTCCCGTACGGGAGGAACCGGGTTCAGCCGCCGGCCAGTGACGGCGCGTCGAGCAGCGTCCCGGCGCGGTCGTCGTAGCGGCCGCGCGCCACGTCGACCACGACCCGCGCGGTCGCGGCGGCCTCGTCCCAGACCTGCTCGGGCCGGTCCCGCCACACCGGCATCCCCTCGGTCAGGGCGGTGCGGACCAGCCCGGGCAGCACGTCCAGCACCACGACGCCGGTCCCGCTCAGTGGCCCGGCGAGGGAGGCGGTCAGGACGGACAGCGCCCGCTTGGAGACGGCGTAGCCCGTGTAGGTGCCCGTCTGCGTGGCCGCGCGGGCGAGGCTGGCAACGTTGACGACGCGACCGTGGCCGCGCGCCACCATGCTCGGCAGCAGCGCACGGGTGAGCAGCAGCGGCCCGCGCAGGTTCGTCTCGACCACCGACCAGACCTCGTCGAGGTCGGACTGCCAGAACGGCAGCTCGGCGGACTCGATCCTGGCGGCGTTGTTCACGAGCAGGTCGACCGGCCCGAGGTGCTGCTCGGCGTGGGCGACGACGCGCTCCACCGCCGCCGGGTCGGCCACGTCCACGGCGGCCGGGAACGCCCTCACGCCGTACGACGCGGCGAGCTGCTCGGCAAGCTCGCGGAGGGCAGCGCCGGTGCGGGCGAGCAGCAGCAGCGACATCCCGTCCTCGGCCAGCGCGGTCGCGACCTCCTTGCCGATGCCGCGGCTCGCGCCGGTGACGACGCCCACCCGGCCGCGCAGCCTCATCGCCGCCGCCGCGGTACGGCCGGCCGGTAGACGGAGACGGTGGGCTCGCCGTCCAGCCAGTACCGCCAGGGCATGTCCGCCCCCGCGCCGCCGACGCCGACGCGCGGGCCGGTGCAGACCGCACCGCCAGCCGTGCCCGGGCTGAGGGTCAGCGGTGAGGAGGGGTCGAACAGGTCGGTACCGCCGTACGCGCCGTCGACGGCGAGCGCCTTCGTCAGCCGGGCAGGGCCGCGGCAGAGCTCGCGGTCGGGTACGCCCGGCCGCCGTTCGCGGGCCAGCCCCAGCCCGTCGACCACCTCGCCGGCGCGCAGCAGGACGGCGGACGCGACGCCGTCGGGCCCGGTCACGACGTTGATGCACCAGTGCATGCCGTACGTGAAGTAGACGTACGCGAACCCGGCCGGCCCGATCATCACCTCGGTCCGCGGGGTGCGCCCGCGGAAGGCGTGCGAGCCGGGGTCGGACTCCCCCGCGTACGCCTCGACCTCGGTGAGCCGGACGGCGACGTCGCCGGCCCGCAGCACCGCGCCCAGCAGCGTCGGGGCGACCTCCTGCACCGGCCCGTCGAGCCTCATCCCAGAGGTGCGTCCGCCCAAGCCCGGTGCGCCGCCACCTCGGCGCGCAGCGTCTCGAGCTGCTCGCCCACCCGGTCCGGCGAGGTGCCGCCGTGGCCGCGGCGGGAGGCGATCGCCCCGCGTACGTCCAGCACCTGTCGCACGTCGGGCGTGAGGAACGGCGACACGTGCGCGAGCTCGGCGTCGCTCACCTCGTGCAGCTCCCGGCCGTTGACGGTGCACCAGACGACGAGGTGACCCACGGCCTCGTGCGCGTCGCGGAAGGCGACGCCGTTCTTCACCAGCTGCTCGGCGACGTCGGTGGCGAGCGCGAACCCCTTGGGCGCTGCGGCTTCCAGCACTTCGGCGTGCACGGTCATCGTCGCGGTCATGCCGGCCAGCGCCGGCAGCACGACGAGCAGCGTCTCCACGGCGTCGAAGGCCGGCTCCTGCGCCTCCTGCATGTCGCGGTCGTACGTGAGCGGCAGGCCCTTGAGCATCGCCAGGGTCCCGGCGACGTGACCGATGAGCCGGCCCGCCTTCCCGCGAGTCAGCTCGGCGATGTCCGGGTTCTTCTTCTGCGGCATGATCGACGACCCGGTCGAGAAGGCGTCGTCGAGGGTCACCCAGCCGAACTCGGTGGTGTTCCACAGGCACACCTCCTCGCCGTAGCGGGACAGGTGCACGCCGAGCAGCGCCGCGCAGAACAGGAACTCGGCCACGAAGTCGCGGTCCGCGACGGCGTCCATCGAGTTCGGCGCTGCCGAGCCGAAGCCGAGCTCCTCCGCCGTCGAGATGGGGTCGACGGGCAGGCTGCTGCCGGCCAGCGCACCGGAGCCGAGCGGGGACACGGACGCGCGCAGGTCCCAGTCGCGCAGCCGGTGCACGTCGCGGGCGAACGCCTGCACGTGCGCGAGCAGCTGGTGCGCGAACAGCACCGGCTGGGCGTGCTGCAGGTGTGTCATGCCAGGGGCGGG
>JAODNS010000134.1 GCA_025465145.1 Frankiales bacterium
CTCGGGGTGCTGCGCGCAGACGGCCCGTCCACCGCGACTGCCCTGGCCGCCCGGCTGGGCGAGAGCAGCGGCACGACGAGCTACCACCTGCGCCAGCTCGCGGCGGCCGACTTCGTGGTGGAGGACACCGAGCGCGGCAACGGCCGGGAGCGCTGGTGGCGGGCGTCGCAGCAGAGCACCCGGCTCGAGGTGACGGAGCTGGACGACGAGCCGGCGACGCTGCAGGCGGTCGACGTCTACCTCGGCACGGTGGCGCGGCACCACGGCAGCCGGATCGAGCAGTGGGTCCGGGAGGGCCGGAGCTGGCCCGACCGGTGGTGGGCCGCCGGCGGCATGTCGGACTTCCAGCTGTCGCTCACGGCCGCCGAGCTCGAGCGGCTCAACGACGAGGTCGAGCAGCTGGTCGAGGGCTACCGGCGGGCGCCCAGGAAGGGCGACGAGCGGGTGGTGTTCCAGATGCAGGGCTTCCCGGTCCGGGAGCTGCCATGAGGCGGCCGTGGCCGCTGCGGGCGCTGCTGACGGCCAACGCCATCTCGATCGGCGGCACCGCGATGACGCTGCTCGCGCTGCCGTGGTTCGTGCTCGTGACGACCGGGAGCGCGGCGCGCACCGGCATCGTGGCCGCCTGCGAGACCGTGCCTCTGGTGCTCGCCGCCGGGCTGAGCGGTCCGTTCATCGACCGGATCGGCGCCCGGCGGGCCGCTGTGCTGTCCGACGTGCTGAGCGCGGTCGGCATCGCGCTGGTGCCGCTGCTGCACGACTCGGTCGGCCTGCACTTCTGGCAGCTGTGCATCCTGGTCGGCCTGGTCGGCCTCGTGCGGGCCCCCGGCGACACCGCCCGGCACGTGATGCTGCCCGGCCTGGTCGCGCTCGCCCAGATGCCGACGGAGCGGGCGACCAGCGCGTACGACGGGGTGTCGCGCGGCGCCCGCATGCTCGGTGCGCCGCTGGCCGGCGCCCTCATCGCCGCGCTCGGCCCAGCGCACGTCCTGCTGCTCGACGCCGGGACCTTCCTGCTCTCGGCCGCCCTCATCACCGCGGCGCTGCCGCCGGTGCCGGTGGAGTCCGTGTCGGAGCACGACGGCTACTTCCGGCAGCTGCGAGAGGGGGTGCAGGGCCTGCGCGCCGATCGGCTGCTGCTCGGCGTCGTCACCATGGTGATGCTCACCAACATGCTCGACGCCGCCTGGTCGTCGGTGCTGCTGCCGGTCTACAGCCGGAACGTCCTCGACAGCAGCGTCGCGCTCGGCGCGCTGTTCGGGGTCTTCAGCCTGGGTGCGCTGGTCGGCACCGTGCTCTACGGCATCGTGGGTCCGCGGCTGCCGCGCTGGCCGGTGTTCACGGCCGCCTTCCTCGTCTGCGGAGCGCCGCGCTTCGGCCTGGTAGCCGGCGACCCGCCGTACGAGCTGCTCCTGTTCGCACAGCTCGTCTGCGGGCTCGCCTGCGGCTGCCTGAACCCGATCCTCACCGCCATCTCGCTGGAGCGGGTGCCGCCGGCGCTGCGCAGCCGCGTCTACGGCGTCTCGGCCGCCGGCTCCGAGGCGGGAATGCCGCTCGGCGCGCTGCTCGCCGGGGTGTCCGTCGAGGGCCTCGGCCTGCAGGTGGCGCTCGTGATCACCGGGGTGGTCTACCTGGCGGTCACCTTGACCCCGCTGGTGTGGCGGTCGGTCTGGCGGCAGATGGACGCCACCCGCGGCCGGCTAGCGACGGCGAACGAGCACCTCGAGGCGGACACCGACCTGGTCGCCGACCTGCAGGGCGCCCAGGCTCGATGAGTACGGCGTGACCCCGTGGTGGGACTGCGTGACGGCCGCGTGATGCGCTGACCTCCGCCCGCGTCGGCAGAGGTCACGTCCACCGCGACCGGCCTCGTCACGCCGCCGATCGCGAGGTCCCCCAGCAGCGACCAGCCGCCGGGCGCGGTCTGCACGGCTGTGCTCGTGAACACGACTGCGGGTTCCTGTCGGCCTTCAAGGTCCTGAGCGCGTTGTCCTTGATGCTGCGCTTGTCCCTGTCGGACAGGGGCTTCACCCCGCCCTCCCCGTTGAGCACCTCCAGGCTCGGCAGCTGAGCTCGCAGTTCGACCGAGACCGGGGTGTCGCCGTCGACCTCGGTGCGGCACTCCCAGGACGTGACGAGGAGCGTCAGCTCGTGGCCGGTCCGGGCCGCCTTGCCCTCCACGACGGTGCGCAGCAGCAGGCTGCCCTGCTCTCGGCCCACCGTCATCGTGTGCACCCACCGGATGATCGCTCACGCCGGGCCCTGGTGCGAGTGCGACGATGAGCGCATGACGCTGCTCGATCCCGAGACCACTCCCGGCGCCACCCACGAGGTGACCAACCAGCCTCCGGCGCTCGTCGGCCACGATGTCGCGCAGGACGCCGCGCTGCTCGAGGGCCTCGCCCGCGAGGGCGCTTCCTGGCACCTCCAGGACCTCCACCGCCTCGGCCGCCGGGCTGGTACCGCCGAGGCACAGCAGTGGGGCGTCGAGGCCAACGCCAACGAGCCGGTGCTGAGGACGCACGACCGCTACGGGCATCGGGTCGACGAGGTCGAGTTCCACCCGTCGTGGCACCGGCTCATGGACGTCGCCGTCTCCGAGGGCCTGGCCGCCGCGCCATGGGCGTCGTCGCAGCCGGGTGCGCAGGTCGCGCGGGCCGCGGGCTTCTACACCTGGAGCCAGGTCGAGGGCGGCCACGGCTGCCCCATCTCGATGACCTGCGCCGTGGTGCCGGCGCTGCGCCTGCAGCCCGACCTGGCGGCGGTCTACGAGCCGCTGCTCACCAGCCGCGTCTACGACCCGGGCCTGCGCACGCCGGCCACCAAGCGCGGCCTGCTGGCGGGCATGGGGATGACCGAGAAGCAGGGCGGCTCCGACGTCCGCGCGAACACCACCACCGCCACGCCGGCCGGGGACGGCACCTTCCTGCTGCGCGGGCACAAGTGGTTCACCAGCGCCCCGATGTGCGACCTGTTCCTGGTGCTGGCGCAGGCGCCGGGCGGGCTGTCGTGCCTGCTCGTGCCCCGGGTGCTGCCCGACGGCAGCCGCAACACCTTCCGCATCCAGCGGCTGAAGGACAAGCTGGGCAACCGCTCCAACGCCTCGAGCGAGCCGGAGTTCGACGGCACCGTCGCCTGGCTCGTCGGCGAGGAGGGGCGCGGAGTCCGGACGATCATCGAGATGGTCTCGATGACCCGTCTCGACTGCGTCATCGGCTCGGCAGCGCTCATGCGCCAGGCGCTCGTGCAGGCCATCCACCACGCGAGCCACCGCAGCGCCTTCGGCAGCCGCCTCGTCGACAAGCCGCTCATGCAGAACGTGCTGGCCGACCTGGCGCTCGAGTCGGAGGCCTCGACCACCCTGATGATGCGCTTGGCCGGTGCGGTCGACCGGGCGAACACCGGCGACGCCCAGGAGCAGGCCTTCAAGCGGCTGGCCGTCGCGGTCGGGAAGTACTGGGTCACCAAGCGCACGCCCGTCTTCGCCGGCGAGGCGCTGGAGTGCCTCGGTGGCAACGGCTACGTCGAGGAGTCCGGGATGCCACGGCTCTACCGCGAGGCCCCGCTGAACTCGGTCTGGGAGGGCTCGGGCAACGTCAACGCCCTCGACGTGCTGCGGGCCATGGCCCGCGAGCCGGAGTCGGTGGAGGCGTTCTTCGGCGAGGTCGCGCTGGCCGACGACGCCCGCATCACGGCCGCGGTGAGCGACCTGCAGAAGGACCTGGGGGAGGCCGACGAGGTCACCGCCCGCCGGCTGGTCGAGCGGCTGGCCCTGGTGCTGCAGGCGTCCCTGCTGGTGCGGCACGCGCCGACGACCGTCGCGGACGCCTTCTGCGCCTCGCGCCTGGCCGGCGACTGGGGCAACGCCTTCGGCACCTTGCCGCGCGGCCTGGGCCTCGCCGGCATCGTCGAACGGGCCGCGCCGCGCTGACGCCCGGAGCTTTTTCCCTGTCCTGACCGGGACGAAGCTCCACCAGGGGCCGGGCCCTAGCGGTCCAACGGGCGCATGTCGGCGTAGCGGTCGCCCACGACCGCGTCGGCGACCTCCTCCAGCAGGAGGAGCTCGTCGGCCGTCGGGGTCACGTCCTCGCCGAGGTCGGTGAGCGAGGTGACGGCGTCGGTGAGGAACCCGCGGCCGAGCGGTGAGTAGGCCACCCGGCCGACGCCGGGCTCGCGCATCGTCGGCAGCACCGACCGCTCGAGGTCACGGCTGAACAGGCTGTACTCGCTCTGCACGGCGGGATCGGGTGCACCGCGACGGCCCGGCGCAGCGTGGCGGCTGAGCGCTCCGACAGCCCGAGATGCCGCACCTTGCCGGCCGCGACCAGCTCGGCCATCGCGCCGACGGTCTCCTCGATGGGCACCCGACCCGGTGCTGGTAGTACAGGTCGAGGTGGTCGACGCCCAGCCGCTGCAGCGACGCGTTGCAGGACTGGCGGACGTACCCGGCGTCACCGCGGATGCCCAGCCGGGTGCCCTCGGCATCGCGGACGACGCCGAACTTGGTCGCGAGCTGCACCTGCTCGCGGCGGCCCGGGATGGCCCGGCCGACCAGCTGCTCGTTGTGAACGGCCCGTAGATGTCGCTGGTGTCGAGGAACGTGACGCCCAGCTCCAGCGCCCGGTGGATGGTCGCGATCGACTCGCTGTCGTCGCCCTCGCCGTAGAACTCGCTCATCCCCATGCAGCCCAGCCCCTGGGCCGAGACGACCAGCGCGCCGCCGAGGAGCGGGTGGGTTGCATCATGGGCTGGCTCCGGGTGAGATCTCCACCTTCCACATCGACCAGCGGGCCCGGTCGAAGATCCCGATGGGCCCGCGGGTGGCCGCGGCGGAGCGGCACGCTCACGACCGAGGCCGTACGGCGACTTCGTGTGCGCGCCGGCGGTCCGGGCCCCGCGGCGACCGACGCCGTACGGCGACTGTGCGGCCCCGCACACGAACGGCCCGGCCGCGGCGGAGCGCCCGCACACGAACGGCCCGGTCGCGGCGGAGCGGCACGCTCACGACCGACGCCGGCCAGCGGCCTGCGGGCTACTTGAGGGCCGCGAGCGCCGCGAGCGTGGTCTCGAGGGCACCGTCGCCCACGCACCGGTCAATGGCGTAGCTGTCCTCGTAGTTGACGAAGACGTAGCCGCCGAACGCGAAGCCGAGGCCCTGCTGGCCGACGCGGTTCAGCTCGAACGACTGCGGCATGTACCCGAGCGCGTCGTTGACCTGCGCCAGCGGGAACGTGACCTTGCCCGGGTTCTTCTCCTTGATGGTGTTGGTCAGGTTCGAGAACTCCTCGCCGGCGCCGGTGGAGAACACCACCTGCGAGCCGATCTTCGCGACGGTGATCGGCAGCTCCACAGACTGCGGCGAGGCGGAGACGCACGGCGCGGTCTCGTTCTCGCCGACGGTCACGGCGGCGGGCACCGGGTCGAACTTGCGGTCGAAGAAGCCGGGCGTCCCGAGTGCGTCGAGCGGAGCGTTCGTGATGGGGGAGCGGTACGAGGTCTGCGCGACGCGCACGACCGGCTCCGTGACGACGGTGCCCTGGCCGGTCGCGGGCAGCAGGTCGGCGAGCCGAGTGCCGATGCCGGTACCGCCGGAGGCGGACATGTTGCCCAGGCCGGTCATGAAGTGCAGGCCGATGCCGCCGAAGCGGTCCTCGAGGCGCTTCTCGAAGTAGCCCACCCAGTCGCTGCTCGCGACGCCGCCGTTGGTGCCGCGGGTGGTCGGGTGCGCGGCGTAGGCGCCCACGGTCGCGATGACCTGTGGCGCGTCGTGCTTCTTGCCGCCGGCGGCCGGCACGGCGACTGCGCGCAGCCACGCCAGCGACTGCTCCTCGGCGGCGCGGTAGGTGTCCCGCCGCTCGCCGTTGAAGGCACGCGCCTCGATCTCGCCGGTCTCCAGCGTGGCCGGCACCATGGACGCCAGCGCCTGCTTCGCGGTGGCCTTGATGCTGTCGGTGATCTGGGCCATGTACCAGTCGGGGACGAAGCCCCAGCCGCCGATGAAGTCCGGCCCGCTGTGCGAGTGGGTCGCGTGCAGGATGAACGACTCGGGCTTGGCGCCCAGCGCCTTGAGCTCCGGGTCAGCCGCGAGGGCCGCGCTGATCTGCTTCGCGCCGCAGTCGGTGCACTTGCTCTTGTAGTCCCAGAGCCAGCCCTCGGCGTCGATGACCGTCATGACGAACGGCGTGCCGTTCTTGCTCATCGCGATGCTGCGCACCCACAGGCCGAGCTCGCTGTCGAAGGCCTTCACCGGATTCGCGGGGCCGATCCCGAAGCCGCCCATGTAGATGCAGTCCGGGTTCTCGTGCCACGGCGAGCCGCTGGTGACGATGCCGTCCGGCGCGTCGGCGATGACCTTGTCGAGCTTGGCCAGCACGGTCTCGTCCATGCGCTGGCACTCGGTCGGGTCCGTCTCCCAGCGGGCGCCGGGGAACCGCGCCGCCATGTCGGCCGGCCTCGGCAGCATGGAGGCCTTCGCCGCACCGACCAGCAGCTGGTCGCCGGCAGTGCTGACCGTCGCGCTGATCGCCTCGCCCGCGTGCGAGTCGACGTCGCCGGCGCCGCGGACTGCGGCCGACGCGGGTGCCGACACCTCGGACGTCGCGGACGGCACCGGGAGAGGCGAGATGCCGATCCCGGCCCAGGCGGCCGAGACCATCAGGGTCCCGGTCATGCCGGCGATCAGGGTCGAGCGGACGACGGTGCGCATGGCGGGAGCTCCCAGGAGTTCGAGGTGCCCTCTGCTTTCGCCGTACGGGACAGCTCTCCTGCGAGGACGGCGCACGAGCCGCAGGCGCTCTCGTTGTGACGAGCCACAAGGGCAGCGGTCGGCTAGCGTCCGTCCCCGTGCCACCCCGCGCCAGAACGCCGTCCCTGACCCTCGACAGGTTCTCGCTCGACAACGGCCTGCGCGTCGTCGTCAGCCCCGACCGCACCAGCCCGGTCGTGGCCGTGGCCGTCTACTACGACGTCGGGATGCGCAGCGAGCCGGAGGGCCGCACCGGCTTCGCCCACCTGTTCGAGCACATGATGTTCCAGGGCTCGGCGAGCCTCGGGAAGACCGAGCACTTCACGTACGTCCAGGGCAGTGGCGGCACCCTCAACGGCTCGACGCACCTCGACTACACGAACTACTACGAGGTGCTGCCGAGCAACGCCACCGAGCTCGCGCTGTTCCTCGAGGCCGACCGGATGCGCAGCATCGCGCTCACCCAGGAGAACCTCGACAACCAGGTCGCGGTCGTCCAGAACGAGATCCGCGTCAACGTGCAGAACCGGCCGTACGGCGGCTACCCGTGGCTCAAGCTGCCGCCCGTCCTCTACGACTCCTTCGCCAACACGCACGACGGCTACGGCTCGTTCGTCGACCTGGAGTCCGCCACCCTCGAGGACGCCGCGCAGTTCTTCGACCGCTACTACGCGCCGGGCAACGCCGTGCTGACGGTCGTGGGCGACGTCGACCCCGACCAGGTGCGGACCTGGGTCGAGGAGCAGTACGGCGACATCCCCGGCCGCGCGACGCCGGAGCGGCCGTCGTTCTCCGAGCCGCCCCTGACGGCCGAGCGGCGCGAGGTGGCCCACGACCGGCTCGCCCCGGCTCCGGCGGTCTCGATGGCGTGGCGGACGCCGGACCCGGCGGACCTCGCCACCTTCCTGCCGTACGTCGTGCTGGCGGAGGTCCTCACGGACGGCGACGCCGCGCGGCTGCAGGACCGGATGCTGCTCCGCGACCGGTCCGTCCTGAGCGTCGGCGGCTACGTCGGCATCATGGGCGACCCGCTGGACGCCCGTGATCCCACGCCGCTGATCGTCGACGTCCACCACCCGGCAGAGACCTCCGCCGACACCGTGCTCGCGACGGTCGATGACGAGATCGCCAGGCTCGCCGAGGGCGGCCTGCGCGACGGCGAGCTGCAGCGCACCGTCGCGCGCATGACCGCGCGGTACCTGCGCGAGATCGACCCGGCCCTCGGCCGCGCGCAGCAGCTCGCCGTGTTCGAGCAGCAGCGCGACCGCGCCGAGCTGACGACGGAGCTGCCCGATCTGCTGGCCCAGGTCGTCGCCGACGACGTGCAGGCGGCCGCCGCCACCCTGCGCCCCGACAACCGCGCGGTGCTGGAGCTCCGCCCCGGGAGCGACCAGTGACCACCCCTCGACCCGTTCCCTCGCTGTCGACGTCGCGCGCGGCGAAGCTGCCGACCGTTGCCGACACGACGCTGGCCAACGGCCTGCGCGTGCTCGCCGTCCGTCGGCCGGGCGTGCCGCTCGTCGAGCTGCGGCTGCGGATCCCGTTCGCCGGGAAGGGCGACGCGCACGTGGCGCGGGCGCAGCTGCTCGGCGACACCCTGCTGTCCGGCACGGAGCACCGCGACGCGTCGCAGATCGCCGTCGACCTGCAGTCGTACGGCGGCCAGCTCAGCGCCAACGTGGATGCCGACCGCCTGGGCATCAGCGGCTCGGTGCTGGCCAGCGGCTTCGCCGGGATGCTCGACCTGCTCGGCGAGCTGCTGACCTCCGCGTCGTACCCGAAGGACGAGGTGGTAGCCGAGCGCGACCGCCTCGTCCAGGAGCTCGCGATCTACCGGAGCCAGGCCGGGGTCGTCGCCCGCGAGGCTCTGCTGACGCGGATGTACGGCGACCACCCCTACGGGCGCGAGCTCCCGGAGGCGGAGGCGGTCGAGGACCTCACGGCGTCGCAGCTGCGCAGCCTGCACGGCAAGCGCGTGGCTCCGGCCGGCAGCGTCCTCACCGTCGTCGGCGACCTGCCGCCGGCCAAGCTCGCCGCGCAGGTCGAGAAGGCTCTTGCGTCGTGGACCGTCGACGGCAAGACCGTCGAGACCGGCCGCCTGCCGCGCGTCGACGCACAGCCGCTGCTGCTCGTCGACCGTCCGGGCTCGGTGCAGTCGACGGTCCGCATGGCGCGCGACGTCCCGTCCCGGACGTCCGACGACTACGCGTCGCTGAGCCTGGCGAACATGGTTTTCGGCGGCTACTTCTCCTCCCGGTGGTCTGCGAACCTGCGGGAGGACAAGGGGTACACGTACGGCACGCACTCGTCCTTCGAGCACCCGCCGGCCGGCTCGCGGCTCGTCCTGAGCACGGACGTCGCGACCCCCGTGACCGCGCCTGCGCTGCTGGAGACCTGGTACGAGCTGGCCAGGGTCGCCACCGTGCCGGTCGGCCAGGACGAGCTGGACCAGGCTCGGCGCTATGCGATCGGCTCGCTTCAGGTCGGCGCCGCGTCGCAGGGCGGGCTGGCGTCGCTGCTGTCGATGCTGGCCGGATCGGGGCTGGGCGTGGAGTACCTCCGCGACTTCCCGAGGCAGCTCGAGGCCGTGACGGTCGAGAGCGCGCAGGAGGCGGCAGCGAAGTACCTGACGCCCAAGGGGCTGACGACGGTCGTCGTCGGTGACGCGGCCGAGATCGGCAGCGAGGTCGAGGCGCTCTTCGAGGTCGAGAGGGCGTGAGCGGAGACCGCACACCCGCGCTGTCCCGCTCCGCCGCAGACCGCGACGCCGCAACCCGCGAGGACCCGGCGGCGCTGGAGGCGGCCTGGGTCAACGGCAAGGTGCTGGTCGTGTCCGACGGCGCGGCGCTGGTCAGCGACGACGGCCCGTCACTGGTGCTGCTCGACGCCGACGACGCGCCCGCCGGCGACCGGCTGTACCTCGGCCGCGACGACACGTCCTCGTACTTCGCCGTCGCCGGCACCCTGCCGCGCAGGCTGGGCGCGCGCCCGCTCGGGCTGCGCGAGGTCGGCGCCCTGCTCGACGACCGCGACGCCGGCCTGCTCGTGCACGCCGTCGGCCTCACCAACTGGCACGCCACCCACCCGCACTGCGCCAGGTGCGGCGCAGCGACCGAGGTCGCGCGCGGCGGGTCGGTCCGGCGCTGCAGGGCCGACGGGTCCGAGCACTTCCCGCGTACGGACCCCGCGGTCATCATGCTCGTCACGGACGGCGCCGACCGGTGCGTGCTCGGCCGGCAGGCGGTCTGGCCGGCCGGCCGCTTCTCCACCCTTGCCGGGTTCGTCGAGCCCGGTGAGAGCGCGGAGCAGGCCGTCGTCCGCGAGGTCGCCGAGGAGACCGGCCTCGCCGTCCGCGAAGTCGTCTACCGCGGCAGCCAGCCGTGGCCGTTCCCGGCCAGCCTCATGCTCGGCTTCCGCGCGGTGTGCGATGGCGACGCGGTCCCGCACCCACGGGACGGCGAGCTCGAGGACGCGCGCTGGTTCACGAAGGACGAGCTGCGGAGCGCGAAAGGGGCACTGCTGCCCACACCGGTCTCGATCGCGTGGCGGCTGATCACCGACTGGCTGGACGGCGTCTAGACCTGGTCGCGCCGGGGCAGGGAGCGGCCATGGGTGAGACCAAGCAGGCCGCGCGCAAGGCGGAGGACAGCGAGTCGGTGGAGTGGCTGGCCCGGCTGGGGCTGGTCTCCCGCGGCCTGGTGTGGCTGATCATCGGAGCGCTGGCGGTGCAGGTCGCGCTCGGCGGCAACGACCGCGTCGACAAGAACGGCGCGCTGCGCGCCATCAAGGACAAGCCCTTCGGCGAGCTGCTGCTCGTCGTCCTCGCGATCGGCTTCCTCGGCTACGCAGCCTGGCGCCTGCTGGAGGGCGCGGTCGGGCACCGGGACCAGGAGGAGGGCCGCAAGCGCTGGACCAAGCGAGGCAGCTCGCTGTTCCGCGGCGGCATCTACCTGTTCCTCGCCGCGAGCACCGCCAAGTACGCCTTCTCCGGCGGCGGCAACGACAAGACGCAGCCGGTCACGGCGCGCGTCATGAGCCACACCGGCGGACGCACGCTCGTCTTCCTGGTCGGCGCCGGCATCGTCGTCGGCGGACTCGCGATGGTCGTGCGCGCGTTCCGGCAGAAGTTCGAGGACAACCTCGAGACAGGGCAGATGCCGGGTTGGCTCCGCTCGGCGACCAGCGTCGTCGGCACCGCCGGCCTGGCTGCCCGCGGGCTCGTGTTCGTCCTCATCGGCGGCTTCCTCGTGAAGGCGGCCGTCCAGTTCGACCCCAAGAAGGCGAAGGGCTTGGACGCGTCGCTGAAGACGCTGGCCCAGCAGCCGTTCGGCAAGTCGATGCTGCTCGTCGGAGCCGTCGGCCTGCTGGCGTTCTCCCTCTGGTCGTTCATCGAGGCGCGCTACCGCGACATCTAGCGTCGCCGCAGTTGGCTTCCGGAGGCGGCCGGTGTGGTCCGGCACGGCGCGCGGGCGCTGTCGGCGCTCGAGTAGTCGCGCGTGCCAGACCGCCGCGCGGCTGGAGGCGGCCGCTCGCCGTTCCGGACCGCCGAGTCGTACCTGGTCGAGGAGACCGTGGACCCGGCCGGCACCCGGCCGCTGCTGTGCGAGTGGGTGAGCAGGCGTACGCCGGCCTGGCATCCGTCCAGCCCCGCAAGGGGATGCGCCCTTAGCGGTTCAGGACCAGCGCGGGTCGCCGCGGGTCCTCGGCCAGCACGACGGCGTCGGCCAGCGAGCGCGGCAGCGCCTCCTGCTCGTACGACACGAATGCCGGCAGCTGCCACGCCGGCACGCCCTGGCGCAGCAGCGCCGCGGGCGACAGCGCTACGTGCACGACCACCTCGGCCGGCAGGCCCAGCCCGAGCAGGAACAGCCCGTCCACCACGACGACCCCGTGCGCCGGCACCTCGACGCGCGCTGCCCGGACCGACCGGTCCCGCTCGACGTCCCACAGGGCGGGCAGCACCGACGTCGGCCGGTCCAGCACCTCGCGCCGCAGCGCGAGGGTGTCCAGCCATCGGTCGCGGAACGCCTCGGCGTCCTCGCGACCCCACTGGTACCGCTCACCGGCCGGTCGCTGGAAGCCCGCCCCGGAGACGCGCACGGGCGGGCGGCCCGCGGCCGTCAGCCCGTCCAGCAGCGCATCCGCGACGGCCCCGGAGCCGACGCCGTCGACCAGCACGCGGACGGGGCCGGGCGGCACCGCGGTGACGAGCCGAACGAGGTCGTCGGCGAGCGTCTGCGGGGTGCGGGGGAGCGGAGCGGTCAGCGCCGTCCGGCCAGCTCGGGCGGCAGCGGCACGGCGTGGTCGGTCGCGGACAGGACGACCTCCTTCGCCAGGTCGTGCACCTTGCGGCCGCGCGAGCGGGACACCTTGCGCAGCCGCTCGAAGGCCTCGCGCGGCGAACTGCCCTGCCGCTCGGTGAGCACGCCGATCGCCTGCTCCACGACGACGCGCGCCGCGAGAGCGTGCTCGAGCTGCTTCACCGACAGCCGGAGCTGCGCCAGCTCGTCCATGGGGCCGTCGGTCTTCGCCGGCCGGGCCCCCGCCTGCAGCTCGCCGGCGAGCAGGTCGGCCAGCACCATCGCGCTGGTGAGGTCGCCGGTGCTCTCGCTGCCGACGGCCCAGCCGCCCTCGGTGGAGCGTCGGATCACGACCCCCTCCTGGATCAGCGGGCCGAGGTGGGCGGACACGACGTCGGCGAGTTCACGCAGGACCTCGACCGTCTCGTCGCCCACGGGCACGTGGTCGCGGTCGACGCCGCAGAGGGTGGCGACGACGTGGCCGTCACTGTCGCGGATCGGGACGCCGACGTACGACGTGATGCCGAACATCGACTGCGCGGCGGCCTGCCGGTACTCCGGGTCGTTGGCCGCGTCGGCGGTGGCCGACGGTGCGCCGGTCAGCAGCCGGTGGCACAGCGTTCCGGATCGGTCCAGCACCTCACCCTCGCCGGGCAGGTCCCACCCCTGGGCGGTCGTCTGCACGCGTTCGAAGGTGAAGGTGTCCTCGGTGAGGCCGCCGATGAAGACGACCTCCATGCCGAGAAGGGTCGCGGCCGTCGAGAGGACGGCGTCGATCGCAGGGTGCGCCAGCTCGGTGCGAGGCACGGGGATCCGTCCGGGTCGGAGGTCGGTATCGAGCCATTCTTGCCCAACATGCCCCATCCCGCGGCCGGTCATGCCCGGGCTCAGCTCGCGAGGCGCTCCTTGACTTGGCCGAGGCTCGGGTTGGTCAGCGCGGAGCCGTCCGGGAAGACCACCGTCGGGACCGTCTGGTTGCCGCCGTTGACGCTCATGACGTACTCCGCCGCGTCCGGCTGCTCCTCGATGTCGACGACGTCGTACCCGACGCCCTCGCGGTCGAGCTGCTTCATGAGCCGGTGGCAGTACCCGCACCACTGGGTGCTGTAGATCGTCAGCTGGTCGGGCACGGGTTCTCCTCGTCGTGGGTCTGTCGCGTGCATCAACAGCCGCGTCGTTCCTCCCCTTCCCGTCCGACCCGCCTGGAACACTGGAGGGGTGACCCCCGACGACGTGCTCGCCTCGCTGGACCCGGAGCAGCGGGCGGCGGCCTCGGCGGTCCGCGGCCCCGTCTGCATCCTCGCCGGCGCGGGCACCGGGAAGACCCGGACGATCACGCACCGGGCGGCCTACGCGGTCCTGACCGACGCGGTGCCCGCGTCTGCGCTGCTCGCCGTGACCTTCACGGCGCGGGCCGCCGGCGAGATGCGCACCCGGCTGCGAGAGCTCGGCATCGGCGGCGTCCAGGCCAGGACCTTCCACGCCGCGGCGCTGCGGCAGCTGCAGTACTTCTGGCCGCGGGTCGTCGGCGGCGCTCCGCCGCGGCTGGTGGACAACACGTTCGGGATGGTCGCCAACGCGGCAGCCCGCGCCCGGCTGCGCCCCGGCACGAACGAGCTGCGCGACCTGCTGAGCGAGCTGGAGTGGGCGGCCGCGTCGCTGTACGGCCCGGAGGACTACGTCGTCGCCGCGCAGAAGGCGGGACGGCAGCCGCCGTTCGACGCCCCCGTGGTCGCGCAGGTCTACGACGCGTACCGGGACCTCAAGCAGGCGCAGGGCGTCGCCGACTTCAGCGACCTGCTGCTGCTGACCGCGGGAGTGCTCGAGGAGCAGGGCGCGGTCGCGGAGGAGTTCCGATCGCGGTACCGGTCGTTCGTGGTGGACGAGTACCAGGACGTCACGCCGTTGCAGCAGCGGCTGCTCGACGCGTGGCTGGGCGGCCGCGACGACCTGTGCGTCGTCGGGGACGCGCACCAGACCATCTACTCGTTCACCGGCGCGACCCCGTCGTACCTGCTGGAGTTCCGGCAGCGCTTCCCAGCCGCGACAGAGGTCCGACTGGTCCGCGACTACCGCTCGACACCGCAGGTGGTCGGTCTCGCCAACGACGTCATCACCCGCTCGACGATGAAGGCGGCCCGGCTCGAGCTGGTCGCGCAGCGGCCGGACGGGCCGGCGCCCGTGTTCGCCGAGCACGCGGACGAGCCGGCCGAGGCGGCCGCTGTCGCGGCCCGGTGCACGGAGCTCATTGCCGCCGGCACGTCGCCGTCCGAGATCGCGGTGCTGTACCGCGTCAACGCCCAGTCGGCCGGCTACGAGGCCGCGCTCGGCGACGCAGGCGTGCCGTACCTCGTCCGCGGCGGAGAGCGGTTCTTCGACCGCAAGGAGGTGCGTGAGGCGCTGCTGCTGCTGCGCGGCGCCGCCCGCGCCGGCGACGAGGACGTGCCGACCGGCCTCGGTGCAGCGACCGCGGACGTCTTGCGGGCCGGGCTGAAGTGGTCGCTCGCGTCACCGCCCGCCGGCTCCGGCGCCGCGCGCGACGCCTGGGAGTCGCTGGCCGCCCTGCACCGGCTCGCGACCGACATGGAGACGGCCGACGCCAGCGCGGGTCTCCGCGAGCTCGTCGCCGAGCTGGAGGAGCGGTCCGCCGCGCAGCACGCTCCGACCGTGGACGGCGTCACGCTCGCCTCGCTGCACGCCGCAAAGGGGCTGGAGTGGGACGCCGTCTTCCTCGTCGGGCTCGTCGACGGCACCATGCCGCTCGTGCACGCCGACACCCCCGAGCAGGTCGAGGAGGAGCGCCGGCTGCTCTACGTCGGCGTCACCCGTGCGCGCGAGCACCTGCGGCTGTCCTGGGCGCTGTCCCGGTCGCCCGGCGGGCGCGGCAGCCGCCGCCCGTCCCGCTTCCTCGACGGCCTGCACGCCGGGGTGTCCAAGGCCTCCGCGCCGGCTGCGCCCAAGGGGGCCAAGGCGTCCCGCTCCGGCCCGGTCGCCTGCCGGATCTGCGGTGCTGCGCTGCTGGCGGCCGTGGAGCGCAAGCTCGGCCGCTGCCCGACCTGCCCCAGCGACCGCGACGAGGAGCTGTACGAGGCGCTGCGCACCTGGCGCGCCGACCGCGCCAAGGAGCTGGGCCAGCCCGCGTACTGCGTCTTCACGGACGCGACGCTGGCCGCGATCGCGGAGCAGAAGCCGGCCGACGTCAGCTCGCTGGTGAAGATCCCCGGCATCGGCCAGGCGAAGCTCGACAAGTTCGGCGACGACGTCCTGGGGCTCGTCACCGCCCGCTGACGGTCACCCGTTCGGGTGCTCCGCAGGAACCACCGCAAAATAAGATTGCGCGCCCGGCCGAGGCCCCTTATCTTCCGGACCTACGCCAGTCGGGGCTTCCCGACGCAGACGACAGGAGGTGGACCGTGCTGAGCAACACAACCTCTTCGACGGCCTCCCTCCTCTGCGAGAAGCCCGTCCGCACTGCCGTGTCCTACGCCGGCTCCGTTGCCCTTGCCGCTCGGCAGGCGCAGTCGGCGCCGATGACGGCCGTGCACGGGACCAGTGTGTCCGCTGCCGGTTTCACGCGCATCGACGGCACTGACGCCAACCCGGGTTCTCCTCCTCGAGAGGCACCGGTCTGAGACCCAGACCAGCGCTCCTCGAGGCCGCGGAACCCGTACACGGGATCCGCGGCCTCTTCCGTTTTCTCCGGCCCCATCCCCTGCCCCTACGAGAAGCAGAAATCCCCTTACAAGGAGGTGACACCCGGTGTTCGCACTTCGCGATCTCCCCGAGCCCCTGACCGACCCGTTGTCCGCGACGCCAGACGCGGTACTGCCGTGCTGGTCCGAGGACCCCGACCTGTTCTTCGCCGAGTCGCCCGCTGACGTCGAGGCCGCGAAGGCCCTGTGCGTCGCGTGCCCGCTCCGGGCCCGTTGCCTCGCCGAGGCGCTGGACCGGCGCGAGCCGTGGGGCGTCTGGGGCGGCGAGCTCGTCGTCCAGGGCGTCGTCGTCCCGCGCAAGCGGCCCCGCGGCCGCCCACGCAAGGACGACCCGTACGGCATCAAGGCGGCTGCCAGCTCAGCCGCATGACCCCACCCCCTTCTTCTCCAGAGATGAGATTCGCCATGTACTCGCTCCTGTCCTCCGAGGTCGC
>JAODNS010000082.1 GCA_025465145.1 Frankiales bacterium
CGGCCGGCGGCTGCTGCGGCGTCGTGCCGGTGCCGGTCGCCGCCGGCAGCGTCACCTCGTACACCTCGATGCCACGCACGGCGTCGGCGGTGTAGACGATGTTGGTCTTGCGGCCCGGGATCGCCACACCGGCGGCGTCGCGCTCCGGCACCCATTACGCGTCCCAGACCTCGGTGGCGAGGCCGGTGTCGTACCCGATCTGCTTGATGTTCTTGGCGTCACGGACGTCGAGGATCCGCATCCCCGCGCCGTACCAGCCCTGCGCCACGAACCCGCCCTGGTGGTAGTCGAACCAGTGCGCCGAGCAGAAGGCGGTCGCCGGCGGCGTCGCCCCCGCCTCGAACTCGGCCGGCGCGTTGGTCTGGTCCAGCGGCGAGATGGTGCCGACGCCGACCTTCTTGCCGTCCGGGTTCTTCGACCGGTACGCGGCGGCGTTCAGGTCCGGGATGTACCAGGTCTGGAAGCTGCCGGCGCGGTCGCAGACGATCTCGTCGCCGTCGTTCGCGTAGTCCTCCTCGGCGACGAGCAGGACGTTGCCGTTCTCGACGGACGGGGCTGCGCCCGGCTTGAAGGCGGCGGCGTTGGGGCGCATCGAGTTGTGCTGGATGAAGTCGTTGAGCCCCGGCGCGATGCCCTGAGCGTTGGTTGCGTTGACCAGCGTCGGCCGCACCGGGTCCGACACGTCGAACGCCGCCGCGCCGCCGGAGCCGGTGTGCCAGCCGAGCGTGCCGTCGAAGTCCCAGTAGTGGCCGGCGCCGGAGGTGAAGACCGGGTTGGGGCCGGCAGCCGGCGAGAACACGGTGCCGATCTGCTTGGGCTTGTCGAGGTCGGTGAAGTCGAGGATCGAGAAGAACCCCTTGCGGCCGCCGGCGGTGTAGGCGTACGTGCAGTCGGCCTGGCTGACGCACTGGACGGTGTGGGTGCTCGAGGTGATCTCGCCGATCTCCGTCGTCGCGCGGGTGAACGGCTTGTCGGGGTCGGTGACGTCGATGATCGCGATCTGCGGCCCGTCGTCGACGTTGACGTGGTCGACGTCGTCGGTGGCCAGGCGGGTGAGGTCGACGCCGGCGATCACGAAGCGCACGAGCTTGCCGTTGATGATCCGCTCGCCGTACGTCATGGACTCGTTCTCGAACAGCGCCTGCGTCAGCGAGCCGCGCAGCACCGGGTTGCGAGGGTCGGTGAGGTCGAGGACCGAGATGGTGTCGACGCTGGAGACGTACGCGAACGGGCCGCTGCGGGCGAACTCCATCGAGATGGCCGCCGTCTCCGGGAGGCCCGCGAGCTGCTTGACGTTGTCGCTCGTCAGGGCCGGCACCGCCGGCAGCAGCGCCTGGGCCGCGGCCGCGTGGGCCTTGCCGTCGTGGGCGAGTGCGCCGGTTGCGGGAGCCACCGCCAGTCCGAGCGCGCAGGCGACGACGACGAGGGCGGGCCGGAGCAGGGAGTTCACAGGGGTCCTGACGAGAGAGAGCAGACGTTCGTGCCGTCCTGCCCGGGCAGAGGGGTTCGCAACCGCGATGCACCGAGGGCGGCCGCCACGACCAGCAGCATCGGCACCCCGTACAGCGGCGGGCGCACCACGTGCCGGCCGCTGGGCAGCACCAGCAGGCACAGCACCGCGGACGCCGCCGCGAGCGCCAGGACCGCGCGGCGGCCGGCGACCGGGGCGAGCACGACCAGCGCCCACAGCAGGTACCAGGGCTGCACCACCGGGCTGAGCAGCGCGACGGCGAGGAACGCGAGCCCGAGCGCGCGCACGACCCCGAGCCGCGGGGCCGTCACCAGCAGCCCGAGCACCAGCAACGCGGCCAGTCCGAGCCCGATCGCGTGCCCGACGGCGACGGAGCCGAGCACCTTCCCGAGGCCGGTGGACACGGACAGCAGCGACTTCACCGAGTTGCCGCCGGACAGGTTGCCGGTCCACCCGAAGCCGAGCCCGGTCACCAGCGTCCCCAGCACGAGCGTCGCCCCGGCGGCGAGACCGGCGACGAGGTACGACCGGACGACGGGCCGGTGCAGCAGCGGCAGGAAGCCCAGCGCCAGCAGGGCGGGCGCCTTGACCAGCGCCCCCAGCGCGATCAGCGCGGCGCCGGCGGCCAGCGGCGCCGCCAGCCCCGCGGCCACCAGGCCGATCATCAGCAGGTCGTTGTGCGCGCCGCCGATGCCGTGCAGCAGCAGCAGCGGGTTCGCGACCGTCAGCCACAGCCCGCGGGGCGACCGCCGCAGCGCCCACGCCACCAGCGCCAGCCCGACGACCTCGAGCAGGCGCAGCCCGTACGCCGCAGCCAGCGGTCGCTCACCGGTCACCTGCACCACCAGCGCGGCGAGCCGCAGGAACACCGGTCCGTACAGCGACGGCAGTTCCCGCCAGATCGGGTCCACCTCGTCGAGCAGCGGCCCCGGGTGGCTCGCCGGTCCCGTCGCGTACGGGTCGTCCAGCACGGCCTGCCCGGCGTACAGGAACACGTCTCGGCTGAACAGCGGCGGCGCGACCACCAGTGGCAGCGTCCACACAGCCGACGCGGTCAGCACCGCGCGCGCAGAAGCCGACCGCAGCAGCCACCACGCGACCAGCAGCAGCGCGGTGCCGATCAGGCACAGCGGCAGCGCGAACGGGACGTCGCGGGAGTCGGCCGAGCCCGCGCCGAACCCGCCGACGGCGAGCAGCACGCTGCCGAGCAGGCCCAGCGCGAGGGTCAAGCCAGCGCCCGCGACCGGTAGGACCTGTCCTTGCCCAGGATCCGCTCCGCCGCGAGCCGCCCGCTGACCAGGACCATCGGCACGCCGACGCCCGGCTGCGTACCCGAGCCGGCGAAGACGACGCCGTCCACCTTCGACGACAGGTTCGACGGCCGGAACGGGCCGGTCTGGAAGAACGAGTGCGCGCTGGCGAACGGCGCGCCGCGCTCCATCCCGCGGGCCTGCCAGTCCGCGGGGGTGGTGAGCGACTCGACCTCGATGCCGTCGCCGAAGCCGACGTAGCCGAGCTTCTCGAGCCGGGCCACGACCTCGTCCCGGTACCGCGGCCCGACGACGTCCCAGTCGATCCCGGCGTCGAGGTTCGGCGTCGGGAAGAGCACGTAGTAGATGTGCTTGCCGTCCGGGGCCAGTGACGGGTCGGAGTGCGTCGGTGAGGTGACGAGCACCGACGGGTCGCTCATCAGCTGCTGCTTGTCGATGAGCTCGTCGAACACGCCGCGCCACGACCGGCCGAAGTGGATGTTGTGGTGGGCGATCTGGGTGTACGGCTGGGACGAGCCGGCCAGCAGCAGGAAGCACGAGGGCGAGTACGTCAGCGTCGGCACGCGGCGCGGCATCGCCGCCGGCGGCAGCAGCTCGCGGTACGCCACCGGCAGGTCGGGGTTGAGCACCACGACGTCCGCGGGGATCCGCTCGCCGTCGGCCGTCTCGACGCCGACCGCGCGCCCGTGCTCGACGAGCACTCGCGAGACAGTCGTCCCGTACCGGAACTGCACGCCGTACTTCTCGGCCGCGCCCGCGAGCGCCCGCGGCACCGCGTGCATCCCGCCTTTCGGGAAGAACACGCCGGCGACGCTGTCCATGTACGCGATCACCGCGTAGATCGCGAGCGCGTCGTACGGGGACAGCCCGGCGTACATCGACTGGAACGACAGCACCCGCTGCGTGCGTGGGTCCTTGAGGTACTGGTCGACCTTCGGGGCGAGCTTCCGGAAGCCGCCCAGGGCGACGAGCCGGGCGAGGTTCGGCGTCACGAGGTCGAGCGGGGAGTCGATGTTGCGGTCGATGAAGTCCTTCATCTCGTACCGGTACAGCTTCGACACGAACTCGACGTAGCGGCGGTACCCGAGCGCCTCGGCCGGGCCGCAGACCCGGCGCACCTCGTCCTCCATCTCGACCGGGTCGGCGCGGACGTCGAGGGTGGAGCCGTCCGGGTAGTAGGCGCGGTACAGCGGGTCGACCGGCGTGAGCTCGAGCCAGTCCTCGAGCTTCTCGCCGACGCAGTCGAGCGCGTCCGCGATGAGGTCCGGCATCGTCAGCACGGTCGGCCCGGTGTCGAAGCGGTAGCCGTCCCGCTCGAGCAGCCCGGCCCGCCCGCCGGGGACGTCCTCGCGCTCCAGGACGGTGACCTCGCGGCCCGCACCGGTCAGCCGCAGCGCCGCCGACAGACCCGCCAGACCCGCGCCGACGATGACGACGCGGTCGGTCGGCCCGGACACGGTGCGCATGCTGCGAGGGTAGGTGAGCGCCCTCACCCTCGCCCGTCGGCAGGAACCGGACATCTCGTGGCGAAGGAGAACCCGTGAAGCCCTCCCGCCTGCTCGTCCTGCCCGCCCTCGCGCTGCTCGCCAGCCCGCTGCTGACGCTGCCGTCCGAGGCGGCGACCACCAGCGCGGCGCCGACGTTCCGGCAGTACCACGGGCCGTCCTCCGCGCGGGACGTGCGCGGCAACACGCAGGGAGCCGACAACGCCGGCGAGCCCACGCTCGGCTTCAACCCCAAGACCGGCAACGTGCTGTTCATGGCGAACAAGAACACCTACCGGGTCAACGGCTTCGACCTGACCAAGGACGACAAGGCGACCTGGACCGACGTGACCGAGCCGGTGGAGGGCGCGCAGACGTCCGACCCGATCCTGTGGCGCGACCCGACGACGAACCGGACGTTCATCAACCAGCTCGAGCTGCAGGGCGGCTCGCTGCAGGCGTTCACCGACGACGACGGCAAGACGTACACCCGGTCGATCATGGGCGGCTCGATCGGCATCGCGTTCGACCACCAGACGGTGGTGACCGGCAAGCCGGCGCCGGAGGGCAACCCGTACCCGCAGCCGATCAACTACCCGAACTACGTCTACTACTGCACGAACGACCTCTACGGCGCCAACTGCGCGGTGAGCATCGACGGCGGCCTGAACTTCCTCGTCGCGACGCCGGTCTACACCGGCGAGCTGGCCGGTGGCCCGTGCGCGGCGATCTTCGGCCACATCAAGACCGATCCGCGCGACGGCACGCTCTACCTGCCGCCGAACGGCTGCGACGGCAAGCAGATGCTGTTCGTCAGCCGCGACAACAGCTTCACCTGGACCGGCTACACCGTCCCCGGCAGCACCGACGGTGACGCCGGGCACCCGGCGGTCGATGTCGGCCGCCAGGACGGCGCCGTCTACTACGCCTGGGGCAGCAAGGACGGCACCAAGGGCACCGGCCGTACGCACGTCGCCACCAGCTTCGACAAGGGCAAGACCTGGCGGAACCAGACCGCGCTCGGTGCCGACCTCGGCATCGTGACGAGCCGGTTCCCGGTCGTCGCCGCCGGCGACAAGGGCCGCGCGGCCGTCACGTTCATCGGCGCGAAGGTGGAGGGCGACCCCAACCTCGCCCCCGACGCGACCAGCCCGAACATCAAGCCGTACACCGGCGTCTGGGACCTCTACGTCTCGTACACCATGGACGGCGGCAAGACCTGGAAGACGTACGACGCGACGCCGAAGGACCCGGTGCAGCGCGGTCCGGTGTGCACCAAGGGCACGACGTGCCTCGCCGGCCGCAACCTGCTCGACTTCAACGACATGGTCATCGACGACAAGGGCTTCGTGGCGATCGCTCTGGCGGACGGCTCGCCGACGGGCAAGGAGAGCTACACGGCGGACGCGTCCAAGGCCACCATCGTGCGCCAGGTCGGTGGCCCGTCCCTGTACGCGCAGTCGGTCACGAAGCCGGTCGCGGCCCCCAGGACCGCTCCCGCCGCGCCGACCTCGCCGAGCTCTCCGCGGCCTGCCGGGGGGACGCTGCCCACGACCGGGCTGGCCACCGCGCTGCCCGGTCTCGGCCTGCTGCTCCTGCTCGGCGTCGCCTTCAGCGCGCGCCGCCGGGTGACACGCTAGGCAGGTGCGCACCCTCCTCGCCGGACTCGCCGCCGGCGCTCTGCTGCTGAGTACAGCCCCCGCCTACGCGGCCGACGCGCCGCCCCGCCAGCCGTTCACGGTCGGGACGGCGCTGCCGCCGGGTGAGAACGGGCGCGTGACGGCCACCGACGAGGCGCGCGGCCGGTTGACCGGCGACTACGGCCCGCACACGGAGGACCAGCGGGTCATGTACTGGGACGGCCGCTACAAGGACGGCCGCTTCCAGGCGAACGGTGCGGCCGACGCCGTGGGCAAGGCCCGCGTCTACCGCGACTCGTTCGGGGTCCCTGCGATCTACGCCGAGACGTCGTACGACACCTGGTACGCCGCGGGCTACACCGCCGGGCAGGACCGGCTCTTCCTCGCCGATGGCGTGCGGCACGTGGCGAAGGGGACGTACGCCGAGCTGGTCGGCCCGAGTGGCGTTCCGGCCGACATCCAGACGCGCACCCTGACCTACAGCGACGCCGACTACGACGCGATGTTCAAGGCGCTGCCGGCCGAGAGCCAGAACGTCCTCGTGGCCTACGTGGCCGGCCTCAACGCCTACATCCAGCACGTGAAGACGACGCCGACCGAGCTCCCCGCCGAGTACGCGCTGCTGTCGTTGGTCCCCGAGGACTGGACGCTGAAGGACACGCTGGCGTCCGGCGTGCTGCTGACGCGCTTCGTCGCGGCCACGGGCGGCGAGGAGTTCCGGGAGATCACGGTGCTGCGGGGCTTGCAGGACAAGCTCGGCAAGGAGGCCGGTCTCAAGGCGTTCCACGACCTGCGCTGGCAGCAGGACGACGAGGCCAGCGTGAGCGTGCCCGACGCGTCAGGGACCTTCCACTTCAACGACCCGGTTCCGGCCGCGGACAAGGACGCCGTCTTCCGCAAGAGCGCGGCGTACGGGCTGAGCCTGCCCAAGGAACTCGCCACGGGACCGGGCACGGGCGCGGCCCCGGTGCCCGCCCTGCCCGACGGCCTGCCCGTCGGCGGAGTGGCGGCGGCGCTGAACGCGTTCCGGGACGGCATGCACGGCGGCTCCTACATGTTCGCGGTCAGCGGCAGGCGCACGACCACCGGCGCCCCGATGCTCGTCAACGGCCCGCAGCTGGCGTACTCCTTCCCCACGGAGCTCTACGAGCAGGAGGTGCACGGCGGCGGCTACGACGCCCGCGGCGTCACCGTTCCTGGGTTGCCGACGATCGCCATCGGCTACGGCACGAAGACCGCGTGGGGCCTGACGAGCGGCTACTCGAAGAACATCGACAGCTTCATCGAGACGACCCGTCGCACCGGCGGCACGCTGCAGTACCTCCACAACGGCACGTGGAAGGACGCCGACTGCCGTACCGAGGTGGTGAAGTACCGCCAGGCCGGCCCGCAGGGCATCCCTCTCGGCCCGCCCGTCTTCTCGCAGGACGCCGAGGTCTGCCGCACGGTCCACGGGCCGATCGTGGCGACGAGCAAGGACGGCACGAAGGCGCGATCGGTCTACTTCGCGATGTACCGCCGCGAGCTGGAGACGCTCAACGGCGTCCTGCAGTGGGACCGTGCGAAGAACCTCGCCGAGTTCGCCAAGGGCGTCGCGCAGGTGACGTGGAACGAGAACGTCATGTACGCAGGAGCCGACGGTCACATCGCCTACTGGCACCCCGGGCTCTACCCGCGTCGCAGCCCCGGCTGGGACACGCGCTTCCCGGCCCCCGGCACGGGCGAGTACGACCACCGCGGGTTCCTGCCGTTCGAGCAGATGCCACACGCGGTCGACCCCGCCGTCGGCTACCTCACCAATTGGAACAACAAGCCGGCGCGGCAGTGGGTCGACGACTACCTCGACCCGGCCAGCAGCCGGTCAGCGGGCAAGGCCGTCCGCGTCCAGACGCTGCAGCTCGCCCTCGCGCGGCAGCCGAAGCTCAGCCCGGCGGCGGTGCGGGAGACCGAGTACACGATCGGAACCACGGACCACCGCTACCCCGACTTCCAGCCGCTGCTGACCGCGGTGACGGGGCGGACGCCGGTCCAGAAGCGGGCGATCGCGCTGGTCCGGGCGTGGAACGGCCGGACGTACGGACCGGGCGCCGGCACCAGCTCGACGTCGTACGACGACGTGACCGTCACCGATGGACCAGGGCCGACGATCTTCCGGCACTTCATGGACGACCTGCGCGACGAGGTGCTGCAGGACCTGCCGGCTGACATCGTCGTCGCTGCCGACAACCGCGGCAGCCACGTCTTCGACGGCACGCCAGCCGACCAACTCGTGCTGCGCAACCTCGTCCCCGGTAAGAGCTCGTTGCGTCCCTCGCGCGACTACCTGCACGGCCGCACGACCGAGGCGGTCGTCCTCGCCGCTCTCGACCGGTCGATCGCCGCGCTGACGAAGACCTACGGGGCGGACCCGGCCACGTGGCGCGACCTGCACCCGCGGTCCTCGATCACGTCGCTCACCAAGGTGATCGGGCCTTCGCGGACGATGCCGTATCAGGACCGCGGCGCCTGGGTGCAGGTCGTCGCGTTCGACCAGGTCACGCGCCCGGTGGCGGCTCCCGCGCCGCGCCCGGCCCCGCAGCTGCCCGCGACCGGCCTCGGCCTGCTGCCGCTCGCCGGGCTGCTCGTGCTGGTGGCCGCGCTGGGCGCTCGCCGCCGCACGCACACCGGCTGATCATCTCGCGGTCCCACGCCGCGGCGTCGCTCGTACGCGATCAGTTGGTGTGCGTTTCGGGGCGGGCTCGGCGCGCGCGGGTCGCTAAGCGCGGGTGAGCACCTCGGCGCCGTCGTCGGTGACGACGAGCGTGTGCTCGAACTGAGCCGTGCGCGACCGGTCCACCGTCACGGCCGTCCAGCCGTCGTCCCACATCTCGTGGTGCCAGTCGCCGAGCGTGATCATCGGCTCGATGGTGAAGGTCATCCCGGCCTAGAGCCTCGTGCGCGCGGCCGGGTTGTCGTAGTGGTACACCTGCGGATCGCTGTGGAACGACCGGCCGATCCCGTGCCCGACGAACGCCCGGACGACGCCGTAGCCGTTGCTCTCCGCGTGCGACTGGATGGCCCGGCCGATGTCGCGGACGGTGCCGCCCGGCCGTACTGCGGCGATGCCGTGGTCCAGGCACTCGCGCGTCACGTCCACCAGCCGCCGGCTCGCCTGGTCCACGTCGCCGACGAGGAACGTCGCGTTCGTGTCTCCGTGCACGCCGTCGAGGAAGATCGTCACGTCGCAGTTCACGATGTCGCCGTCCTGCAGCACGGTCGAGTCGGGGATGCCGTGGCAGATGACCTCGTTGACGCTCGTGCACAGCGACTTCGGGAAGCCGTTGTAGCCGAGGGGGGAGGGGTACCCGCCGCGCCGGATGCACTCCTCGTGCGCGATCGCGTCGAGCTCGTCGGTGCTGATGCCAGGGCGTACGGCGGCGCCGACCACCTGCAGCACCTCGGCGGCTGCGCGGCCGGCACGCCGCATGAGCTCGATCGTCTCCGGGTCCTTCGGCCGGGCGGAGTCGCGCTCCTTGGGCCGGCCGTGCTTGTCGAGCGCGTACGACGGCCGCGGGATGTGCGCGGGCACCTCGCGGCGGGGCGACAGCCGGCCCGGCCGGACGTACCGCGCGGCCTCTGCTTCTGCCGCCAGGCGCGCGGCCTCGGCGGCAGCGGCGCGTTCCGGGTCGATGTCGGCGATCCGGTGGCAGCGCTTGTACCGCCGCCCGCTGCCGCAGTGGCAGGGGTCGTTCGCGGCGAGGGTGGGCGTGCTCATCGCAACCAGCGTAGGCGGCCGTCACCTCATCGCCGAGGGCATCGGAGCCGGGCGAGCTCGCGACGCTGCTGGACCTCGGCGTGCAGTACGGACAGGGCTGGTTCATCGCCCGGCCCGCGGCGCCCGCCGTCGTGCTGCCCGTGCTGCGCGCGGTGCCCGAACCGCCGGTGGTCCGGCTCAGCGACCTGCCCGCCTTCTAGACCGCCCGCGCGGTCGCGGCGACCGCCAGCTCCTCGAGCACCGCCCGCGCCTCCTCATCGACAGGTGCCGCCTGCAGCGCCGCCAGCGCGTCGTCCATGAGCTCCGCGATGAGCTGCTCGACCCGGTCGAGGGCACCGGTCTCGCAGATGACCTGCCGCAGCTCGGCCACCCCCTGCTCGGACAGGTGCGGGTCGCCGAGGTGCCGTCGGACGACCCCGGTCTGCGCTGGGGAGGCGCTGCTCAGCGCCATCGCGACCAGCGCGGTCCGCTTGCCCTCGCGCAGGTCGTCGCCGGCGGGCTTGCCCGTCGTGGCCGGGTCGCCGAAGACCCCGAGGACGTCATCGCGCAGCTGGAACGCCTCGCCGAGCGGGAGCCCGTAGCCGGAGTACCCGACCAGCACCTCGAGGGGTGCGCCCGCCAGCGCCGCGCCCATGTGCAGCGGCTTCTCGATCGTGTACTTCGCCGACTTGTACCGGGCGACCCGCAGCGCGCTCTCCACGGTGCCGCCGCCGAGCGCCTGCTCCAGCAGGTCGAGGTACTGGCCGGCCATCAGCTCGACGCGCATCTCGTCGTACACCGGCTGCGCGCGCAGCAGCGCGTCCGCCGGCATGCCGCTGGTGTTGAGCAGCTCGTCGGCCCAGATCAGGCAGAGGTCGCCGAGCAGCACGGCGGCGGACATGCCGAACGCCTCGGGGTCGCCGTGCCAGTCCTCGCCGCGGTGCAGCGCGGAGAACCGCCGGTGCATCGCGGGTTGGCCGCGCCGCGTGTCGCTGCCGTCCATGACGTCGTCGTGGATGAGCGCGCAGGCCTGCAGCAGCTCCAGGCAGGCAGCGGCGGTGACCACGGCGTCCGAGCCGCTGCCGCCGGCACCCCGGAAGCCCCAGTAGCAGAAGGCCGGCCGGAGCCGCTTGCCGCCGTCGAGCAGGAATGCGCCGAGCGCGTCCTGCAGCGGCCCGAGCTGCTCGCTGACCGCGTCGAGCCGGGGCGCCTGCCCGGACAGGAAGGCGGACAGGGCCTTGCCGACCCGCTGGCGAAGGTCGTCGCGGTCGAGCGGAGCAGGGCTCATGCGGCGAGGGTAGAGCGCCGGAAAGCCCGCCCGCCAGTAACGTGAGCGCGTGGCCAGCCGATCGATCCGCGACCTGCTCGCGACGGGCGAGCCGGTCTTCTCGTTCGAGTTCTTCCCGCCGAAGACCGACGACGGCGAGCGGCAGCTCTGGCAGGCGCTGCGTGAGCTCGAGTCGCTGCGGCCGAGCTTCGTGTCGATCACGTACGGCGCGGGCGGGTCGACCCGGGACCGAACGGTCGACATCACCGAGCGGATCGCGACCGAGACGACCTTGCTGCCGCTCGCCCACCTCACCGCGGTCGACCACTCCGTCGCCGACCTTCGCCGGGTGGTGGGGCAGTACGCCGACGCGGGCGTGCACAACGTCCTCGCGCTGCGCGGGGACCCGCCGGGCGACCCGCAGGCGGAGTGGCGCAGGCATGAGGAGGGGCTGGAGTACGCCGCCGACCTCGTCCGCCTCATCAAGGAGCACGGCGACTTCACCGTCGGCGTCGCGGCGTTTCCCGAGAAGCACCCGCGCTCGCCCGACCACGAGACGGACGCGAAGTTCCTCGTCGACAAGCTGCGGTCCGGCGCCGACTACGCGATCACGCAGATGTTCTTCTACGTCGACGACTGGCTGCGGCTGCGCGACCGGGTCGCGGCGCAGGGCTGCGACGTGCCGATCATTCCGGGGATCATGCCCGTGACGAACGTCAGCCAGATCGAGCGGTTCGCGGTCCTGTCCGGGGCTGCGTTTCCCGCCGAGCTCGCCGACCGGCTGCACGCGGTCGAGGACGACCCGGCGGCGGTGCGGGCTCTCGGCGTCGAGTGGGCGACCCGGATGTGCGACCGCCTGCTGGCCGAGGGCGCGCCCGGGCTGCACTTCATCACGCTGAACCGGTCGACCGCGACGCGCGAGATCTGGTCGAACCTGCAGCTGTCCGCCCTGAACCGGTAGCCAGGCCGCTGCGTCCTACCTCCACCACTCGCCGTCGGAGGTACGCATGCGCCGCACCGTTGTCCTCGCCGTCCCGCTCGCCCTGGCGCTCGCCGCCGGGGTCGCCGTCGGGACCCTTCACGCGCCCGGCCCGGCCGTCGCCGACTCCGGGGACCCCGCCGAGCAGGGGGTGGTCGTCGGCGGGCTCGGCAAGGTCAGCGGCACGCCGGATGTGCTGCGCCTGCAGCTCGGCGTCGAGCTGCGTCGCGCCGACGTGTCGCGGGCGCTGCGCGATGCGAACGCCGTGCAGGGCAAGGTCCGCAAGGCCGTCCGCGATGCCGGCGTCGCCGACAAGGACGTCCAGACCTCCGACGTCTCGCTGTACCCGGCGTACGACAACAAGGGCAAGCCGAACGGCTACGTCGTGTCGGAGTCGATGACCGTCAAACTGCGCGACCTCGCCAAGGCAGGGAAGACCATTGGCGAAGCGGTCGAGGCGGGCGGGAACGCGGCCCGGGTGCAGGGCGTCTCGTTCGCCCTCGAGGACAACGCCGCGCTGCTGGAGAAGGCGCGCGACGCGGCGTACGCCGACGCGAAGCGCAAGGCCGAGCGCTACGCAGACCTGTCCGGGCGGCCGATGGGCCGCGTCGAGCTGGTGAGCGAGCAGGTGCCGCAGGGTCCGCAGCCGATGCCCTACGCGCAGCTGGCCGCGGGGGCGCCGGCAGCGGACATGGCGTCCGTCCCGCTCGACGCGGGGCAGTCGCAGGTCAGCGTGTCGGTCACCGTTCGATGGGCCCTGCGCTGATCTCGCCCCTACCGTGACGGGATGCGCCTGGTGCACCGCGTCCCGACCGCCGCTCCGCCCGCGCAGGTGTGGGAGCTGCTCGGCAACGCGCAGGCCTGGTCCTCCTGGGAGCTGGCGCTGCGCGGCGTCCGCGGGCGCGCCCGGGTCGGCGGTCACCTCATGGCGCTGCTGCGCTTCCCGGCGCTCGGGATCCCCGTCGACGTGCTGGCGGCGGAGCCGGACAAGCGCCTGGTGCTGCTCGTCCACCTCGCGCCCGGCCTGCGGCACACGCTGACGTACGAGCTGACGCCGACGGTCGACGGCGGCACCGACATCGCCGTCAGTGTCGTCGTCGAGGGTCTGCTCGCTCGGCCGGCCGCGCTGCCGCTCTGGCTGTACGAGGGCTTCACGGTCCGGGTGCTCGCAGCGCGGACGGAGCGGGCCACGCGGCAGGTTGCGGCGTGACGGGACTGGTCCTGCTGGGCGCCTTCGGCGTCGGCCTGGTCGTGCTCGCGCTGGCCACCGCGCGCAGGCCTGGCTTCGAGCCCGCCGACCGCGACGGGTACTTCGACCGCTGGCAGGTGATGCACGGCGGCTACGACCCGCGCACAGGCAGCGCGTGGCTGCGCGGCTGGCTGACGATGGTGCACTTCCTGGCCCGGCCGCTCGCGCGGATCGGCGTGCAGCCCGACGTGGTGACGATCTCGTCGATCTGGCTGGCCGGCCTGGTGATCGTGCTCGCCGACGTCGGCGGCCGCTGGTGGATCGCCGCCGGCTGGACGATGGTGGCCAGCGGCCTGTTCGACACGCTCGACGGCTGCGTCGCCGTGATCGAGGACCGCACGACCAAGTGGGGCTACGTCCTCGACAGCATTGTCGACCGGATCACCGACTGCATGTTCCTCGTCGCCGTGGTGATCGTCGGCTGCCCGCTCGAGCTCGCGATCGTGCTCGGTTTCCTGTTCTTCCTGATGGAGTACCTGCGCGCGCGGGCCGGCAACGCCGGCGGCGACGAGGTCGGCCGGATCACCATGGCGGAGCGGCCCACGCGGGTGATCCTGCTGTCGCCGTCGATCCACTTCAGCGGGGTGTTCCTCGGGCTGTCCGACGTGCTGCCGGTGGTCGGCCCCTCCGTGCTGCTGGCGATGACGGTCATCTCACTCGTGCAGCTGGGGCTCACGGTGCGCCGGCAGCTGGTGGCCATGCCGGCGGACGAGCCGGTGGTGGCGCCGGTGGAGCCGTGAGGGGTCCTACGTCAGCCGCTGGCCACGTCAGCGGCGGCCCTGGAGCTGCTTGCCCGACAGGTCCTTGTCCTCCATCACCCACGCGTGGGTGAGCACGTGGAACGCCGTGTGCCGGATGAGGAACGGCAGGTTGCCGGAGCGCATCCGCCTGCCCTCGCCGGTGTTGTACGTCCGGAGCGCGGCGAGGTACTCCTCGCGGTACGCCGCCAGGTCCTCCGGTGCCGGGCCGGCCTCCGGCACCTGCACGCCGACGCGCTTGGCGAAGTCGAGGCTCTCGACGCGGACGGTGTGCCCATGATCGCGTCCCGGTCGCGTCCGCCGCCGCGCGGTCCCTTGCGCATCTCCGGCGTCACCCGCGCCGCCACCGCGTCGAAGTGCTGCCAGCAGGCGATGAGCAGCCGGAGCGAGCGGTCGAGCTGCTCCTCCGGGACCGGCTCCGTCTCCAGGCCGCAGGGACTGAAGGAGATGCCCGAAACGTCGGTGGACGGCGTGCCGCCGCTGCGCTCGGCCACCTCCAGCGGACTGGCCGCGTCGAGCTCGTCCGCAAGGCCGGCCCGGACCACCACCGGCCGATACCGGTCGCGGTAGCTCTCGAACAGCGCGTACGCGGCGTAGGGCGTCTTCGCGCCGCGACTCCACCCGGGCCAGTCCACCGCGAAGGCGACCGCCTTCTTCTGCTTCGGGCCCAGCTGGACGACGACCCGCACCGGCATGGCCTCAGCCTCGCAGGCGGGCGCCGGTGAGGACGAACGGCAGCGCGGTCGCGCCGGCGGCGAGGCCCGCGAACAGCTCGTCACCGATGAACGGGATCAGCACGGTCAGTACCAGCAGGGCGGCGAGGACGGCCAGGTGCGCCACGACCCGCACGCCGAGCCGCCTCGGCCGGAAGCCGCGGGCCACCTCGTCGGCGCCCATGCGCGCGTCGACGCGGCGTCGCAGCCGGCTCACCCGCGGCGCGACCACGAGCCCGGCGGCGAGTCCGGCAACTGCACCGATGGCCGTGGAGACGGCGGCCTGCGTCGCGAGCCCGGCGACGACGAGCACGAAGAAGACCAGCAGCGCCAGCCGTTCAAGCCGGGTCACGCCGGGCCCACCAGGTCGGCCACGATCTTCGCGGAGAGCGTCACGAGAGGCAGTCCACCACCCGGGTGCGAGGACCCGCCGACGAGGAACAGCCCGGGCACGGGCGACCGGTTGGCCGGCCGCAGGAACGCCGCGGCCGCGCCGTTGCTCGACGTGCCGTAGATGGCACCCCCGACCGCCCCGGTCCGCTCCTCCAGGTCGGCCGGCGTGAGCACCTTCGACCACAGCACCCGGTCGCGCACCGGCAGCCCCCGCTCCGCGAGCCGCTCCAGCAGCAGGTTCGCGTAACGGCCGGCCAGCCCGGGCGACCGCCAGTCGACCGGCCCGTGCCGCGGCGCGTTGACGAGGACGAACCAGGCCTCGTGCCCGTCCGGCCGCACGGCTGGGTCGTCCGGTGCGCTGATGTACAGCGTCGGGTCGGGCACGGGCCGCGGCTTCTTGCCGAACACGGCGTCGAACTCGTCGTCGTACGCGCGCGGGAACAGCACGTTGTGGTGCGCCAGCCCCGGCGTGCGGCCGCGGACGGCCAGCAGCAGCACGAAGCCGCTCGACGACGGCGTCGCCCGCGCCAGCCGTGCCTTCGCCGCTGGCGCCTCGACGAGTGAGCCGTAGACGGTGGCGGCGTCGGCATTGGCGACCACCACGTCCGCGGGCAGCCGCCGTCCGTCCGCCAGCTCGACCCCGTCGGCGCGGCCGCCGCTGACGGTGATCCCGGTGACGTGCGCGCCGAGCAGCGCCACCGCGCCGCGGTCCAGCGCCCGCTCGTGCACCGCGTCGCCGAGCCGGCGCAGGCCCCCGGTGACGTACCAGCCGCCGAACGCCTGCTCGACGTACGGGACCACGGCCAACGCTGCTGGCGCCTTGCGCGGGTCGGAGCCGGTGTAGGTGGCGTACCGGTCGAGGAACATCCGCAGCCGCGGGTCGCGCAGGTACCGCTTGCCCAGTGCACGCAGCGTGCGGCCCGGGGCGATCGTCGCGATGTCGCGCGGCGACCGCGCGGCCAGCCGGAGCATCGACGCCGGCCCGTGCAGCGGCGACTCGAGGAAGGGGATCCGCGTCGCCTCCCAGACCTTCGCCGCGTGCGCCGTGAACCGCCGCCAGTCGTCACCGGCGCCCGGTGACCACGTCTCGAGCCGGTCCGCGAAGTCGTCGAGGTCGTCGGTGGCGTCGAAGCCGGTGCCGTCGGCGAACCGGTACCGCGCGATCGGGTCGAGCGGCGTCAGCTCCAGCCCCTCGGGCCAGCCTCCGGTCTCGGCGAACAGGGAGCGGAACACCTGCGGCATCGTGACGAGCGACGGGCCGGTGTCGAAGCGGAAGGCGTCCCGCTCGTACACGCCGAGCTTGCCACCGACCTGCTCCTGCGCCTCGCACACGGTGACGTCGTGGCCCGCGTGCGCGAGCCGGGCCGCAGCGGCGAGCCCGCCGACGCCGGCTCCCACCACGACGACGCGGCTCACAGCGCTCGCCCCTTCCAGGTCAGCGTCCCGCGACGGCGGGCCACGTGCGAGCGGACCGTCAGCCAGCACAGCAGCGCGACCGACAGGGGATGCGCCGGCGCGTCCACGACCGAGCCGCCGGTGCGGCGGGCAGCGACCACCCGGCCGGCAACCCCTGCGGCGTAGGCGATCCGGCCCCACCTGCTGCCCCGCAGCGCGGCCAACGCCGGCAGCACGTACAGCACCGCGAGCAGCCCGGCAACCGGCACGGGCACCGTCCAGGCGGACTTCGTGTACCCGGCGACCAGCTCGTCCCAGCTGTCGTACATCCGGGTCGTCGCCAACGCTGTGCCGTCCACGACGCCACCGGTGCCGCCGACCGCCTTGACCGCCCTCAGCAGCGCGACGTCCTCGACCACCTCCGTGCGCACCGCGGCGTGCCCGCCCGCCCGTTCGTACGCGGACCGCCGGACGGCGAGCAGCTGCCCGTTGGCCGCCGACAGCGATGGCCGCGGCGAGCGCTCCGCAAGGCGCAGCGGCAGGAAGGTGAGCCAGGACCACTGCAGCAGCGGCTGGACGAGGCGGGCGGCGCCGGGAGACTCCTGCCGCGGGTACGGGGACACCAGGTCGAGCTCGTCGAGCAGCCCCAGCGTTGCCGCGACGGCACGGGGCTCGAGCACCACGTCGGCGTCCACGAACACCAGCGCGTCGCCGCTGGCGGCGTCGGCGAGCTGCTGGCACGCGTGCGGCTTGCCGAGCCAGCCGGCTGGGAGCGGGGCTCCGGTCAGCAGCCGGAGCCGCGGGTCGTCGAACGAGCGGACCACCTCCGCGGTGCCGTCGGTGGAACCGTCGTCGAGGACCAGCAGCTCGTCGAAGTCGTTGCGCAGCAGCGCCTCGAGGCACGGCCGGACCCGGTGTGCCTCGTCGCGGACCGGCAGCAGGACGGAGACGCGCCACCGCGCTGCCGTGGCCGTGGGCACCCGCAGCAGCCGGGCGTTGACAGCCGCGTGGCCGGTCAGCGCGGCCACGCACAGCGCGAGCCACCTCATCGGCGCAGCGCCAGCGCATACGGGACGGCGACGAGACCCATCCCGAACCCGCCGACCACCGCGGTCAGCGGGCGGCCGAAGAAGGCCGCGTTGGCGAGGACGGACGAGGCGTAGGTCCACAGGAACAGCGCGGCCGGCTGCCGGTCGTCTGCACGCCGGCGTGGGAGCAGCTGCAGCACGCCGACCATCAGCACCGCGACGGCGAGCCAGCCGAGGTGGTTCGAGCCGGGGATGTCGGGAGCGCCGGGCAGCGCGAAGCGCGCGGACTGCCACCGCCAGTGGCCGGCCTCGACCATCTGCGGGTCGAGGAACAGGTCCCAGGCCGCGAGGGCGAGGCCGCCGACCACGGCTGCGGCCACCGGTGACCGGCACAGCCGCTGGCCGACGAGCAGGCACGGGTACGCCATCATCGACCAGGCGAGCGGGATGACGAGCGGAACGCCGAGCAGCTTCGGGCCGAGCGAGTCCGCGTAGGTGTAGTCGCCGAAGGGATACCCGGTCGCGGTGCCCACCGACTCGGCCAGCAGCCCTGTCCCGGCGGTGACGAGCACGAAGAGCAGCGTCCACCGGACTCCGCGGTGCACCAGGGCATGCGACACCGAGGCGAGGAAGAACACCACCACGGTGATGACCGTCAGCACGTCGCGCGGGCCTCCGGACACCAGCGGGTAGGCGATCTGCAGCAGGACCGTCGTGGCGGCGAGCAGGGACGGCACGGCGTCGACCCTAGGCAGGAGCGAGCCGTCCCCGCAGCAGCCGCACTGCCTCGGCGAGCGCGCGTCGGGACACCTCGCCGTGCTGCTCGAACCAGTCCGGCTCGCCATCGGTGAGGTCGTCGTACGCGTCCTCCAGCCGGACCAGCGGCTCGCCGGCCACCGGGTCGTCGATGACCAGGTGCCACAGCTCGGACACCTCCGCCGTCGTCGGCTGCGGCGCGCCGGTCGGGATCCAGCCGCCGAGGTCCAGGTCGACCTCGTCCGGCAGATCGTCGAGCAGCTCGAAGCCGTTCTCCTGCGCGTGGTGCTCGAGGCCCGCGCGGGTCGACCAGACGGGGATGCGGCCGCCGACCGCCAGCAGCAGATCGGCGTCCTCCTCGAGCACCCAGCCGGCGTGCCAGCGGCTCGGCCCGTCGACGAGCAGGACCTCGTACATCTCAGCCACGACGGAGCACCTTCTTGAGCAGGGACGGGTTCCGGTCGGCGAGCACGACGCCGGCCGCGGACCGGCCGCTGGCGCCGAACACGCCACCGCCCGGGTGGGTGGACGCGCCGCACAGGTACAGCCCGGGCAGCGACGTCACGCGGTAGCCGGCCAGCTCCGGCATCGGCCGCCACAGGAACATCTGGTCGAACGCCATCTCGACGTGCATGACCTGCCCGTTGCGCAGCCCGAGCTCTCGCTCGAGGTCCAGCGGCGTCTGCACGTGCATGTGCTCGACGCTGCTCGCGAAGCCCGGCGCGACCCGGTCGACCGCCTCGACCAGCTTGGTGCCCTCGCGTTCGCGGATCGCGTCCCACGACTCGCCGTTGCTCAGCGCGTACGGGTGCCACTGCCCCCACACGGTCACGTTGTGCTTGCCCGGCGGCGCGATGGTGTCGTCGAAGGCGCTGAAGGTCATGGCCAGCACGGCCGGGTCCGTCGGCGGCACACCCGCGTTGAAGTCGCCGTGCGCCTTGCGCAGGAACTGCCGCGAGGGGGCGATGAGCTGGATCGAGCGGTACGTGTCCTCCGTGGCTGCGGCGTACCGCGGCAGGTCGCTCGTGCCCAGCCGCACGACCATGCCGATGCCGTTGCCGACGCGGACTGTCCGGCGGGCGCGGTGGAGCAGGTCCGAGGAGCCGGCCAGCTCCAGCGTCGTCAGCACGTGGCAGCCGGCGACGACGGTGGCGGCGGCCAGGTGCTCGCCCGACTCGGTGCGGACACCGGTGACCGAGCCGTTCGCGGACGTGATCTCCGCGGCGCCGTCCCCGAGCCGGACTCGGCCGCCGTACGACTCGAGCCGCCGCTGCAGCGCCTCCGACAGCATCCCGCTGCCGCCCTTGGGATGGCCCGGCGGCTTGAGGTGCATCACCGTGTTCCAGCCGACGAGGTCGGCCGTCGCCACCTCGTGCGTCGGCGGGCCGGACTGCGCGCCCATCCATGCCAGCGCCGTCTTGAGCCGCTCGTCGTCGAAGTGCTCGTCCAGCAGCGCGTCGCCGCTGGTGAGGAACTGCCGCGACAGCTCGAGACCGTCGAGGCCGGTGGACTTCCCGACGCCCCAGAGGGTGCGGCCCAGGTGCAGCGGCGTCGGCGCGCCCTGGAACGCCTCGAACACGCGGAGGTTGCGGGCGGACCAGTCGAGGACGAACGCCCGGTACGCGTCGGCGTCCCGGCTGCCGCAGACCTGCTCGATGGACGCGCACGTCTTGTCGAGGTCGACGTAGAAGTGGATGCCCTCGTCGCCGAACGGGGCGAAGCCCCACGGGTCCAGGTCCTGGTACTCCAGCCCCACCAGGTCCAGCCGCAGGTCCTCCACGATCCCGGTGTGCCGGACCATGATGTGCGCGCTGGAGCCGCGGTCCATCCGGTAGCCGGGGAAGCGCTCGACGGTCGACACGGCACCCCCGACGACCGTGTCGCGCTCGACGACCTCGACGTCGAGGCCGGACTTCGCGAGGTAGCAGGCGGCGACGAGGCCGTTGTGGCCGGCGCCGACGACGACGACGTCAGGCACGAAGGTCCTTCCCGAGCACGGCGAACTCGCGCGGGTCCCCCGGGAAGACGAGCCGCCGCACCAGGTCGACCCAGCCGGCGGCGCGGTAGAAGCCGCGGGCGCGGGTGTCGGCGTCAGGGGTCGTGAGCACTGCCGTCGGCGCCGGTGGGCCGGTGAGCAGGGCGTCGAGCAGCGAGCGCCCGACACCCTGCCCCTGCACCTCGGGCCGCACGTGCAGCTCGCACACCTCGAACGCGCCGGCAAGCCAGCGGCTGCGGTGGTCAGCAGGTAGCGCTGCCTGCACCTGGTCGTGCCACCACTGGCCCGGTGCGCCGAGGTACCCGTACGCGACGCCGACGAGCCGCCCGTCCGCGTCCTGCGCCGCCACCGCCTTGAGGCCCTTGCGCTCCAGGTGCGACGTCACGATCGGCCGTCGGCTGCGGGCGACCGAGCCGGAGACGCCCATCGCCTGGGCGTAGACGTCGAGCACCTCGTCGCGGTGCTCCCCGAGCTGCCGTCGGTCCCAGGAGACGATCACGCGAGCGGGTCCCGGCCGTCGACAGTGCCCTCGCTGCCGAGCACCTCGAACCGCGCGAACAGCTCTTCCGCGTACCACCCCTCGGTCTGCGTACGTGCGATGACGTCGGTGTGCGCGGCCTCGCGGTGGGCGAAGTCGCGCAGCGCGTCGCCGGACGACCACAGGCTGAAGGTGCCCTGCAGCCCGACCGGTGCCTCCCCGATGCCGACCGCGGTCAGCAGCCCGGGGGACCGCTGCAGGACGGCTGACACCGGTGGCACCGCCGACCAGAAGGACGGTGCCCTGCGGACCGCGAGGCGCGCGCGCGTGACGGCGGCCACCGGGCCGGTCGTGCGCCGCGGCTGCGGGTCGCCGAACGGCTGGCGCCCACTCCAGCTGCCGCGGCTGACCAGCGGGCGCAGGTCGACGCGGAAGGTCTCCTCAGCGATGCGCGACCAGCTGCGGGCGACGGGGGAGTTCGCGCGGTCGGTGGCCCAGGTGGTGAGCATCGCCCAGCGCGTCGGGTCCGCGTCGCGGACGGTGAAGGTGCGGCCGTCGCCGGTGCCGAGCATCTTCGCGAACCGGACGCCGTCCGTGCGCCGGGCACGCCCGCGGTCGACGGCCAGCCGGGCGACCGCCTTCGGCACCGCCCGGCGCGGCACTCGCCACAGGTGCAGCGTGACGAGCGGGGGGACGGCCTCGGTCAAGGCGCGACCTGGACCGCGGTGCCGCCGGTCAGCCGCAGCAGCTCGTCGAACGACGTCGGGAACACCGCGTGCGGGTGGCCGGCCGCCGCCCAGAGGACGTCGTGCTCGGCCAGCGCGGTGTCCACGAGCGTGCGCAGCGGGGCGGGGTGGCCGACGGGAGCGACGCCGCCGATGGCGAAGCCGGTGGCCTCCCGTACGAGGTCTGCGTCGGCACGGGCGACCCGCTGCACGCCGAGCACCTGCGCGACGTGGGCGGTGTCGACGCGGTGGGCGCCGCTCGTCATGACCAGCAGCGGCTCGTCGTCGGCCCGGAAGACCGGCGAGCTGGCGATCGCCCCGACGTCGCAGCCCAGAGCGGCGGCTGCCTCGGCCGCGGTGCGGGTCGACTCCGCCAGCTCCACGGGCTCGCCTGTCGCGCCACGCTCCCGCAGGGCCTCGGCGACGCGGGCGACGGACGGGTGCACGCCTCAACCCTGCCACGCGGAATGCGCAGCCCGCCCGTTCGGGTTGGATGCAATGTGGACCTCGAGCAGACTGCGCTGCAGGCCGGCCGCGACCTCGAGTCCGCGACCGCGCAGGAGGTGCTGCGCTGGGCGGTGGAGACCTTCGGCGACGGCTTCGCCATCGCGTCGTCGATGGGCGATGGGCTGCTCGCCCACCTCGCCGGCTCCGTGGCGCCGCAGGTCGACGTGCTGTTCCTTGACACCGGCTACCACTTCGCGGAGACGATCGGCACCCGTGACGCCGTGGCCGCCACCTACGACGTCAACGTGCGCACGGTCCTGCCGCTCCTCACCGTGCAGCAGCAGGACCAGCAGTACGGGCCTGACCTGTGGTCGCGCGACCCGAACCGGTGCTGCGCGCTGCGCAAGGTGGAGCCGCTCGCGCGGGCGCTCGAGCCGTACGTTGCCTGGGCCTCCGGCATCCGCCGGGACGAGTCCGTGACCCGTCGCGACGTCGGCGTCGTGGAGTGGGACGGCAAGCGAGGCAAGGTCAAGGTGAACCCGATCGCGACGTGGACGCAGGCGCAGGCCGACGCGTACGTGGTCGATCACGGCGTCCTCGTCAACCCGCTGGCGTACGACGGGTACCCGTCCATCGGCTGCGCGCCGTGCACGCACCGCGTCGCCCCGGGCGAGGACCCGCGCAGCGGCCGCTGGTCCGGTCAGGCCAAGACGGAGTGCGGGCTGCACGTCTGACCGTCCGGTCAGGTGCCGGTGATCCCCTTGTACTTGAGGGTGAACACCCGGGTGCAGTCCTCGCAGCGCCAGTCGCCATGACCCTTGTCCGGGTCGTCGCCGAACGGGCGCAGGTGCTCCTCGCCGCAGTACGGGCAGTACATCGGCGCGGCCCGCTCGCTCACCGGAGTAGCGACTCGTCCGCGCGGCGGGCCCAGGCCGCGAAGCGCTCGCCGTCGTTGCGGTGCTTCAGGTAGGTGCGCAGCAGCCGCTCGACGTAGTCGACCGTGCCGTCCGCGGTGACCTTGAGCCCGCGCGACTTGCGGCCGAAGCCGGGGTCGGTGCCCATCGACCCGCCAAGGTGGACCTGGAACCCCTCCTCGCCGTCGACGATCGAGCCCTTGAGGCCGATGTCGCCGGTCTGGAAGCGGGCGCAGGAGTTCGGGCAGCCGTTGACGTTGATGGTGATCGGCTCGTCGAAGTCGGGCAGCCGCTTCTCGAGCTCGCTGTACAGGTCGACCGAGCGCGCCTTCGTCTCGACGATGGCGAGCTTGCAGAACTCGAGGCCGGTGCACGCGAGCGTGCCGCGGCGGAACCGGGACGGCCGCACCCGGAGGTCCTCGAGCTCGAGCGCCTCGACAACGTGGTCGACGTGCTCCTGGGGGACGTCCAGGACGACGAGCCCCTGCTGCGCGGTGGTCGCGACGCGGCCGCTGGCGTACTGCGTCGCGAGGGCGGCGACCCGCTGCAGCTGCGTGCCGCTGGTGCGGCCGGCGCGGGCCACGGTGCCGATGTAGCTGTTGCCGTCGGCCTGCTCGTGCACGCCGACGTGGTCGCGGTCGTCGGTGGCGATCGGCGGCGGTCCGTCGGGCAGCGGCGCGCTCAGATACTCCGTCTCCAGCACCTCGCGGAACTTCTCCGGCCCCCAGTCGGCCATGAGGAACTTCAGCCGCGCGTGCATCCGCGAGCGGCGGTACCCGTAGTCGCGGAAGATGCCGGTCACGCCGGCCCAGACCTCGGCTACGCGGTCCGGCTCGACGAACGCGTTCAGCCGCACGCCGAGCTTCGGGTTGGTGGACAGCCCGCCGCCGACCCAGAGGTCGTAGCCCACGCCGAGCTCCGGGTGCTGCACGCCGACGAAGGCGACGTCGTTGATCTCGTGGTTGGTGCAGTGCTGCACGCACCCGCTGATGGACGTCTTGAACTTGCGCGGCAGGTTCGCGAAGGCGGGGTCGCCGATGTAGCGGGCTGACACGTCGCGGATCGCGCCGGAGGCGTCGACGACCTCGTCGCCCGCCACACCGGCGAGCGGGCAGCCGATGATGACGCGCGGGCAGTCTCCGCACGCCTCCGTCGTGGACAGCCCCACCGCGTCGAGGCGCGCCCAGATCGCCGGCACGTCCTCGATGCGGATCCAGTGCAGCTGGATGTTCTGCCGGTCCGTGACGTCGGCCACGTCGCGGCCGTACTCGGTCGCGAGCTCGCCGATGACCCGGAGCTGGTCGCCGGTCATCTGGCCGCCGTCGATGCGGACCCGCAGCATGAAGTACGGCGCCTCGAGCTCCTCGGGCTCGAGCACGGCCGTCTTGCCGCCGGGGATCCCCTGCGCCCGCTGCGTGTACAGCCCGTACCAGCGGAAGCGACCGCGCAGGTCGCCGCCGTCGATCGAGTCGAAGCCGCCCTTGCTGTAGATGTCGAGGATGCGCTGCTTCACGGACAGCGGAGAGCTGTCCTTCTTGGACTGCTCGTTGGCGTTGAGCGGCTCGCGGTAGCCGAGCGCCCACTGGCCCTGTCCGCGCACGGCGGGCATAGGGACTCCTGGGAGGATCGAGGCGGGTGGGGGTGAGGTCGCCTCAGGAACAGATGGCGCTGCTCACGCGCTGCAGGTCGACGTGCAGGCGCGTCGTGAGCAGGGCGGACATGTCGTCCAGCGTACGTCGCACCTAGCCTGGAGTGCCCGCCCGGACTGGAGGACCCCCGTGACCACGCTCGCCGAGCTGCCCGCCGTGCGCGCCGGCGCGACGGTCTGGCTGACGGGGCTGCCCAGCGCGGGCAAGACCACGCTCGGCGCAGCACTGGCGGAGCGGCTGCGCGCCGACGGTGTGGAGGACGTCGAGCTGCTCGACGGCGACGAGGTCCGCGAGTTCCTGTCGAAGGGGCTCGGCTTCAGCCGGGAGGACCGCGACACGAACGTGCTCCGGATCGGCTGGGTCGCCGCGACCCTCGCCAAGCACGGCGTCGTGGTGCTGGCCAGCGTCATCTCGCCGTACGCGCAGACCCGTGACGCCGTGCGGCAGCTGCACGCCGACCGCGGCGCCGGCTTCCTCGAGGTGCACGTCGCGACGCCGGTGGAGGTCTGCAGCGAGCGCGACGTGAAGGGCCTGTACGCGAAGCAGCGCTCCGGCGAGCTGACCGGGCTGACCGGCGTCGACGCCCCGTACGAGCCGCCGTCCGCCCCCGACGCCGTCGTGCCGACGCACGAGCAGACGCTGGACGACTCGGTGGCGCAGCTGCACGCGCTGCTCGTCGCGCAGGGGGTCCTGTGACCACCGCGGCGACCGGCCTGTCGCAGCTCGACGTGCTCGAGGCCGAGAGCATCCACGTGATGCGCGAGGTGGCCGCCGAGTTCGAGCGGCCGGCGCTGCTGTTCTCCGGGGGCAAGGACTCGATCGTCATGCTGCGCCTGGCCGAGAAGGCGTTCTGGCCTGCGCGGATCCCGTTCCCGCTGGTCCACGTCGACACCGGCCACAACTTCGACGAGGTGCTCGCCTTCCGCGACAAGCGGGCCGACGAGCTGCAGGCGCGGCTCGTCATCGCGAAGGTGCAGGACGACATCGATGCCGGCCGCGTGGTCGAGGTGCCGGGCGGCCTGCGCAACCCCCTGCAGACGACGACGCTGCTGCGCGCCATCGAGGAGGGCCGCTACGACGCGGTCTTCGGCGGCGCGCGGCGCGACGAGGAGAAGGCCCGGGCGAAGGAGCGGTTCTTCTCGTTCCGCGACGGGTTCGGGCAGTGGGACCCGAAGAACCAGCGGCCGGAGCTCTGGAACCTCTACAACGGCAGGCACAACCCGGGCGAGCACATCCGGGTGTTCCCGCTGAGCAACTGGACCGAGCTTGACATCTGGCGCTACATCGCCCGCGAGCGCATCGAGGTGCCGGCGATCTACTACGCGCACGAGCGCGAGGTCTTCGAGCGCGACGGCATGCTGCTGGGCGTCACGCCGTTCAGCGAGCCGCGGCCGGACGAGCCCGTGCAGACCCGCGTCGTCCGGTACCGCACGGTCGGCGACGCCTCCTGCACCGGTGCGGTCGAGTCACCGGCCCGTACGCCGGAGGACGTGGTCGAGGAGGTCGCGTCGACGCGCATCACCGAGCGCGGCGCGACGCGTGCCGACGACCGGGCGAGCGAGGCCGCCATGGAAGACCGCAAGAAGGAGGGCTACTTCTAGTGGCCGACCTCCTTCGCTTCGCCACCGCCGGATCCGTCGACGACGGCAAGTCCACCCTGATCGGCCGCCTGCTGTACGACAGCAAGTCGGTCTTCCAGGACCAGCTCGAGTCGGTCGAGCGGACCTCCGCCGACCGCGGCGACGACTACACGAACCTCGCGCTGCTGACCGACGGCCTGCGGGCGGAGCGCGAGCAGGGCATCACGATCGACGTCGCGTACCGGTACTTCTCCACGCCGGTCCGCTCGTTCATCGTCGCGGACACGCCCGGCCACGTGCAGTACACGCGCAACATGGTCACCGGCGCCTCGACCGCCGACCTCGCGCTCGTGCTGGTCGACGCGCGCAAGGGGGTCGTCGAGCAGACCCGACGGCACGCGTCGCTGTCGGCGCTGCTGCGCGTGCCGCACCTGGTGCTGGCGGTCAACAAGATGGACCTGGTCGGGTTCGACGAGTCGACCTACCGCCGCATCGTCGAGGACTTCACCGCCTTCGCGGCGCAGCTCGACCTGCCGGACGTGACGGCGGTCCCGATGGCGGCGCTGCAGGGCGACAACGTCGTGCACCGCAGCGAGCGGATGCCCTGGTACGACGGGCCTGCGCTGCTCGAGCACCTGGAGCAGGTGCACGTCTCGCGCGAGGACGCGCAGCTGCGGCCGGCGCGCTTCCCGGTGCAGTACGTGATCCGGCCGATGAGCACCGAGCGGCCCGACTACCGCGGCTACGCCGGCACCGTCGCCGCGGGCACGTTGCGGGTGGGCGACGCGGTCACCGTCCTGCCGTCCGGCCGGACCAGCACGGTCGAGGCGCTGGAGACATACAACGGTGCGCTGCCCGAAGCCGTTGCAGGACAGGCGGTCACGGTCCGCTTGGCCGACGAGCTCGACGTCAGCCGGGGAGACATGCTGGTCGCCTCGGAGGCGGTTCCGACGGTGACGAGCTCGTTCGACGCGACCGTCTGCTGGATGGCGGATGCGCCGCTGCGGCCCGGTCAGCGCGTACTGGTGAAGCACACGACGAGGACGGTGAAGGCGCAGGTGCAGGCGCTGCACGACCGCCTCGACGTGACGCAGCTGCTGCCCGAGCAGGCGGACAGCCTGCGGCTCAACGACATCGGCCGCGTGACGCTGCGGACGGCGTCGCCGCTGGCGGTCGACCCGTACGCGCAGGACCGCACGACCGGGGCGTTCATCGTCATCGACGAGGCGACGGGCACGACGGTCGGCGCCGGGATGGTCGCTTGATCTACCCGCTGCACCTGGACCTGGTCGGGCGTCGGGTGCTGGTCGTCGGCGGGGGAGCGGTCGCTGCCCGCCGGGCACGGGCGGCTGCGGAGGCCGGCGCGCTGGTCGAGCTGGTCGCGCTCGAGACCGACCTGACGGAGTTCCCCCTGCAGCGCAGGGCGTTTCGGCCGGAGGACGTCGACGGAGCGTGGCTCGTGCTCGCCTGCACCGGGGCCGTCGACGCGGAGGTCGCGGCGGCCTGCGAGCAGCGCCGGATCTGGTGCGTACGGGCGGACGACGCGGTCGCGTCGGCGGCCTGGGTACCGGCCGTGGCGCGGGTGGACGACGTCGTCGTCTCGGTGACAGCAGGTGGCGATCCCCGCCGTGCAGTGGCGCTGCGAGACGCCGTGTCCCTGGCGATGGACACGGGCTCGCTGCCGCTGCGCAGGTCGCGTACCGGCGAGGGCTCAGTCGTGCTCGTCGGCGGCGGGCCGGGAGATCCGGGGCTGCTGACGGTCCGCGCGCGGCAGCTGCTCGCGGAGGCGGACGTGGTGGTGCGCGACCGGCTCGCCCCGCAGGTGGACCTGCCGGAGGACGTCGAGCTCGTCGAGGTCGGCAAGACACCGGGCGGTCCGTCGTACGACCAGCGCGCGATCGAGGCGCTGCTGGTCGACCGGGCTCAGCAGGGCAAGCGGGTGGTGCGGCTCAAGGGTGGCGACGTGCACGTGTTCGGCCGCGGGGCCGAGGAGGTCGCGGCGTGCGTGGCGGCAGGCGTTCCGGTGGAGGTGGTGCCCGGCCTGTCCAGCGCGTTCTCGGTTCCGGCGTGGGCCGGCATCCCGGTCACCGAGCGAGGTGTCACCCAGTCGGTCGCGGTCGTCAGCGCGCACCTGCCGCCCGGGCACCCCGGCTCGACCGTCGACTGGGAGGCCCTCGCTCGGCTGGGCGGAACGCTGGTGCTGCTCATGTCCGTCGGCCGGCTGACGGCGGTGGCGCAGGCGCTGGTGGCGGCCGGACGTGGCCCGGAGACACCGGTCGCCGTCGTGCAGGACGGGACGCTGGCGACGCAGACGGTGGCGTACGCGACGCTCGCGACCGCAGCCGAGCTGGACCTGAAGCCGCCGGCCGTCGTGGTCATCGGCGAGGTCGCGGTGCCGCGATGACCGTGCTGCTCGGGGTGGCACACGGCTCGCGGGACGAGGCTGCGCAGGACGTCGTGCGCGGGCTGCTGGCCGGGGCCGCCGCGCTGCGGCCGGGGCTGCGGACGGCTGACGCGTACGTCGACAACGCCTCACCCTCGGTGCGGAACGCCCTCCAGGCGCTGGTCGCAGACGGGGCGGACGACGTGGTCGTGCTCCCGCTGCTGCTCACCTCGGCGACGCACAGCAAGACGGACGTGGCCGCTGCGGTGCGGACCGGGCATCCGGGGCTGCGCCTGCGGTACGGCCGGCCGCTGTGGCCGTCGGCGGCCCTGGTCGAGGTGCTGGCACGGCGGCTGCGCGAGGCGGACGCGCGGCCCGAGGACCCGGTGGTGCTGGTCGCCGGTGGCTCCGCCGACCCGGACGCCAACGCCCAGGTGGCCGCAGCGGCACGACTGCTGTGGGAGGGCCGGGAGTGGCCGTCGGTCGACGTGGCGTTCGCCTCCACCACCCGTCCGACCGTGCCGGAGGCACTGGAGCGCCTGCGGCTGCTGGGTTCCGGCCGCGTCGCGGTGTCGCGGTTCTTCCTCGCGCCCGGGTACCTGCCGCGGCTCGTGGAGCGGCAGGCGACGTCCGTACCCGGCCTGGAGGTCGTGCTCGCGGAGCCGCTCGGCGTCAGCGACGAGCTGTCCGCGCTGGTGCTCGAGCGCTACGACGAGGCGCGCGGCGCGGACCTGCGGATGAACTGCGACGTCTGCATGTACCGGACGGCTCTGCCCGGCCGCGAGAACCGCGTCGGCGCGGCGCAGGTGCCGCACGCGCACCCGGATGACTAGGACACTCCGGAACAAGGGTCGCCGGCGCCGCGCCCGCATGATCAACGCGGCGTGGACGACCGTGGAGCACGCTCAGCTCACGGTCCGCCACGTCGCGCCGATCATGGCGCCCTGTTCAGCGCTTCCCTCAGCCCTCAGCTGGCCGTCCGCACCGGGCGGAAGACCAGGTCCGCGGGCTCGTGACGAGGTGCCTGTGCGAGCTTCGGGTCCCTGCGGTCGATGCGGTGCTGGACGAGCAGGAACATCGCGACCACGGCGAGCAGGCTCAACGGGAGCTCGGGTCGCTCCACGGACCGGCGGACGACCGTCGTGACGGCCGGCAGGACCTCGCGCCCGGGGAGGACGCCGACGGCATGGTCGTCCCGTGCGGGCACCGGGCGGTTCCGAGGCAGGACGGGGGGCCGCGGTGCGGGCCGGCCGGCGGTCCCCGCGCGGCGGGCGTCGCCTCGGG
>JAODNS010000173.1 GCA_025465145.1 Frankiales bacterium
GCCGGCGGCCGAGCGGCAGGCGGTGCGGCCCGTCGACGCCCGGCACGACCGCGGCCGACACGTCCCGGTGCCATGCCGTCCCGCTGCTCACCTGCGCGCCGGCGGGTGCGCGGCGGGCCAGTGCAGCCGCGATCTCGCGGCTGTAGCGGCCGGTGCCGCCGGGCACCGGGGCGAGGCACTGCTCGAGGACCAGGCCCAGCCTCACGGGCGGACGACGGTGACCGCGGTCTTCAGCACGGGGCCGAACCGCTTGCCGTCCGGCCCGATCCCCTGCCACTGCTCGTTGTAGGTGCGGGCAGCCCGACCCGCGCCGGACAGGGGGATCGTCCACTCGCCGACCTCGCCCGGGTACACGGCGCTGACGCCGGGGCGCGTGACGTTGCGGGTCATCGCCGGCGGGCGCGTCGGCTTCGGCCAGGCGCTGGTGCGCAGCGGGTCGGGCGAGCCGGCCGTGGCGAGCCACTCCTTGCCGACGGTCCAGGGGGTGCCGCCGAGGTTGCGCAGCCGGACCACGAGGGTGAGCGGGCCAGCGGTGGTCGCCTTCGCCGGCGGCGCGAGGAAGACCGACGCGAGCCGCGGCACGGCCGGGTCGGTCCGCACGACCACGAGCGAGGTTCCCGCGCCGTCCAGCCAGTGCTTGTTCTCCCAGGCCGGCTCGAACGCCTCCGCGCTGACGCCGACGCCGCGGCCGGCGCCGTTGAGCCGGAGGTCGAACGTGGCGATGCCGCCGGGGCCGACGCCGGACGTGCTGGTCATCCGGGCGGGGCGCTTGGGCGAGAGCCAGTCGCTGCCGTACGACGCGCTCTCCCGCTCCCGCGGGCCGGACGTGCCGAGGACGGTGGGACCCACCGGCCACACGACGTTGCCGGTGTTCTTGGCCTGCAGCCGCACGACGGTCGCACCGTTGCGCGGGACGACGACGGTGCGGCCGTCGGCGAAGACGTCCGGCGGCGCGCTGCCCGTCGGCTGGCGTACGGCCGAGGGCTTGGCGGCGGCGGCGGCCGTGAAGCGGGCCGCGTCCACGGGGATGCTCCAGCTCACCGGCGCACCGAACAGCGGGTTGTCGTACGAGCGCATCCGGTACGACCGCCCATGCGTCCCCGCCTGCACACCCGCCGCGTCCAGGGCGAAGCTGAAGTCGGCCGTCTCGCCGGGCGCGATCGTGCCGGTGGTCGGCCGGACGAGGACGCCCGGGCGGGTGCTGCCGCCGACGAGCGCGTCGGCCTGCCCAGGCGGCGAGGACACGGCGAGGTGCAGCCCGGGCGCGGACCACGTGGTGGTGCCGGTGTTCTTCATCGTGACGGTGAGGGTGCCGGTCGACGCGCCCGGCGGTCGGACCAGCCGCGGCGCCACGGACTGGCTGACGACGGACGCGTCGGTCGAGGCCGTGATGTGCCACCAGGAGGAGCGCAACCCGTCGCTGTTCGCCGGCCAGGTGCGCGCGTTGTAGACGCCTGCGCCGGTGGTGCTGACGCTGGTCGCGTTACCGCTGGCGTCGACGCCCTCGAGCACGACCGTCTTGACCCGGCCGCCCCACTCGCCGTTGCCATCGCGACCGGTGACGCGGATCCGCCGCAGGGTGCCGACGGCGGGGAAGCGGGCCTGCAGGTCGGTGGCGCGCAGGCTGGCGGTCCACGAGTGGACGCTGTTCTGGACGACGCCGTCCCAGTCGTCGCGGCGGGCGACGAGGTACGGCGCGCCGCCGTCGGTGGACCAGCCGCCGTTGCTGGACGAGAACTCCGCGAAGATCGGAGCGCCGTTGTAGGTCCGGACCACTCCGGCGGTGGCCCGTACGGCGTCCGTCGTCGAGGCGGGCTCCAGGGCGGTGCTGCCGCCGTCGGAGGTGTAGACGCGGCTGCCACCGAACACCTGGCACTGCGTCGTGTCGCAGATGTCGTACCGGGCGGTTGTCGAGACGTGGTCGCGCTTGTAGGCGCTGTACGACCGGGCCGCGATGGCCTGTGCCTGCAGGGCGGCCGGCTGCCAGGAGCTGGACGACTCGCGCGGCACGACCCCGAGCAGGTAGTCCTCGAGCGACAGGACGTCGACCGTCTGCAGCGAGGTGCTGCCGGTGGCGACGGCCGTCACGGCACCGCGGTAGTCGCGCGACGTGCCGTCCGGGAAGGCGACCCGGACGAACGTGGGGCCGGCGAAGCGGAGCGGGCCGGCGTATGCCGCTGTCGTCGAGCCGGCCGTGATGACCGCCGGCGACCAGGTAGAGCCGGTCAGGGACTGCAGGTGCAGCCCGGCGCTGTCGACGGTGGCGCGCCAGCGGGTCGGCCCGTCCGGCAGCGGCGCGCTCTCGCCCGTCGCGACGTCGGTGACGGTGAGGCCGGGCGCGGCGTGGACCTGCGTGTCCCTGCCCTCGTCGGCGCTGAGCAGCACCCGGATCGGCCGGCTGGCGATCGTCGCCTTCGCCGTGCCCGGGTAGTACGTGGCGGTGATGGTGTCGGCGTCGATGCCCTTGCTGGCGGCGCCCTGCGCCCCCCACTGCGACATCCCGTGGCCGTGGCCCCAGCCGTGGCCCTCGACGGCGAACACGCCGTTGGCCGGCCGCTCGTAGACCTCCTCGGCCAGCGCGGGGGTGGCGGTGACGACGGCGGAGAGCAGCGATCCCAGCAGCGCGACCGCGACGGCGGCAGCGGTACGGCGTGGGGGAAGCGCGCGGCGCATCGGGTCGTCTCCGCTGTCGGGTGGCGTACCTGTCAGGCGTCGGCAGCCTTCCCCAGCTGCTTGACCGGAGTCACTGTAGCCACATCCGTACCGTTCGCCCGCCTCCTCGGCCGCAGCAGCGCGCCGCCCGCCCCCCACAGCAGGTCGCCCAAGGTCATCACGCCCCTGCTGACCACGGCCACTGCGGTCGCGCCGGCCCGGTCGAGCACCGGCGCGAACGCCAGCACCAGGACGGTCTCGCGGATGAGCGCGCCGGCCGGCGCGAGCAGGAACAGGAAGCCGACCGTCCACGCGAGCGCGTAGCCGCCGAGGGCGAGCAGCGGGAGGTTCCCGCTGCCGGTCCGCTCCTGCGGCAGGAGCAGCAGCAGGGCGTGGACCCCGTACGCACCCCACATGGCGAGCGCCCAGCCGAGCGCGGCACCCACGCCGGCTGCCGACAGCGGCCGCTCGAGCGGCTCGCGGCGCAGCACGCGCAGGCCGGTGCCGACGAGCCGGGTGAGGACCGGCGGGGCGAGGCAGAGCAGCCCGACCGGCAGCACGAGCAGGACCCAGAAGTACGACCGGAGCGCGTCCGGGCTGGTGAGCGGCAGCGCAACGGCTGCGACGAGCAGCCCGGCGGCGGTGAGCACGCCCATGAACAGCAGGCTGGCGGTGCCGACCCGGCTGCGGGACACGCCCTGGTCGCGGCCGAGCTCCATCTGCGCGGCGACGGCGAAGACGCTGCCCGGCAGGTACTTGCCGAGCTGGCCGAGGAAGAACACGTGCAGCGCGGTGCGCAGCGGCAGCCGGCTGCCGAGGTCGGTCAGCAGCGCGCGCCAGACCATCGCGCTGGCGAACAGGCCGACCATGACGGCGACGAGGCTGCCGGCGGTGGCGGCGAGGCCGGTGCGGGTGACGGCTCTGTGGAGGTCGGCGCCCTGGCTGCGCAGCGTCAGCACGAGGGCGACGACCACCAGCAGCAGGAAGGCGATCCGCAGCACCCGCCCCGCCTGCCGCTTCACGACCGCGAGCGTAGGGGCCGATAGCCTCGCCGCATGACCTCAGCGCCGGAGACGCCGGGTGTGGTGATCGGCAACCACACCGCCAAGTACACCGCCAAGAACCCCGCCATCAAGTGGCTGACGGAGCGCTTCGTCGCCCGGCTGGACGGGATGATCGGCGACATCGCGTCCGACACGAGGCCGGCGACGAACCCGCTCGAGGTCGGCGCCGGCGAGGGCGTGATCTCGCAGAAGCTGCACTCCCGGTTCGGCACCGCCGTCGGGCTGGACCTGCCGGACGCGGGGCTGCGCGAGGAGTGGCGGAGCCGGCCGGGGCCGTCGTACCTGCACGGCGACGCCGAGAACCTGCCGTTCCTCGACAAGCAGTTCGACCTCGTCGTCTGCGTCGAGGTGCTCGAGCACCTGCGCGACCCCGACGCCGGGCTGCGCGAGCTGGCCCGGGTGTCCTCGCGGCACCTGCTGCTGAGCGTCCCGCGGGAGCCGTACTTCCGCGGGTCGAACCTCGTGACCGGGCGATACCTGAAGGACCTGGGCAACACCCCCGGCCACCTCAACCACTGGACGAAGGCCGGCTTTCAGCGGTTCGTCTCGCAGGTCGGCACGGTGCGCGCGGTGGCGTCGCCGTACCCGTGGACGATCGTCTGGGCGACGCTCGACCGGTAGCGACGCCCGGGGTGCGCCTGATCCGGCGCAGGCGCGCCTGATCCGGCGCGCCTGCGGTGGCGCCACCTCGCGACCGCACCCCGGCCCGCCTGCCCGGCGCTCCGCTAGTACCAGCCGGCGGACTGGCTGTGCGACCACGCGGCGCACGGGCCGCCGTACCTCGCGCCGATGTAGCCCAGGCCCCAGCGGATCTGCGTCGCCGGGTTGGTGCGCCAGTCGGCACCGGCCGAGGCCATCTTCGAGCCGGGCAGCGCCTGCGGGATGCCGTACGCACCGCTCGGGTTCGACGCGGTCGTGCGCCAGCCGCTCTCGCGCTGCCACAGGCTGTCGAGGCAGCCGAACTGGCTGCTCCAGCCGCGGGCGTCGAGCTGCGCGCGGGCGATGGCGCGCGGGCTGCCGTAGGCCACGGCGGCGGGGGCGGCGGCTCGGCGGGCGCGG
>JAODNS010000203.1 GCA_025465145.1 Frankiales bacterium
TCGGTCTACTTCTCACCCGCCGGCAAGCCGGCTGCCCCGGAGGTCGGCGCGCTGCCCACGACAGGACTGCCGCAGCAGCCAGGGCTCGCGGCGCTCGCGCTGCTCGTCGTCGGTCTCGGCGTCCGGCGGCTGCGCCGGGCGGTCTGAGCGCACCCTGCCGCTCGTGATCAAGGTGCGAAGGCCGCGCTCGGAGCGGTGCCCAGCCGCACCTTGATCAGCCGTCGGTGCGTGCTCGCAGCGCCGCGCGCACGGCCGGCCACTCCGCGGACAGGACGCTGTAGTAGGCGCTGTCCCGGACGCTGCCGTCCGGCCGCTGCTTGTGGTGACGCAGCGTCCCGTCGTGCTGCGCACCCAGCTTCTCGATGGCCGCACGGGACCGGCTGTTGAGGGCATCGGTCTTCAACGTCACCCGCTGCGCGCCCAGCACCTCGAACGCGTTGCCCAGCAGCAGCAGCTTGCACTCCGGGTTGACCCGGCTCTGCCACACGGCGGGGGAGTACCAGGTCCAGCCGATCTCGAGCCCCTCCACCGCGAGGTCCACGTCGCCGTACGACGTCGAGCCCAGCGCCCGCCCGTCGACGACGACGGCGTACGGGTGCCGGCCGGACGGGTTGTCGCGCCACGCCAGCACGTCCTCGCGGCTGCGCGGCTGCGGTCCGGTGTGCGCCCAGATCCGGTCGTCCTGCGCGGCGGTCAGCAGGTCCGCGACGTGCGCCTCGCCCACCGGCTGGAGCCGGACGTGCTGTCCGACCAGGGGAGTGGCGTCAGGCGTACGCACGGATGACCTGGTCGCCGAAGCGGGCCATCTCCTCGCGTTGGGGCGAGAACTGCAGCAGCACCAGGTCGACACCGGCGTCCTCGTACGCCTTGATGCGCCCCGTCACCTGCTCCGGCGTGCCGACGAGCCCGGCCCGCAGGCCGCGGTTCGACACGGAGTACTCCTCGAGCGACACCTGCGACTCGAGCTGGGAGCCGGCGAGGAAGTCCTGGTACGACGCGTACGCCTCCGGGCTCGACTGCACGTCGAGAATCCGTGCCAGCTCCGCCTGCGCCTCCTCCTCGGTGTCCCGCACGACGACGTAGCCGCTGACCCCGTAGGAGAACCGGTCCGGCCGGCCCGCCTCGACCCGGCGCTTCTCCATGTCGGCGATCTTGTCGGCGATGACCTCCGGCGGGTCGCCGTGCATGACGTACCCGGTGCCCTGCCGGCTGATGACCTCCTTGGCCTTCGGGGACTCGCCGCCCATGTACACCGTCGGCAGGGCGCTCGGCTTGGGCTCCATGACGCAGCCCTCCAGGTCGTACAGCCCGCCGTGGTGCGTGACGACCTCTTCGGTGAGCAGCCGGTTGAGGACCTCGAGCCACTCCGAGGTCCGCTCGTAGCGCGCGTCGTGCACGTCGAACGGCGCGCCGTACTGCGCCGCCTCGTCCTTCCACCACGAGCTGACGACGTTGAGGCTGATCCGCCCCGGCGCGATGGTGTCCAGGGTGCTGATCGCCTTCGCGGTGAGGCTGGGGGAGTGGTAGTTCGGGCGGGCGGCGAGCATCAGCTCCAGCCGCTCGGTGACGGCCGCGACGGCGGGCGCCAGCGTCCAGGCGTCGAGCGCCGGCACGGCGTGCCCCTTGATGTCGTTGAGGTTCAGCTCGGCGAGCAGCGACAGGTCGAACCCGGCCTGCTCGCTCTCCACCGCCAGCGCCTTGACGTACGCCCAGTCGGTGCTCATCCCCTCGTCCGGGACGTTGCGCAGCCATCCGCCGAACACGGGCATCCAGTAGCCGAACCTCATGCCGTACAGGCTAGGTGTGCCTGTTCACACGTTCAGCCGGCGGCTCCGGGGGGAGGTAGGCGGCAACCCCGATGACCAGGAGGTCATACCTGTGGCTGTCACCAAGGACATGCTCGTCTCCGAGCTCCAGAACCTGCTCCGCATGACCGCGTTCGAGCAGAGCATCGCGACCGTGCGGCGCGTGCAGGCCCACTCCACCGACATCTCGGAGGAGCTGAAGGCCAACGCCGAGAAGTCCGGCGAGCGCCTCGCGCTGCTGGCCGGCGCCGTCAAGCAGGTCGGCGGCGTCCCGGACGTGGTCGGGCCGCTGCTCGGCAAGGCGGGCGCCTTCTTCCAGACCCAGCTCAACCAGGTCCAGACGCTGCAGGGCGCGCTGCTCGGCGACCTCGCGCTGGAGCACCAGCTGCGCGAGCGCGCGCGGTACGCCCGCACGCTGGCCGAGAGCCTCGGCTACTCGCAGGTCATCCCCGTCCTCGACCGGCTCGAGGTGGCGCACTCGGCCACGATCGAGTGGCTCGAGACGCGGCTGGCCGAGGTCGGCAAGACGGGCACCTCCGCGCTGGAGGCGACGCCGGTGCAGGCGGCCGTGACCGTCGCCCGGCGGGTGCTCGGCGCGCCGTTCGGCGTTGCTGCCGTCGGCGTCAACCGGGTCAGCGGGCTCGTGCAGCGGTTCGGCAGCAAGGCCGTGGACACGGTCGTCGAGCAGGCCGGCGACGTCGTCGACGCGGTCCAGGACAAGGCCTCCGACGCGGTGGACAACGCGAAGGACGTCTACCCGTCCGACACCCCGACCCCGGACGAGTTCGGCGCGGTCGGCTCGCTCAACGACAACACGGGCGTGCCGGCCGACGGCGAGCACGCGCCGTTCGCCGGCTACGACAAGCTCGGCGGCGACCGCGTCATGGCGCACGTCGCGGAGTCGAGCGACATCCCGGACCTGCAGGTCCTGCTCGCGTACGAGACGGCGCACAAGAACCGCAAGGGCGTCGTGCAGGCGGTCGAGGAGCGGCTGTCCGCTCTCGGCACGTCCGCCTAGTCCCCCTCGTCGACCCGGCCCCGCCTCCCGCTCCGGGAGGCGGGGCCGCGGCATGTCCGTCACGCTGCGGGACTCCTCGCCGCACCTCGTACGTTGTCCGGAACATGGACGAGAACCGGGCGCGCAGCGTCGTCGACCAGCTGCGCGGGCGCGGCATCGCCGCCGAGATGGAGAAGGCCGGCGTCTACCAGTTCGGCATCCGGATCGCGCTGCCCGACGGCCGGCAGGCGATCTGGGACACCGACGGCACGGCCGGCCTCGAGGCGCAGGTGATGCGCAACGGGATGCTCGTCGGCTTCGTGCCGTCGATCCCCGGCAGCGAGGACTTCGACGAGTCGCAGGTCGTCGAGGAGATCGCGCACACCGACTACGACAAGCCGATCGCGACCCGCCGCAGCACGCCGCTGCCCCCGGCCGAGCCGCTGGCGCCGGAGGGGGGCGTCTTCAAGCGCTTCCTGGACGGCTTCCGCTACCGCTGACGGTCACGCCGCGGCCGGCACGCCGCACCAGAGCGTGAACGCGCTGAACGCGTCGCCCGCTCCGGCCAGGACCTCGTCCACGTGGCTGTTCGGCTCGCACCAGGCCTGAACCTGCCGCCGGTAGGCCCGCCACAGCTCGCCGCGCCGCCCCCCGTACGCGTCCAGGAACCGGACCGGTCGTGGCCGGGCAGCGCGCGCGATGACCGCGCCGCCGAGGGTGGCGCCCTCGACGACATACAGCACGCCGAGGGTTCGCGCCGGGCTGCTGAGCGACGGCAGCTGGGCTGTGGCAGGCACGGACGCCGGATCGACGCCGAGCTGGCGCAGATCCTGATCGAGCAGGTGCAGCTTGCGCCGGTCCGGCCAGTCGTCGAGAACGGCGGGCGCGACGGCGTCGAGCGCAGGCTCCAGCCGGCTGTGCACCCCGTGCAGCAGGGCGAGCAGGCTTGCGTACGCCGCGTCCGTCCGGCATTGCGCGAGGACGTCGAGCTCGGCCTCGAGCCGGTCGTGCGCCGGCCGGGTCTCCGCACGCAAGCGAGCCAGGACGCCGTCCACACCGGAGTCTCTCAGCCCAGCGCCCGGCGCGCGGGAGAACACCTCAGCAGGCGCAGCTATAGCCCGCTCCGCCGGCCAGCGCCTCCCACAGCACGTCGTAGCCCGGCTCCGGGTCGTCCGGGTCGTGCACCCCGTCGACGAGCGACGTCGGCCGGCCGGCGAGCAGGGCGGTCCACTCGTCCTTCGTCACCTGCGCCTCCGGGACCTGGACGCCCCGGGCACGCACCAGCTGGACGTAGTCGCGCAGGAACATCCAGCGCGCGCCGTCGACCTGCCGCCCGGCGTCGAACGGCTGCCCGACGGCGTCCCGGTACGCGAGCAGCGGCAGGTCGATCCCGGCCGCGATCGGCAGCCCGATCCACTTCCAGGCGCGGGTGTTCACGTCCAGCAGCAGGTGCTCACCGGTGCGCGCGTCCTGCACGAACTCGATCTCGCTGATGCCGGAGTAGCCCAGCTCCTGCAGGACGCTCACCCCTGCGGCCGCGATGGCCGGGTCCCACTGCGCGTCGGCGAGGCAGGAGGTGCCGAAGTCAGGCGGCCACTGCTCGAGCTTGCGACCGGTGAAGACGCCGCGGGGTGTGCCGTCGGGGGACAGGTAGGACGCGACGGACCAGAAGCCGCCGGGACGCGTGTCGACCCACTCCTGAGCGACGAGCGTCAGGCCGCGCTCGGCCGCCTCCGCCACTCGCGCCCGGAACTCGGCCGGGCTGCGCACGACGAAGACCTTCGCTCGGAACGCGTCGTAGAACCCGCGGCTGTCGTCGGGCTTGAGCACGCACGGGTACGGGACCTCGTCCGCAGGATCGCCCTCGTCGAGGTACCAGGACCGGGGACACGCGATGCCGCGGGCCTCGCAGGCCCGGTACAGCTCGGTCTTCGACAGCGCCCGCTGGACGACGTCGTAGGACGCGAACGGGTACCGGAAGTGCGGCTCGAGCCGGTCGCGGTGCCGAGCCAGCGCGAGCACCCAGTCGTCGTTGGTCGGGAACAGCACCGGCCGGTCGTCGAAGCGCCCCGCCATGGCCAGCAGCGCGTCGGCGAGGGCGGCGCCGCCGGCGACCTCGGGTCCGGGGACGAGCTCGAAGCCGGTCAGGTGCCGGGAGTGCTGGCCGAGCCCGCCGCGCTCCTTGTCCAGCCCGAGGACGGGGATCGCTGCGCGGCCGAGCGAGCGGGCGACGGCGAGGCCGGTGACGTGCATGTTCATGACCAGCGCGGTCACAGGACGTCCACCCGCCGCAGGAACCCACGCAGGTCGAGGAACTGCGACAGCGACCGCAGGTGCTCCTCGCACGCCACCCAGGTCTTCTCCCGGTCCGCCGTGTGCAGCTTCGGGTTGTTCCAGACCAGCGCGTGCACGGCCGGCGCACGACAGCCCTTGGCGGAGCAGACGACCTCGTCCTCGCTCACGCCCGCACCACCTCGACCAGCCGGCAGGTGCGCCCGTCGTCCGCCCAGCGCAGGTCCAGGTCCGCGTCGCCGAGTGCCCGCCGGACGGCGCGGGCCAGCTTGGCCACCCGCATCCCGTACGGCGGCAGCGGGGTGCGCCACTCGTCGGCGCCGCGGTGCGGACGCGCCCACCGCCGCAGCCTCGGCACCTGGAGCACCCGTACCTCGCCGTCCGCGCCGGCGATCACCGCAGCCACCGTCACCTCGCGCGCCTCGACCGGGTCGACCTGCGCGCCGTGCCGGAGCGCAGCCGTTCCGGCGTGCACCGCGGCGTCGGTCACCGGGGCGACCGGGATCCCCTTCGCCGCGCACCGGGCCAGCAGGTCTTCCACCCGCTCCACCCTAGGCTCGAGCCGGTGGGCCTGAAGGAGCGGCGCGAGCGGCGGCACGTCGCGCGGACGTTCGCCACCGCGCGACGGGTGGGCGACGACGCGGTGGTCATCGGCTCGCCGATCGTGGACGCGGCGGACCTCGAGATCGGCCAGCGCTTCGTGATCTGGTCGGCGCACCGCCAGACGCTCGTCAGCGGCCCGGGCCGGATCCGGATCGGCGACGGCGTCTTCATCAACTCGGGCGTCGTCGTGTACTGCGAGGTCGCCATTACGATCGGCGACGACGTGGCGCTGGCCAACGAGGTGTACGTGATGGACACCAGCAGCCACGGCATCGAGGGCCGCAATCCGGAGCCGGCGCCGGTCAGCATCGGCGACGGCACCTGGGTCGGCGCGCGCGCGATCGTGCTCCCGGGCGTCGCCATCGGGCGACGGGTCGTCGTGGCGGCCGGCTCCGTGGTGACGAAGGACGTGCCGGACGAGGTGCTGGTCGCGGGCAACCCAGCCCGCCTGGTCCGGCCGCTCAGCTACCCGGCGTACTGCCGCCGCGCCTGGCACGACGTCTACTGCTTCTGCCCTGGCTCGCTGCGCAACCCCGAGAGCGAGCCGCCCCCGGCGTGATCATCGCGGCGTGCACGAGCGTGGGCGGGCTTGCGCAGGCGGTTGCTGACGCGGCGATGATCAACCGGGGGGCCGCCGCCGGACCAGAGCGCTAGGCGCGGACGTCGAGCACGAGCTTGCCGGTGCTGCGGCGGCTGCGCAGGTCCTCGTGCGCGCGGTGCGCCTCGGCGAGCGGGTACGTCCCGCCCACGACCGGCCGCAGCGAGCCGTCCGCCACCATCGCGAGCAGCTCGGCCATCGGGCCCTGCAGCATCTCCGGGCGGCTGAAGCAGTGCGCCAGCCAGAAGCCGATGACCGCCCGGCTGCGCGACATGAGCGCGCCGGCGTCGACCGACCGCGGCGGCGTACGGGACGCCATGCCGAAGGTCGCCAAGCGGCCGAACGGCGCCAGCGCCGCGAGCGAGGCGTCGAACGTCGGGCCGCCGACCATCTCGAGCACGACGTCCACCTTGCGGCTGCCGTTGGCCTGCTCCAGCGCGCTCTTCAGGTCTTCCGCTCCCGCGTCGACGGTCACGTCCGCGCCCAGCTCGGTCGCGAGCTGCCGCTTGTGCTCGCTCGACGCGACGGCGATGACGTTCCCGGCGCCCCAGGCCTTCGCGAGCTGGACGGCGAGCGTGCCGACCCCGCCGGCCGCGGCGTGCACGACCACCGATTCGCCCTGCTGCAGGTGCGTGCTCGTGCGGAGCAGGTGCCACGCGGTCAGCCCCTGGACCATGAGCGCCAGCGCCTGGCCGTCGCTGACGCCGTCCGGCACCGGGAACGACATGGCCGGGTGCACCGGGGCCAGCTCGCAGTAGCCGCCGTTCATCGCAAAGGCGGCGAGCCGACGGCCGTCAGCGGTACGGCCGACGACCTCCGAGCCGGGGACGAGCGGCAGCGTCGCCTTCGACAGGTACGAGTCCTCGACCTGGTGCGTGTCGGCGTAGTTGACGCCGGCGCTGTCGACGGTGAGCAGCGCGAACCCGTCCGGCGCGACCGGGTTGGGCAGGTCGACGAGCTTCAGGACCTCGGGTCCGCCGAACTCGGTGATCTGGATGGCGCGCATGCGCCGACGCTAGCGACCTACGCGGAGGCGCTGCTCCGGCGGGTGCGCAGGGCTGTGAGGTGGGCGGTCGCCGCACCGCCGAGGGTCACGACGGCGACGAGGACGGCCAGCGCGGGCAGCCCCGCCGGAACGGCCGGGTGCCCGGCCGGCGCGGCCGCCTGCGGCGCGATCTCGACCGGCGTCGCCACGTCCGGC
>JAODNS010000213.1 GCA_025465145.1 Frankiales bacterium
ACGACCTCCGGCACTTCTACGCGTCCGCGCTCATCGCCGCCGGCTGCGACGTCGTGACCGTCCAGCGGGCTCTCGGCCACGCCCGTGCGACCACGACGCTGAACACCTACGCCCACCTCTGGTCGACAGCTGAGGACCGGACTCGGCAGGCCGCGGCAGGGCTCATGACGGCCGTCCTGGGCGTACAAGATCCAACTTCTTGCGGACTTTCTGCGGACTAGAGGGGCCCACAACCCCCCTGACCTGCGGTTCTACCGCGCTCTACACGTTGAAGCGGAACTCGACGACGTCGCCGTCCTGCATTACGTAGTCTTTGCCCTCCATGCGGGCCTTGCCGGCGGCGCGCGCCGCGGCCACCGATCCCGCCTCGACCAGGTCCTCGAAGCCGATGACCTCGGCCTTGATGAACCCCTTCTGGAAGTCGGTGTGGATCACGCCAGCAGCCTCCGGGGCGGTGGCGCCGCGACGGATCGTCCACGCCCGGGCCTCCTTCGGGCCGGCCGTCAGGTACGTCTGCAGCCCCAGCGTCTCGAAGCCGACGCGGGCGAGCTGGTTGAGCCCGGACTCGTCCTGCCCCATGGACTGGAGCAGCTCGAGCGCGTCCGCGTCGTCCATCTCGATGAGCTCCATCTCGACCTTCGCGTCGAGGAAGACCGCCTCCGCCGGCGCGACGAGGGCGGCCAGCTCAGCGCGGAAGTCGGCGTTGCCCAGCTCCTCCTCGTCGAGGTTGAACACGTACAGGAACGGCTTCGCGGTGAGCAGGTGCAGCTCGCGCAGCGGCTCGCGATCGACACCGGACGCGAAGATCGTCTGGCCGCTGTCGAGCACCTCTTGCGCGGCCTTCACCGCCGCGAGCTGGGGCACGACGTCCTTCTTGATCCGCGCCTCCTTCTCCAGCCGCGGGATGGCGCGCTCAACCGTCTGCAGATCCGCCAGGACCAGCTCGGTGTTGATCGTCTCGATGTCGTCCTTCGGCGAGACGCGCCCGTCGACGTGCACGACGTTCTCGTCCGTGAAGGCGCGGATGACCTGGCAGATCGCGTCGCTGTCGCGGATGTTGGCGAGGAACTTGTTGCCCAGCCCCTCGCCCTCGCTGGCCCCGCGCACGATCCCGGCGATGTCGACGAAGGACACCGTCGCGGGGATCTGCTTCTCGCTCTTGAACACCTCCGCGAGCTTCGCGATCCGGTCGTCCGGCACGCCCACCACGCCCACGTTCGGCTCGATCGTCGCGAACGGGTAGTTCGCCGCCAGCACGTCGTTCTTCGTCAGCGCGTTGAACAGCGTGCTCTTGCCGACGTTGGGCAGGCCGACGATGCCGATGCTGAGGGACACGCCGCACGACGCTACCGGCCGCGTTCTGTCGTACGTGGGTGCGACCGTGCCGGCATGACCACCCTGCTCGCGCTGCTCCTGGGCCTCTCGCTGGGCGTCCTCGCCGGTCGTCTGCTCGTCCGCCGGGACGAGCAGCTGCTGGCGACGTCCTTCGAGGGCATCGCCACCCGCGCGCTGCGCGGCACCGAGGACGACAGCCGCCGCGCCGTCGCCACGCTCGTCGAGCCGCTGCGCGAGCAGCTCGGCCGGGTCGAAGGGCAGCTGCGCGGGCTGGAGACGGAGCGGGCGCGCGCGTTCGGCGAGCTGAGCGAGCAAGTCGACACCGTGCGGCGCAGCAGCGAGCTCCTCGGCTCCGAGACGCGGGCGCTCGTCGACGCGCTGCGCAAGCCGCAGGCGCGCGGCCAGTGGGGCGAGATGCAGCTGCGCCGCGTCGTCGAGGCGGCCGGCATGGTCGACCGCTGCGACTTCGACGAGCAGACCAGTGTGCGCGGCCCGGACGGCCGGACGCTGCGGCCGGACCTGGTGGTGCGGCTGGCGGGCGGCCGGTCCGTGGTGGTGGACGCGAAGGTGACGCTCGCGGCCTACCTCGAGGCCGTCGAGTCGACGGACGAGCTGTTCGCGGAGCAGCGGATGCAGGCGCACGCACGGCACCTGCGCGCCCACGTCGACCAGCTCGCCGACAAGGCCTACTGGCAGGCGCTGCCGAACACCCCGGAGTTCGTCGTGCTCTTCGTGCCGGGCGATGCCTTCCTCGCGCCGGCGCTCGAGCGGGACCCGGCGCTGCTCGAGCACGCCTACGCGCGACGGGTGCACATCGCGACACCGACGACGCTGGTGTCCCTGCTGAGGACGGTCGCGTACGCGTGGCAGCAGCACGCGCTGACCGAGAACGCACAGGCGGTGTTCGTCGCCGGCAAGGAGCTGTACGCCCGGCTCAGCACCCTCGGCGGCCACGTCGACAAGCTCGGCCGGTCGCTCAACACCGCGGTCACCGACTACAACCGGACGGTCGCGTCTCTGGAGCGCAACCTGCTGCCCAGCGCGCGCCGGATGGCCGATCTGGGCGCCGTGCAGGAGGAGCTGCCCGTGCCGAGGGCGGTGGACGCCGTAGCGAGCCGGCTCGTCGCGCCGGAGCTGACACTCGTGCAGGAGGTCGGCTGATCAGGCCTGCGGGTCGACCCCGTGCGCCTCGCAGAAGCTGACGGCCGCCTTCGCCACGACGTTGGCGGGTGTGGCCCCGGTCGAGTTGGGCCCGGACAGCAGCCGGCGGGCGATCTCGTTGACATCGCCCGCGCCGACCTCCCGCAGGTGCTGCCAGGCCTCGCGCGCCAGCCGGTCCGCCTCGTCCTCCGGCAGTCCCGGATCGGCCTGTCGGGCCGCAGCGGCCACCCAGACGGGGTCGTACTCGGCAGCCTCAGGTGTCGACACGGCCACACCGTAGACGCGGGAGAACCGGCTGTCGCGCGGGTACGGTGCCGACCGTGAGCTGGACCAGCCAGTCCGCCGGGCGCGCGGACGTCGCCGCCCCGGAGGAGCAGCCGCACAGCGGCCACGTCGTGGACCGGCGCGGCCTGACCGCCGCCGGAGCGGTCGCGCTGGCGCTGGTCCTCGGCGCCGCGGGTGGCCTCGTCGACGTCCTCACCGGGCCCGGCCTGCGGACCGTGTTCGCGATCTGCTTCATCGCCGGCTGTGCGCTCGCCGCCCTCACAGTCCACCGCGAGGACCTCATCGCCGCGGTTGTGATGCCGCCGCTGGTCTACGTCGTGCTGGCCTCGCTCGCCGGCGCGTTCTCCCAGACCACCGCCGCCGGCTCGTTCCTCACCCGGCAGGCGCTCGAGCTGGCCAGCTCGCTGGTGCTCGGCGCCCCGGTGCTGCTCACCGCCACCGGTGTCGCGCTGGTCATCGCGCTGGTCCGCGGCCTCACCGGCCACCGGCGTACCGCCTAGTCCTTGCCGGCGGCCTTCAGGTCGCGGCGCAGCTCCGGCGGGAGCGCGAACAGCAGGCTCTCCTTCGCCGACTCCACCTCGTGCACGTCGCCGTACCCGCGCGCGGCCAGCCAGGACAGCACGCCCTCGACCAGCTCCTCCGGCACGGAGGCGCCGCTGGTGACGCCCACCGTGCTGACGCCCGCCAGCCACGCCTCGTCGATCTCCGCGGCGTCATCCACGAGGTACGACGAGCGGGCGCCGGCATCCAGCGCCACCTCGACCAGCCGGACGGAGTTCGAGGAGTTCCGCGAGCCGACGACGAGCACGAGCTCGGACTCCGCGGCGATCTCCTTGACCGCGACCTGCCGGTTCTGCGTGGCGTAGCAGATGTCCGCCGACGGCGGCCCCTGCAGCAGCGGGAAGCGGCTGCGCAGCGCCTCGACCGTCACGTTGGTCTCGTCCACCGACAGCGTCGTCTGCGACAGGTAGGCAACCTTCGACGGGTCGCGCACCTCGACGGCTGCTGCCTCGTCCACGCCGTCCACCAGGTGGATGCGGTCCGGCGCCTGGCCGGTCGTCCCGACGACCTCCTCGTGCCCCTCGTGCCCGATCAGCACGATGTCGAGGTCGGCCGCGGCGAACCGCTTCGCCTCCAGGTGCACCTTGGTGACCAGCGGGCAGGTGGCGTCGATCGTCTTCAGGCTGCGCGCAGCGGCCTCGGCGTGCACCGTCGGCGCCACGCCGTGGGCGGACAGCACGACGGTCGCGCCCGCGGGCACCTCGTCGGTCTCCTCGACGAAGATCGCGCCCTTGCCCTCGAGGGTCCGCACGACGTGCGCGTTGTGCACGATCTGCTTGCGGACATAGACCGGAGCGCCGTAGAGGGCGAGCGCCTTCTCCACCGTCAGTACGGCGCGGTCGACGCCGGCGCAGTAGCCGCGCGGCTTCGCCACGAGGACGCGGCGCGAGGGAGCGGGCATGACCTCAAGGCTACGCCGCGGACGCGTACGCGCGAGCCGACGCGTGTGCGACCCGATCATCGCGGGAACGGCAACCGGGAACCCCGTCTACAGGAGGTCCTGCCGTCATGGCCAGCCCCGTTCCGAAGTCCGTCAGCGCCGCCCTCGGCGCCGTGCCCGCTGTCCTGGGCGGCGTCCGCCGGCTCCCGCAGAAGGCCGTGCAGCTGCCGGTCATCGCGGTCAGCTCCGGCCTTGCCGGCCTGGAGCGCGCGCGGCGCGAGTACGACGACCTCGCCGAGCGCGGCGAGAAGCTGGTCGCCCGCCTGCGCGGCACCTCCTTCGACGACCTGGAGGACCGCGTCGAGGACGCGCTGCCCAAGCAGGTCGCCGGGCTGTACGACCGGGCCGAGGACGCCCTCGAGGACGTCGGCGGCGCGCTCGGCCGCGCGGCCTCCCGTACCGCCGGCAAGGCCGCCGACAGGGTCGAGGACCTCGCCGACGCGGTGCGCAACAATCCGACGCCCGCCGCGAGCAAGGCCGGCCAGGCGGTCAAGAAGACGGCCAAGCGCGCGGCCGACCGGGCGGAGGCGACCGCTGCCGTGCAGGAGGCGCTGCCCGGCACGGCCGGCAAGGGCGCGCCCACGCCGAAGGCGACCGAGCCGGACAGCACCCGCATCGACACCGCCGCCACGCCGGCCGTCGTCGCCGCCGTCGAGCGGGTCGCCGGCGACGCGCAGGCCCCGACCGCGGACGAGCTGCCGCTGCCCGACTACGACCACATGACGCTGGGCGCGCTGCGCGGCCGGCTGCGCAGCCTGTCGGTCGACCAGCTCGTCCAGCTCCGGGCGTACGAGAAGAGCAAGGCGGACCGCCTGCCGGTGGTCACGATGCTCGACAACCGCATCGCCAAGCTCGCCGCTGGCGACGGCGCCGCCACCGGCAACACACCGGAGACGCCCTCGGCGAAGGCCAGCACGCCGGTGAAGCCGCCGAAGAAGGTTGGCACCACCGCCTCGGCCAAGAACGACAACAGCCCGCCGCACAGCAAGGTGCGCTACACGTAGGGCGTGCCCCTCGACAACAGCGCTGAGGCGCCCCTCCCGGTCCGTACGGTCGCTCGCTCGATCGCCGACTGGGTGGGGCGCCTCGGCCGTGTCTGGGTGGAGGGGCAGGTCACCCAGCTGAACCGCCGGCCGGGCACCGTCTTCCTGACCCTGCGCGACCCGGTCGCGGACGTCAGCCTGTCGGTCACCTGCTCGCGCGGCGTGTGCGAAGCGGTGGTCCCGCCGCTGTCCGAGGGCGATCGCGTCGTGGTGCACGGCCAGCCGCTGGTGCACCTGCTCCGCGGCTCGCTGCAGCTGCAGGCGCTGGAGATCCGGCCCGTCGGGGTCGGCGAGCTGCTGGCCCGGCTCGAGCGGCTCAAGGGCGTGCTGCGCGCTGAGGGCCTGTTCGAGCCGGCCCGCAAGAAGCCGCTCCCGTTCCTCCCGCGGACCGTGGGCCTGGTCACCGGCCGGGCCAGCGCGGCGGAGCGGGACGTTCTGGAGAACGCGCGGCGCCGGTGGCCGGCGGTCCGGTTCGACGTCCGCAGCGTCGCCGTGCAAGGGCACCTGGCCGTGAGCGAGTGCATCGCCGCGATCGCCGCGCTGGACCGCGAGCCGGAGGTGGACGTCATCGTCGTGGCGCGCGGGGGCGGCAGCGTCGAGGACTTGCTGCCGTTCTCCGACGAGGCGCTCTGCCGGGCGGTCGCCGCCTGCCGTACGCCGGTCGTCAGCGCGATCGGGCACGAGCCGGACAGCCCGCTGCTCGACCACGTCGCCGACGTCCGCTGCTCGACGCCGACCGACGCCGGCAAGCGCGTGGTGCCGGACTACGCGGAGGAGGTCTCGCGGGTGCGGCAGGCGCGCGACCGTGCCCGCCGGGTCGCGGTCACGACCGTGGAGCGGGAGCTGGCGCGGCTGGAGGCGCTGCGCAGCCGCCCGGCGATGGCGGATCCGCGCGTGCTGCTCACCGGCCGGCAGGCCGACGTCGAGCAGCTGCGCGAGCGCGCCCGCCGGTGCACGTCAGCGGCTCTCGAGCGCGCTGCGCACGACCTGGACCACACGCGGGCGCGGGTCGTGGCCCTGTCGCCGCAGGCGACGCTGGAGCGCGGGTACGCCGTCGTGCAGGACGCCGGCGGTGCGGTGCTGCGCGACCCGGCGCAGGTCGCGGCCGGCGACGCGCTGCGGGTACGCGTAGCCCGCGGCGAGTTCGCGGCTCAGGTCCAGCCGTAGTGCCCGAGGAGAAGCCCGAGCACGAACCAGGCGAGGCCACCGAGGATCCCGAAGACGACCGGGCTCATGGCCGGCACGCCAGTCACGACGACAGCCCCACCTCTTCGACGTCGAGCTGCTGCTGCACCCGCCGCAGCACCTCGTCGTCGATGTCGCGGACGGAGTAGAGCCGCACCAGCTCGGCCCGCTCCACGTCGAGCAGCCGCCGCCGCAGCTGCACCGCGCTGACCGCGTCGCGCAGCACGTCCGCGCCGTCGAACCGCGCCCCGTCGTCGTACTCGTCCTCGCCAGGGCAGCCCCCCAGCACGGCGTGCGCGTGCCGTACACGCTCCTCCAGGTGCCCGCGCAGCTCGTCCGCCACCCCCGGCGGCACCCGCTCCTCGTCGACCACCCGCTCGAGCTCGGCGAGCGCCGTCCGGGCCACGTGGTGGTCCGCGACCGCCACCGCACGTTCCGTCCGCTCGGCCGCTCCCGCGTCGTCCTGCCCCAGCCTGCGCACGACCCAGGGCAGCGTCAGCCCCTGCAGCAGCAGCGTCGTGAGGATGACGACGAACGTGACGAACAGGATCAGCGCGCGACCCGGCATGTTGCTCGGCAGCGCGAACGCGGCAGCGAGCGAGACCACGCCGCGCATGCCGGCCCAGCTGATGACGGCCGGCCCCTGCCACGGCGGCGCCGGGTCCTGCTCGCGGATCCGGCGGCTCAGGGCGCGCGGGAGGTACGTCGCCGGGAACACCCACGCGATCCGGGTCAGCACCACGGCGAGCACCGTGCCCACGGTCAGCAGCGCGACGTCGCGCGGGTCCCGGCCGGACAGCCCCTGCACGACCGTCGGCAGCTGCAGGCCGATCAGCGCGAAGACGAGGCCCTCCAGCAGAAAGGTGATCATCGACCAGAGCGCCTGCCCTTGCAGTCGCGTGCTCGACGACAGCAGCACCGGCGAGCGCCGGCCGATGTAGAGCCCGACCACGACGACGGACAGCACGCCGGATGCGTGCAGCGCCTCGGCCGGCAGGTAGGCGGCGAACGGGGTGAGCAGCGACAGCGCGTTCTCCAGCAGCGGGTCGTCGAGCCGCCGGCGCAGCGCCGCGATCGCCGAGCCCAGCGCGAGACCGACGGCCGCGCCACCGCCCGCGGCCAGGACGAACTGGCCGCCCGCGTGCCCCCAGCTCGCGGTGCCGGCGACGGCCGCGCCGACCGCTATCCGGTACGCCACGAGCGCGGTCGCGTCGTTGAGCAGGCTCTCGCCCTCGAGGATCGTCAGCACCCGACGAGGCAGCGCCATCTTCCGGGCGACGGCCGTCGCGGCGATCGCGTCCGGCGGCGCGACGATGGCCCCCAGCGCGAGGGCGGCCGGCAGCGACAGGTCGGGCACGACGAGGTGCGCGACGACGCCGACGGCGGCGGTCGTGACGAGGACGAGCCCGACGGACAGCAGGCCGATCGGCCGGAGGTTGTCACGGAAGTCGGCGAACGCGGTGCTGAGCGCGGCGGCGTACAGCAGCGGCGGCAGGATGAGGACGAGCACCACGTCCGGGTCGAGCTCGATCTGCGGCGTACCCGGGACGAGTCCGGCCGCCAGCCCGGCGAGGACGAGCGCGAACGGCGCGGGCAGCCCGTACCGGCGGGCGATGCCCGAGATCGCGGCGACGCAGGCCAGCAGGACGAGGACGACCTCGAAGGACATCAGCGGCCCGGCATCCCCGGCGTGATGCCCGGCGCGGTCCACGCCATCGTCGCGCCGCCGAGGACGCGGAACCCGAACTCCTCGTACAGCGGCCGGCCGGCATCCGTCGCACGCAGGTCCACCCGCGGCACGCCCTGCTCGGCGAACCAGCCGAGCAGCGCCCCGAACACCTCGCGCGCGTACCCGTGCCGCATCCACTCCGGCTCGGTACTCATGGACGCGATGTGCCCGCGCCGGCCGTCGTACTGGCCGGGCGACGGGAGGTGCTCCTCCAGCCAGCCGACGCCGCAGGAGACGAGCCGGCCGTCCTCCTCCACCCCGTACGCGACGAAGTCATCGGCCAGCAGCCGGCGCCGGAACGCCAGCACGCACGCCTCCCGCCAGCCCTCGGTCAGCTCGGCCGTCCCCATCGCCTGGTGCATCAGGCCACGCAGCCGGGTCAGCGCCTCGGCATCCGCCGGCGTCGCGCGCCGTAGGGTTCCCACGTGATTGATCCTGCCAGCCCGTCGTACGAGACGGCCCGCGACGAGCTCGCCGACGTGGTCCGCCGGCTGGAGGCCGGCGGAACGACGCTGGAGGAGTCGCTGGCGCTGTGGGAGCGCGGTGAGGAGCTGGCCCGCACCTGCCAGGACTGGCTGGACGGCGCGAAGGCGCGGCTGGACGCGGTGCTAGCCCGTGAGGGACGCGGCGAGGACGCGTAGCTCCTCGAGCGACGCGCTGTCCCGCTTGCTGCCCAGCACGACCAGCGCGCCGGCGACGTCGCGCGCCAGCGAGATCGCGTCCCCCTTGCGGTACTGCCGCCAGGTCACGCCGCCGACGTCGACGGTGCCGTCCTGCGGCACGTCGCCCACCAGGTCGCGCAGGTACTTCGGGGTCGGTGCCGTGGTGGCGTCGTACTCGGCGTACTCGCCCTTGGGCGTGACGTAGCCGACTCGCAGCACGTTGCCCTCGCCGGAGTACTCGCTGACGTTGGAGCGCCAGCCGGGCAGCGAGCCGGGCACCGGCACAGCCGGCGCCACCTGCGAGAAGGCCTTCACGTCGCCGCTGGGGTCGACGACCCGCAGCTCCTTCTCGTCGCGCCCCGGGGGCTGGGCGAACAGGAACACGACAACGACGATCGCCAGCACGAGCCCCAGCGACCGGACCATGTCGCCGGCCGACTCCTTGCCGCGCTCCCTCTTCGCCACGGGGCCATTCTCGGGCACAGCGGCTACTGCGACACCTCGGCCATGGCGTCGAGGACGGCCAGCGCCTCGTCGAGCCGGTTGTAGAAGTGCGGCGAGACCCGGATGCCGACGCCCGGGCGGTGGTCCACCACGAACCCGCGCTCGAGCAGTTTCGGGTAGACGGCCTCGGCGTCGCCGGGGTCGATGGTGACATGCCCGCCGCGCTGCGCCGGGTCGTGCGGCGAGCGCACGGTGAAGCCGCGCTCCAGCGCCGCCTCCAGCAGCGGCTGGGTCATCGAGACCGACCGCTCCCGTACGCGCTCGACGCCGATGTCGGCCAGCGCCTGGAAGGCCGGCGCCGCGGCATAGGCAGCGGGCACTCCTGGCGTTCCGCCACGGAACCGCCGCGCGCCCTCGCCGTACGTGAGCTCCGGGTCGAAGTCGAACGGACGGGCGTGGCCGAACCAGCCGGTGGTGACCGGCTCCAGCTGCGCGTGCGGCGCGACGTACATCCAGCCGTTGCCCGGCCCGCCGCACAGGTACTTCACCGAGCCGCCCATGTAGAGGTCCACGTCGAGGTCGACGACGTCCACGGGCACGGCGCCGGCGGCCTGGTAGCCGTCGACGAGCACCAGCGCGCCGACCTCGTGGGCCCGGTCGATGAGCGGCTTGACGTCCACCAGCGTCGACGTGCGGAACAGCACGTGCGAGCACTCGACCAGCAGCGTCCGCTCGTCGACGGCGTCGACCATCCGCTGCACATCCAGGTGCACGCCGTCCGGCTCGCCCGGCACCACGACGGCCTCGCCGCCCAGCCGGCCGATCTGCGACCACGTGTTGAGGCTGCCCGGCCACCCCAGCGCTGTCGTGACGACCCGGTTGCGGGTGCCGTGCCAGTCGAGCGACGCGATGACGTCGCCCAGCAGGTCGGCCACGTTCTGCCGCATCACGGTCGTGCCGGGCGGCGCGCCGATCAGGCTGCCGACGAGGTCCGCGACCCGCCAGACCTCCGTCGCCCAGTCCTCCCAGGCAACGACGCCGAGGTCGCCCCACAGCCGCGCGAACTCGGCGAGCCGCTCGGGCGTCTCGCGGTGCATCGCGCCGAGCGTGTGGGTGGCGAGGTAGGTCTTCTTGTCCAGCACCGGGTAGTCGATCCGGCGCTCGAGCAGGTCGTCGTGCACGGTCACTCCCAGACGGGGGTCGAGGTCGCGGCCGCTGTCAGCAGCGGCGCGGGATCGATCTGGACCAGCGTCTCCGCGATGCCGCGATCCGGCCACCGGCAGCCGACGACGAGCGGGCCGGCCGGCGGCAGCGGCCACAGCCAGTAGTCGCCGGTCCAGGTCAGGCCGGCGTGCGCCGACCCCATCAGCTTGAGCTGCGCGGCGTCGTTCGCGCGCTCGACGTCCGGGCTGTCCCGGCTGCCCGCGGTGGCCTGGCGTCCGTCGGAGAACGCGACGCCGAAGCGGAACCGACCCGGGCTTCGGCTGTACTCCTGCAGCGAGTACGCGAGGTCCTCGGCGCGCGCCTGATCGGCGAACAGCACGACGACCGCGACCTGCAGCCCGTCGGAGTACGCGGTGATGCCGCGCACCGCGACGACGACCTCCGCGGTGCGAGCGAGCAGGAACGAGGACAGCGCCAGCACGCCGATCTCGTCGAAGGGGGGGCCGCTCTGCGCGTGCCGGTGCTGCCGGACGGTCTGCCAGTCGGCGCCGGTCCGCCCGACCTGGCGGATCGGCTCGTCTGCGAACAGGCTCATGCGGTGCCGCCGATCCTGGCGATGAGGGCGAGGACCTCGCCGGCGAGCGCGGACGCGGACGACTCGTCCTCGCAGACGGCGACCTCGTGGCCGGCCTCGCTGATGACGGTGGTGAGAACGAGCACGAGTGCATCACCCCACGGCTCGCCGCCGTCGACCCGCAGGAGCGCGGCGTTTCGCGCTGTCCACTCGCGGTAGCGGCGCCGCGCGACGAGCTCGAACCCGGGCGGGCCGCCGCCGGCGAGGAACAGCCGCGCCAGGTCCCGCTCGGCCCAGCAACCGTCCAGGTACGCCTTCGAGCCGGCGACGAACAGGCAGACCGGGTCGGTCTCGCCGAGCAGCCGGGCCTCGCGGACAGCGGCCACGGCGCGCGCCTCCTGCCGCTGCTGGTAATCCTCGAACAGGGCGAGGTACAGCTCGGCCTTGCCGCCGAAGTGGTGGTAGAGGCTCCCGACGCTCGCGCCCGCCCTCGCCACCACCTCCGCGATGGAAGCCTCCGCGAAGCCGGACGCGCTGAAGACCTTCCGGGCCGCGTCGAGCAGCCCGCCGCGGGTCGTGGCGGCACGACCGGTCAGCGTCATCCGCCGACCTCCACGTACGGGATCCGCCGGTGCGAGGTCACCTCGCCGATGGTCGACCACTCGCTCGCCCCGAGCCGGGCGACCGGGCGGAGCAGGCTGATCTCCGGCCGGTCGTCGCGCAGCACGGCCTCGTCCACCGCGACGTGCACGACCTCGCCGAAGACGACGGTGCAGTCGCCGAACTCCTTGGTGCCGGCGAGCCTGCACTCGATCGCCACCGGCGACTCGGCCACCCTGAACGGCGTCACCCGCAGGCTCGGCTCGCGCGTCAGCCCGACCGCGTCGAACTCGGACACGTCGGCCGGGTAGTCCGTACCCGTCTGGTTGACCTGGTCCAGCAGCGCCTCGGTGCAGAAGCCGACGACGAACTCCTCGGTCGCCAGGACGTTGCGCAGGCTGTCCTTGTGGCCGACGGACGTGAACTGGACGACCGGCGGCTGCACCCCGGCGACGGTGAAGAACGAGTGCGGGGCGAGGTTGTCGACGCCGGTCGCGGACCGGGTGCTCACCCAGGCGATGGGGCGCGGCACCACGACGCTGTTGAGCAGCGCGTAGGTCGCGCGGCCGAGCTCGGCAGGGTCGTAGTTCCGTCGCGGCACCCGCCCACTCTCGCACCCGCTCCACCGCAGCTCCGCGATGCCGCACATGCGGCGCCCGCACGGCACTACTGTCCGCACGTGCACCTGTTCCGACTAAACGCCGCCGCAGCTGCCCTGGGTGTCAGCGACGACACCCTGCGCCGTTGGGTGGATGCCGGGCGCATCGCCAGCCGCGTGGACGAGGGCGGCCGACGCGTGGTGACCGGGCCCGACCTCGCGGCGCTCGCCGTGGAGCTGGCAGGCGATCCGGACGGCCCCGCCGGCACCAGCGCGCGCAACAGCTTCCCCGGCATCGTGACGCGAGTCCTGCGCGGCGACGTCGTCTCACAGGTCGAGGTCCAGTCCGGCCCGCACCGGCTCGTGTCGCTGCTGACCACCGAGTCGGTGGACGACCTCGGCCTCGTTCCGGGGGCGCCGGTGCGGGCGTCGGTGAAGTCGACCCACGTCGTCGTGGACCTGCCGTGAGGCAACTGGCCGCTCTCTGCCTGCTGCTCGCAGCGGCGTGCGGCGGCGGCAGTACGGACGACCGGACGCTCACCGTCTTCGCGGCCTCCTCCCTCACCGGTGCTCTCACCGAACAGGCGCAGCTGTTCGAGCGGGACCATCCGGGGCTCACGGTCCGCCTGTCGTTCGCGGGGTCGCAGTCGCTCGTCGCGCAGCTGGAGCAGGGGGCGCCTGCCGACGTGCTGGCCACGGCAGACACCGCATCCATGGCCGCCACCGGCCTGGTCGCGTCGCGCGTCTTCGCCCGCAACGCCCTCGCTGTCGTCACCGCGCCCGGGAACCCGCTGCGCGTGCGCACCCTGGCCGACCTGGCCCAGCCAGGGCTGCGGGTCGTCCTCGCCGGACCGACCGTCCCCGCCGGTCGGGCTTCGACCAAGGCGCTCGCCGCCGCCGGGGTGCGGGTCCGCCCCGTGTCGCTCGAGCAGGACGTCAAGGGCGTGGTCACCAAGGTGCGCCTCGGCGAGGCCGACGCGGGGATCGCCTACGTCACCGATGTCACGTCCGCCGACGGCGCTGTCGACGGGACCGCGCTGCCCGGCGTCAGCAACGAGCTGCCGGTGGCCGTCGTGCGACGCGGGACCGACGCGCAGCAGTTCGCGGACTTCCTCCTGAGCAGCCGCGGCCAGCAGGTGCTGAGGACGTACGGCTTCCTGCCGCCACCGTGAACCGCACCCGGACGCCGCTGCCGCTGCTCGTCCCGGCTGTCGGCGGTCTGCTGCTCGTGCTGATCCCGCTCGGCGCCCTGCTCGCGCGCACGCCGTGGTCACGCCTGCCGGCGCTGCTCAGCACCGGACAGGTGCGCGACGCGCTGCTGCTCTCGATCCGCTGCTCGCTGGCCGCCGTCGTCCTGTCGGTGCTGCTCGGCGTGCCGCTGGCCTGGCTGCTCGCCCGCTCGTCGGTGCCGGGCCGTCGGCTGCTGCGCGCGCTCGTCGTCGTACCCCTCGTGCTGCCGCCCGTGGTGGGCGGGGTCGCGCTGCTCCTCGCCTTCGGGCGCAAGGGGGTGCTCGGCCCGTTGCTCGTCGAGGCCGGAGCAGTCCCGGCGTTCACGCCGTACGGCGTCGTGATCGCCGAGACGTTCGTGGCGCTGCCCTTCCTGGTGCTCACGGTCGAGGGTGCGCTGGCCGGGCTGGACCGCGGACGCGAGGAGGTGGCCGCGACGCTGGGCGCCGGCCCGCTGCGCGCCTTCGCGACCGTGACGCTGCCCTTGGCCGCGCCCGGCATCGTGGCGAGCGCCATCTTCGTGTTCCTGGAGTCGCTGGACGAGTTCACCGGCACCTTCTT
>JAODNS010000217.1 GCA_025465145.1 Frankiales bacterium
GGATGCGCGTCTGGTTGGCGGTCGGCGTGCTGATGCCCCACTGGTTGTTCTGGCAGAAGAAGACGAGCGGCGCGTTGTAGACGCTCGCCCACACGAAAGCCTCGTTGACGTCGCCCTGGCTGGAGGCGCCGTCGCCGAAGTACGCGATGGCCGCCTCCCCGGTCGCCGGATCGCCGACCGCGCCGTCCTTGGTGATGCCCATGGCGTAGCCGGTGGCGTGCAGGGTCTGCGAGCCGATGACGATCGTGTAGAGGTTGAAGCGCTTCTCCTGCGGGTCCCAGCCGCCGTTGCTGGCGCCGCGAAACAGGCCGAGCAGCTTGAGCGGGTCCACGCCGCGGCACCAGGCGACGCCGTGCTCGCGGTAAGTCGGGAAGGCGAAGTCCTGCGGCCGCAGCGCGCGGCCGGAGCCGACCTGCGCCGCCTCCTGGCCGAGCAACGCCGCCCAGATGCCGAGCTCGCCCTGGCGCTGCAGCGCGGTCGCCTCGATGTCGATCCGGCGGACGAGGACGAGGTCGCGGTAGAGCCCGCGGTACTCCTCGTCGGACAGGTCGATGTCGTAGTCGGGGTGGGAGACCCGCTCTCCCTCGGGCGTCAGCAGCTGCACCAGCTCCGGGCCGGCAGTCGTGCTGGTGGCGACGGGTGAGGTCTCCGTCGTCAGGTGGTCAACGGACATGCGCGTCCATCCCATCGCTCGGGCACGGCGTCCGGGGTCACCGGCAGCAGTACGGGGGCGGCCGGTGCGCGGGTGTCCGCGGGATGTGCGGGCGTCCCCGGGTACCGGACCCGCTCATGGTGTCAGACGTCACGTCCGATCGTGGAGGGGGAGCCGTCAGTGCTGGCCGGAGAAGCCCTCGCCGTGCTCGCCGGCGTGCTCACCCGACGCCCGGCCGTGCTTCTCGTCGCGCTGGTCGCTGTGCTTCTGGCCGCGCTGGTCGCTGTGCTTCCCGGCGCGCTGGTCGCCGTGCTCCTGCCCGTGCTTCTTGCCGCGCTCGGCGCGCTGGCGGTCAGCCTTCCGGGACCGCGTGCTGACCTCGCCGGCCTGGTGCTCGGCGCGCATGGCCCCGCGGCGGTCGGTGTCGGCGCGCGTGCCCTCGCGGCCGTCGGTGTCGGCGCGCCGGACCTGCCCGCTGCGGCCGGCTGCCCGCTGCTCCTTGGCGCCCGCCTTGCGCCCGTTCGCACGTTCCTTGACGTCTGTGTGGTTGCCGACGTCCTCACCGGAGGCGTCGACCTCATTCGACGCGCCACCGCCGCCGTGACGCTGCGCGGGGCGCGGCACCGAGGGGGCGGCGGGGACGGGCGGCACCGGGTCGACGACCGGGAGGACGGGCAGCTCGCTCATCGGAGGGGGCGCGGGCAGCGGGACCGGCAGCGGGACCGGCAGCGGGACCGGCAGCGGGAGGGCGGCCGGCCGCACCACTGGCAGCGCCGCGACCACGCGCCGCAGCACAGGTCCAGCAGCGCCCGGGCCGGGGAACGGAGCAGGCCGGCTGGTGGTGCGCACGCGCCCCGAGGGCGAGCCGGTCCGCTGGAGCGCCTGCGGCGAGGGGACGACCACAACGCCGGGGCGGGCGGTCGCGGGCCGCTCGGCGGGAAGGGGCGGGACGGCCGCGGTCGGAGGCACGACAGCGGAGGTGCCGGTGAGGACGAGCAGCGCCGTACCGGCTGACGCGAGCGCCACGAGGCCGGCGGTCGCGGAGGCCATGACGAGGCGCGGCGACGCGCTGGCTGCCGGGGGCACGAACCCCGTCCGCTTCCTCATGTCGTCCTCCTCCCCGGTACCCGGTACATCATGCCACGCAGCGTGTCCGATCGGTCACAATTCGTACAGACTTTGCGTCACAGTTCACCCGTACGGACAGATATTTCGCCGTCACTCTCCGTTCTCCTGCCTGCTCAGCCGCGTTCCGCACGGCGTTTTACGGCCGCCAGCGTCTGCTCGATGCTGTTCGCCGTGAAGCCGGGTCGGTCGCCCACCCCGGACACCGCCTTGCCGAGCACGTCCATCACGGCTCCGCGGCGGTCCTGCCACGTCTCGGTGAGCGTGCAGCCGCCGGGTCGCGGCGTGACGTCGTACGACCACCGCGAGACGGCGAGGCCGAGGCTGCTGACGTCGAAGGCGAAGCTGCGCCCGGGCGCGCAGTCGGTGACGGTCACGGAGGTGCTCCAGCGGCGGGCGCCGTTGCGGTTGACGCCGCGGAAGCCGGCGCCGGCGGCGGGTCCGGTGGCGCCGCGGGTCCAGCGGCCGCCGGCGTTCTCCGGGCTGAGCTGGCCCATGCCTGGCAGGTCGCTGACGAGCGCCCACACCGCCTCGGCAGGCGCGTCGATCTCGGTGCTGCGGGACACGCTGTCGGCGGGCACGCCGCACCGTAGACCCCGCAGCCGACAGACGCAGCCGTACGCCGGCGTGGAACGATGGGCGGGTGCTGACGCGTCCGCTCGCTCTCGTGGCCCTCGCCGGTGCCCTCACCGCCTGCGGCGGCTCGTCCGGCCCGACGGCGTCCTCCCCGGTGCCGAGCCCGGTGCTGGCGTCGGACCGGCCGACGACCGTCGCGTCCGCCGTCGCGAGCGACGCCGCGCAGCAGACGATCGCGCTCACCGTCTCCGGCGGCAAGGTCACCGGGCAGACCGGCCGGGTCGAGGTGGCGCTGGGCACGCGGCTGCGGATTACAGTGACCTCCGACGTGGCCGACGAGGTCCACGTGCACGTCTACGACCTCAAGCAGGACGTCAGCCCCGGCGCGCCGACCTCGCTCGAGTTCATCGCCGACAAGCCCGGCCAGATCGCGGTCGAGCTGGAGAAGGCGAAGCTGACGCTCACCCGCCTGCTCGTCTCCTGAGCCGATGAGCGCTGTGCTCGCCCACGGCATCGGCACGCGCGCCGACCTCCCGGTCCCCTTGTCGCTCGCGGTGTTCGGCGGCGGCGCCGCGGTCCTGCTGTCGTTCCTCGGGCTGGCCGCGCTGTGGAAGACGTCCCGGCTCCGCGGCGACGAGGCCGGCCGGCCGCTTCCCGCCGGACTGGCGGCCGTCGTCGACAGTCCGGTGCTCACTGCGGTGCTCCGGACGGTCGCGCTCCTTGCCGCACTCGTCGTTGTCGCTGCCGGCCTCACCGGCCCGTCCGACCCGCCGATGAACGTCGCGGGCTACGCCTTCTTCATCACCTTCTGGGTCGGGCTCGTGCCGGCCAGCCTGCTGCTCGGGCCGGTCTGGCGGCGGGTCAACCCGCTGCGGACGGTGTACGCGGGGCTCGCCCGGCTGACCGGACAGGCGCCGGCCGCTGACCGGGTGGAGCGGCTCGGGTACTGGCCGGCGGCCGTCGCGCTGCTCGCGTTCGCCGAGCTGGAGCTCGCGCTGCCGGACCGGTCGAACCCGCGGGTCATCGCCGGGTTCGTGCTCGTCTACTCGGTCGGGCAGCTGCTGGCCGCGCTCTGGTTCGGCGCGGGCTGGTTCGCCCGCGGGGACGGGTTCGAGGTCTGGTCGACGCTGCTCGGCCGGCTGTCCCCCTGGGGTCGGCGCACGGACGGCCGGCTGGTCCTGCGCAGCCCGCTGGACGGCGCGGACGGGCAGCCTCCGGTACGGGGGCTTGCGGCGGTGGTCGTGGTGCTGCTCGGGTCCACCGCCTTCGACGGCGTCACCCGCACGCAGTGGTGGCAGAACGGCCCGGGCATCCGCGGCGACGCCGTGGTCGGCCCGCCGACGCTGGGGCTGCTCGGCGTGCTGGCCGTCGTCGCCGTGCTGTACCTCGGCGCCACCGGGGTGGCCGGCCGGATCGCCGGGACGCCGGACGCGTCCGCGACGTACGCGCACTCGGTCATCCCGATCGCGGCGGGGTACGCCGTCGCGCACTACTTCTCGCTGCTGCTGCTGGACGGGCAGAGCACCTGGATCCTGGCGAGCGACCCGTTCGGCCGCGGGTGGGACCTGTTCGGCACCCTCGGCAACGCGGTCGACTACCGCGCCGTCGGTACCCGGACCATCAGCGTGGTGCAGGTCGTCGCGATCGTGGTCGGGCACGTCGTCGGTGTGGTGCTCGCGCACGACCGGGCGGTGCGCGTAGCCCGCGGCGTCGCGGCGCGGACGTCGCAGTACCCGCTGCTCGCCGTGATGGTCGTGTTCACGTGCGGCGGGCTGTACCTGCTCCTGGGCTGACTAGCGGAACGGGTCCGGAACCGGGAGCGTCTTGACGCGCGGGAACGGCCAGACGACCACGAAGGCGCGGCCGATCACCTTGTCGATCGGGATGGTGCCGTTGGCGCGCGAGTCGCTGGACGCGCCGCGGTGGTCGCCCATGACCCAGAGCCGACCCTCCGGCACGAGCACCCCCGGCGAGCCAGCGGGGCACTGCGCGTCCGTCCCGGCGGCGCAGAAGACCTGCTCGTCGTCCTCGAACAGGTACGGCTCGTGCAGCTCGACCGCGCGGTCGCTGCCCTTCGGCTGCACCGTCACGTGGCCGTTGCTGCAGCACGCCACCCGGTCGCCGGGCAGGCCGATGACCCGCTTGATGTAGTCCTTCTCGCCCGGCGCACCCAGGCCGACGAGCCGAGTCACCCCGCGCACCGCCTTCTGCAGCCCGTTGGCGGGCGGCAGGTCGGGCACCTCGCTGTCGAAGCTGTCCACGCCGTCGAAGACCACGATCTCGCCGCGGTGCACGTCCCGTACCGCGTAGACGACCTTGTTCACCAGCACCCGGTCGCCGTTGCAGCCCGGGCAGCCGTGCAGCGTCCGCTCCATCGAGCCGGACGGGATGAAGAACGCCTGCACGAGGAAGGTCTTGACCAGGACCGCCAGCACGAGCGCGACGACCACCAGGACGGGCAGCTCGCGCCAGGCCTTGCGGGTGCGACCCTTCGCCGCGGCCGCCGCGATGACGGCCTCGGTGGTCACCCGCGGACCCTACAGAAGCAGCGGGGTTGCGCGGCTGGGCCGGCGCCCGGCGGGTAGCACCGGCGCGTGATCGCCCGTACCTGCGCCGCTGTCCTGTCCCTGGTCCTGCTGTCCGGCTGCGGCTTCCTGCCCGGCGACTCCGACGGCACGCCGCGCTCCCGGCTGGCCGACGCTGTGGCCGATGCCCGCGCCGCGGTGGAGGCGCAGGTGCAGCAGGCGGTCGAGGACGCGCGCAAGCAGCAGGAGGGCGGCAGCGGCGACATCGGCTCGAGCCGCGCCCCACGGGTGGACGCGATCCGCACGGACACGAACACGCGGTTCGACTACGACGAGTACACCCAGACGCTCGAGCAGGTGCTGCGCTCGCTGCAGGAGTACTGGAAGACGGCGCTGCCGGCGTCGTTCGACGTCGCGTACAACGGGCCGAAGCGGTACGCGTACTACCGGCCGGAGCAGCAGGCCGGCCCGTCGTGCGGCGGGCAGCCCGCGCCGCGCAAGAACGCGTTCTACTGCCCGGACGGCGACTTCCTGGCCTGGGACGAGACCGGGCTGATGATCCCGTACTACGTGCAGGCCGGAGACTTCGCCGCGGCGTTCGTCCTCGCGCACGAGTTCGGGCACGCGATGCAGGCGCGGCTGCCGCAGCGCGAGAAGCTGGGCGTGCTCGTCGAGCTCCAGGCGGACTGCTTCGCCGGCGCGTGGTCGCGGCACGTGCAGGACCAGGGGCTGCTGCAGGCGGGCGACCTCGACGAGGCCACCCTGGCGGTGTTCTCGGCGCGCGACGTGCCGGGCACGGAGTTCACCGACCCGGCGGCGCACGGCAGCGGGTTCGAGCGGACCCGCGCGTTCACCGACGGGTACGAGGGCGGACCGAAGGCCTGCTACCCGGCGCCGGGCGAGGAGTGGGTGGTCCGCAGCCGCTGACGGGCCCGCGCTCGACTGGCTCGGCCGTTGGCTGCTAGCTGGGACTCATGTCGACGAACCGGGAGTAGTGCCCCTGAAAGGCGACGGTGATGGTCGCCGTCGGTCCGTTCCTGTGCTTGGCGACGATGAAGTCCGCCTCGCCGGCGCGCGGGCTCTCCTTCTCGTACGCGTCCTCGCGGTTGAGCAGGACGACCATGTCCGCGTCCTGCTCGATGGAGTTGTGGACCGCGACCCCGTCGGCGATGAAGTTGTGGTTGCCGACGACCGTGGCGTCGAAGACCTCCTCCACCCCGTCCGGCTCGATGCCGACCACGGCGTCCCAGAACACGTCGTTCGTCGCCTCCAGCTCCAGCGCGTCGTCGTCGAGCACCGCCGCGATGCGCGACAGCCGCTCGCGGCTCGGGTTGTGCTTCCACATCGTCGTGCCGCAGTAGGCGCTTCCGGGCGCCGTAGCGAACTCGCGCTGGGACATCTGCTTGTCCACGAGCACTCCACGCACCTTCTGCCAGACCGCGCGCGGGACCGTGTCGACGTTGGCGTTGCCCTTGATCCCGCCCACAATCGCGAGCAGCTCGTTCGCGGTCGTGCCCCGCTGACCGTGCACGCCGATCTCGCCGAGGAAGCGCTTCTGGTCGTCCGCGCCGGAGATGTCCAGCGTCCACAGCTGCCGGTGGTCGCCGCTGGGCGTCGCGGCGCGGATCCGCGTCGAGATGCCGAACCGCAGCAGCAGGAGGCTCACCTGGTCGACGAGCCGCCGGCTGGTCGACGCGTAGTAGACCCGCCCGCGGCGGCCGCCCTTGCTCACGGTGACCGATCCGTCCGTGGCCCACAGGTGGCGCAGGAACAGCCGGATCTGGCGCTTCGGGAGGTGGCAGACCTCGCTGGGCACGAACTTCTCGTACGAACGGAGCCCGAACAGCCCCAGCCCGTCGAGCCACGCCGCGATCGGGTTCCGCGCACCGCGCGTGAGGTGGCCCGGGGCCGGCAGCCGCAGCGAGGTGCACCGCGCGGCCGCGTACTCGTCGCGCACGGCGGTGATCCCGAAGGCGAGCGCGGCTTCTGTCACGGCAGCGAGGTTGGCTTCGTCGACGCTGGCGTAACGAATCGGCTGGCTCCGCACGAACGACCCGTCGCCGATCAGGTGGGCGAGCATCACGACGTGGGCGTCCGGCCACGTCGTCTCGGACGTCGGCGCTGGCACGTGCCGTGGCACCGCCACCCGGGTGCCGACGGCGAGCTGCTCGAGCGGGCGCCAGCCGTCGTAGGTGAGGAGCGGGTGGTTCGCCGTCGCGCGGACCGTCTTGCCCGAGGCGAGCCGGAGCCGGAAGACCTCGCGGGTGCCGGTGGAGAAGGCGTGCGTCAGGTGCCGCCGCACGTAGCGCAGCGAGTCGTCGAGACTCCACACCGGCACGTCGCGGGCACCCGCCGCGTACAGCTCCCCGATCGTCGTCTCCGCGCCAGTGTCCGCCCGGAGGATGCGCGTCGAGCCCGGCAGGCAGCCGGATTCACGCAGGTCGGACAGCATCGGCTTCTTGTCCTGGCGCTGCTCCGGCCCGCGGTTGAGCTGGCTCATCGCGATGACCGGGCAGTCGAGCTCCTTGGCCAGGAGCTTGAGCGAGCGGCTGAGCTCGCTGACCTCCTGCTGGCGGGACTCCGCGCGCTTGTTGCCCTGCATGAGCTGCAGGTAGTCGACGACCACCAGCTTGAGCCCGTGCCGCTGCTTGAGCCGGCGCGCTTTCGCCCGGATCTCCATCATCGTGAGGTTGGGCGAGTCGTCGATGAACAGCGGCGCGTCGGCGACCTCGCCCATGCGGCGGGCCAGCCGCGCCCAGTCGTCGTCGGTCATCGTCCCGGCGCGCATGTGGTGCAGCGGGACGCGTGCCTCCGCCGAGAGCAGACGCATCGTGATCTCGGTCTTGGTCATCTCCAGGGAGAAGATGACGCTGGCCATGCCGTGCTTGATCGAGCAGCTTCGACTTATATCCAATCCCAGCGTCGACTTGCCCAAGCCGGGCCGCGCCGCGATGATGATCAACTGCCCCGGGTGCAGGCCGTTGGTCAACGTGTCGAGGTCGGCGAAGCCGGTCGGCACGCCGGTCATCGACCCACCGCGGCTGCCGATCGCCTCGAGCTCGTCCATCGTCGGCTGCATCAGGTCCTCGAGCAGCGCGTAGTCCTCGTTCGTGCGCTTCTCGGTGATGTCGTAGACGGCCTGCTGCGCTCGGTCGACGACGTCGTCGACGTCACCCATGCCCGTCGCGTAGCCGAGCTGGACGATGCGGGTGCCGGCCTCGACGAGCCTCCGCAGGATCGCCTGCTCCGCGACGATGCGCGCGTAGTAGCCGGCGTTGGCGGCGGTCGGGACGCTGGACATCAGCGTGTGCAGGTACGGCGCGCCGCCGATCCGGGCCAGCTCGCCGGTGCGGGTCAGCTCGGCCGAGACGGTGATCGGGTCGGCCGGCTCGCCCTTGCCGTAGAGGTCCACGACGATGTCGAAGATCGTCTGGTGCGCCGGGCGGTAGAAGTCGGCGGACCGCACGACCTCGACGACATCGGCGATGGCGTCCTTGCTCAGCAGCATGCCGCCGAGGACGGACTGCTCGGCTGCGATGTCCTGCGGCGGGGTGCGCTCGAACTCGGGCGCCGTGGCGTTCTGCCGCGGGAGCTCGACGACCCTGTCCGTCACGCCGTGCGCCTCCTCTGCTGACGCCGCCGGTGCGGTGTCCGGGGTTGTTCTACCGGCCGGCACCGACAGTCCCGGGCGTGTCGGCGCAGTCGGATCGTGTGCCCTGTGGACAGCGCTGTGCAGCCGGTGGGGACGGGACGGCGCGCCGCTGTGGAGACGCCGGCGGGCGGCTGGGGACGCGCCTGTGGGCAACCCCGGCTGCACCTGCCCTGACCTGCGGCTTTGCGTGTACGCAGGGTGTGGACGAAGAAAGTCGGCGGCTGCCCGGCGCGACCACGGACAGCACGAGGCCCGGCTCCCCCGCGGACGAGGAGGCCGGGCCTCGGGACAGACGTGCCGCTACGCCGGAACGACCTCGAGGGTCAGCGTGGCCTCGACCTCGGGGTGCACCTTGACGGCCACCGTGTGCTGGCCGAGCGACTTGATCGGGTTGGTCAGCTGCACGAGGCGGCGGTCCAGCTTCGGGCCACCCGCCTTCGTGACGGCCTCGACGACGTCCGCGGACGTGATCGAGCCGAACAGCCGGCCGCCGTCGCCGGAGCGTGCCGACAGCGTGACGGTCAGCGACGCGAGCTGGTTCTTGATCTCGGTCGCGTGTGCGGTGTCGCGGACCTCGCGGACCTCGCGCGCACGCTTGATCGACGCGATCTGCTTGTCGGCGCCCTTGGTCCACAGCTGGGCGAACCCGCGTGGGACGAGGTAGTTGCGGCCGTAGCCGTCCTTGACCTCGACGACGTCGCCGGGGGCACCGAGGTTCGGGACCTCCTGGTTGAGGATCAGCTTCATGTCAGCGCGCCAGGGAGGTGTAGGGCAGCAGCGCCATCTCGCGGCTGTTCTTCACGGCCATCGCGACATCGCGCTGGTGCTGGGTGCAGTTGCCGCTGACGCGCCGGGCGCGGATCTTGCCGCGGTCCGAGATGTACTTGCGCAGCGTGCCGGTGTCCTTGTAGTCGACGTAGGTCACCTTGTCCTTGCAGAACTGGCAGACCTTCTTCTTGAGCTTGCGGGGTGGCGGCTTCGCCATGTCGTGCTCCTGAGTCCGAGGCCCTCGCCGGGGCCGGAAGATCGAGTGGGGGTCTAGAAGGGAGGCTCGTCGGACCAGCCGCCGGAGCTCGCGCCGCCGCCCGCCGGGGCCGAGGTGGCCCAGGGGTCGTCGTTGCTGCTCGCGGCACCGCCGCCACCACCGCCGTAGGAACCGCCGCCGCTGTTGCCACCACCGCCGCTGCCGCCACCGAAGCCGCCGCCCCCACCGCCACCGCGCGAGGCCTTGGTGACCTTCGCGGTGGCCCACTTCAGGGACGGGCCGATCTCCTCGACGTCGAGCTCGTAGACGGTGCGCTTCTCGCCTTCCTTCGTCTCGTACGAGCGCTGCTTCAGGCGGCCCTGCACGATCACCGCGGAGCCCCGGTGCAGGGACTCCGCGACGTTCTCGGCCGCCTGGCGCCAGACGGAGCAGCGCAGGAACAGCGCCTCCCCGTCCTTCCACTCGTTGGAGTTCTTGTCGAAGGTGCGGGGCGTCGACGCGACGGTGAAGTTCGCGACGGCAGCCCCGGACGGGGTGAAGCGCAGCTCGGGGTCGGCGGTGAGGTTGCCGACCACGGTGATGACGGTGTCGCCTGCCACGGGGTTCTCCTAGAGGTCCTTGCCCGCGCTCAGCGGGGAGTGGGTGAGGTGTGGGTGCGTGCGGTCAGGTGCGCACAGGTGGAGCGGGGAAGGGTGTGCGGGGACTGCTGGTCCGTGCGGGGACTGCTAGCTCGCCGGAGTCTCGGCAGGGGCCTCGGCGGGTGCCTCGGCCGGAGCGGCCGGGGCGGGAGCCGCCGGTGCTGCGGCGACGGCCGCGGCGGGAGCCGCCGGGACCTTGGCCGGAGCGGCCTTGCTGGCACGCAGGTCGGGACGCATGACCTTGGTGCGCAGGATCGACTCGTTGAGGTTGAGCTGGCGGTCCAGCTCCTTCATGACGGCCGGCTCGGCGTTCAGGTCGACGACGGCGTAGATGCCCTCGACCTTCTTGTCGATCTCGAACGAGAGCCGGCGACGGCCCCAGACGTCGACCTTGTCGACCGTCCCGCCACCGTTGCGGATGACGTTGAGGAACGTGTCGAGCGAAGGAGCGATGGTCCGCTCCTCCAGATCGGGGTCGAGGATGACCATGAGCTCGTAGTGACGCAAGTGACCCACCTCCTCCTGTGGACTCAGCGGCCACGGACGATCCGTGGCAGGAGGGTGTTCGCGTCAGCAAACCTGCTGAGGCTACCAGCGCGCGCTGCCCGCCCGACCTGTTCCGGACAGGGTGCACCCGGGGTGCGACAGGACGGCCGGGTCGCGGGTCAGTCCACGGTGACGGGGGAGCCGGCGACACCCAGGGCCGTGCGCGCCCGGCGGGCGACCGGCTCGGCGAGCAGCAGCCGTACGAGCAGCGAGGCCGTGCCGGCGGCGAGCACCACGGCGAGGGCGGCGGGCAG
>JAODNS010000276.1 GCA_025465145.1 Frankiales bacterium
TCGCCGCCGGTGGCGGTGCTGAACGGCACGACGACCTGCGCGGTCCAGCTGCCGGCCTGTGCGCCGCCGGTGAGCAGGTCCACGAACAGGTCGAACTCCCGCGCCGCCTGCGTCCGCTCGTCCTCCGGCGCGGCGTCGCCGAGGCTGGCGTCGAGGGCGGCACGGATCATCGCGATCTGCCCGGCGGGTCCGCGGGCGGTGACGACCGCCTGCCCGTCGACGTCCGGGCTGAACCGGACGTGCCGCTCACGGGCCGCCAGCTGGTCGCGTGCGGCCGCGGCGGCCCGGTCGACCTGCACGACCAGCCGCGCAACGAGCCGGGCGAGCTCACCGGGTGCCTGGCCGGCGTACCGGGCGAGCATCACCAACACGACCGCCTGCCGCTGCTCCAGGTCGAGCGCGACCTTGTCCAGCTCCCGCAGCACCGCCAGCACATGCCGCTCGGTCAGCACACCCGCCTCGACCGCCTCCAGCAGACCGGGCAGCTCCGCCACCGCCAGCGCCTGCCCGAGGAGATTGCTGCCCGTGGTCGACGTTGCCCCCACCGCGAGGCCGACCTCGTCCCCGGCGAACTCACGAGCCTCAGCACCGGCCCGGTTGTAGGCGACGACGATTGCCCGGACCTACCCGGCGAACGCCTGGTCCTTCAGCTGCTGCCACCGGCCGATCTCGTCCAGCTCATCGGTCGGCGTCGCGGTGAACAGCAGCGCCTGCGTCCGGCCCAGCGCCCGGTCCACGAAAGCCGCCAGCCGCTCCGGCGACAACGCCGCCGGCACCGGCCGCGACGACCACACCACGGGAGCGGAAGTGCTGGACATGACCCGAACCTACGGCCCACCTGTGACAGAAACCGTTGCGCAGCAGGGGGTTCGGAGCGAGACGGGCAACTGGCGGCCGCGCCGCGTGTGCCCGGCAAAAGCATTGCGGCAGCAGGCGATTTGGCGCAGATCCGGGATCCGTCGGCTCGGGTCGGCGTGCGTACAGCGGCGGTGCCGTCAACAGGCGACGCGGTCGCCGGTCGGAACGGAGGGACGCCACCGGACGCGCGGGCAGCTAGGAGCACGCGGTGGCGCCACCTCAGTGGCATCACCTACCGCACCGCGAGCCCCGCCGCCACCGACAGCAGGCACATGGCTGCGAGGTCGACCGTGATCCCCGCCGGATCCGCCGTCGCGTCCACCTCCACCACGTCCACTGCCCGTACCGCCGGGTGCCGACCGGCCTCCACCGCCGCGTCCAGCAGCTCGGCCGGCAGCAGTCCGCCCGGCCGCGCGCCGGGACAGCCCGGCACGAACACGCGATCCACGACGTCGACGTCGAGGTCGACGTACACGGCGTCGCAACTGCCGGCCAGGTCGTCGAGCGCGGCACGGACGACGGCCCCGACGCCCTCGGCCCGAGCCGTCGCCGCAGACACAACTCGTACCCCCTGCTCGTCGCACCAGCGCCTGTACGCGCGCGAGTTGGTCAGGTCGCCGATCCCGACCTGGACCACGTTGTGTCCGAGCAGCCCGTCCTCCACCAGCCCGCGCACCGGTGTCCCGTTCGTCGGGCCGGCGTGGAACCCGCGCACGTCGTGGTGCGCGTCGAGGGTGAGCAGCCCGACCCGCGACAGGTCGCCGAGCGCACGTACGGCGGGCCGCGTGACGGCGTTGTCCCCGCCGAGCAGGACCAGCAGCTCGAGCCGGGGCAGGGCGGCCAGCAGATCCGTTGTGCGCGCGAGGGCCTGAAGGCCCTCCAGCAGCGCAACCGGCAGGTCGCCGTGGTCGGTGACGGTCACGTCCTCGAGGTCGACGTCCAGCCCTGCGTGGAAAGTGGCGAACCGGCCCAGCGCCGCCCGTACCGCGGCCGGCGTCTCGTGCGCGCCTGACGGCGAGATGGAGGTGCGCGACAGCGGTACGCCGACGACACCCAGCCGCCCGTCGGCAACGGATGCCGCGAGCCAGTCCGAGGCTCGCGGCCACTGCGGGTCCTCGGTCACCGGACCACCTCCCCGCCGCGGACGACGTGCCGGACGAGGTCGACCCCCGGCCGGTAGGCGAGCCAGGTCGGCGAGGGCGCGTCGAGCACGACCAGGTCCGCGCGGGCACCGACGCGCAGGTGCCCGATCTCCTTTCTGCGCAGGGCGGAAGCGCCGCCGGCGGTGGCAGCGCGTACCGCCTCCAGCGGAGCCATCCCGAGCTCCCGGCAGGCCAGCGCGATGACGAACGGCATCGACGTCGTGAACGACGTGCCCGGGTTGCAGTCCGTCGCCAGCGCGACCTCGACGCCGCCGTCGAGCAGCCGCCGGGCAGGCGCGTAGGCGGACCGGGTGCTGAACTCCGCCGCGGGCACCAGCACGGCCACGACCGCCGCATCCCGCAGCGCGGAGATGTCCTCCTCCGTGAGGTGCGTGCAGTGGTCGGCGGACGCAGCACCGAGCGAGGCGGCCAGCTGCGCACCACCGCCCGCGCCGAGCTGGTTGGCGTGCACGTGCACGTCGAGTCCGCGCGCAGCACCGGCGGACAGCACCTGCCGGCACTGCTCCACGTCGAAGGCGCCCTCCTCGCAGAACGCGTCGATCCCCGTGGCCACAGGCAGAACGGCCTCCAGCATCGGCCCGCACACGAGGTCGACGTACGCCGCGGCGGTCATTCCGGAAGGCACCACGTGCGCGCCGAGGAACGTCCGGTGCGCCGTCACCGCGGACGCCGCCTCCAGGCACCGCAGCTCGTCGTCGACGGTGAGCCCGTAGCCGGACTTCACCTCCAGCGTCGTGGTCCCGGACCTGAGCGCCTCGTCCGCCAGCCGGACCGCGCGGGAAGTCAGGGCAGCCGTCGACAAGGACCTCGTCGCCGCAACGGTCGTACGGATACCGCCTGCTGCATAGGGCTTCCCGACCAGTCGCGCCTCGAACTCATCCGTCCGGTCGCCGCCGAACACGAGGTGGGTGTGCGCATCGACGAACCCCGGCAGGACGCAGCCGCCGTCGACGTCCAGCACCCGATCGGCTGCCGCCGGAGCGCCGACGTGCACCACCAGCCCGTCCTCGACGACCAGCGAGACGTCGGACCGCACCGGCTGCTCGTCGTCCCACGAGACGAGGGTCCCGATGCCGCGGACCAGCAGCGAGCTCACAGCATGGGCATGTCGACGCCGCGCTCGCGGGCGACCCGCTGGGCGATCTCGTACCCGGCGTCGGCGTGCCGGACGACGCCCGTGCCGGGGTCGTTCGTCAGCACCCGCGACACCCGTCGTGCGCCGTCGGCCGTCCCGTCCGCGAGGACCTGCGCGCCCGAGTGGATCGACTTGCCCATGCCGACGCCACCCCCGTGGTGCACCGCGACCCACGCGGCTCCGGACGCGACGTTGAGCAGCGCGTTGAGGATCGGCCAGTCGGCAATGGCGTCCGAGCCGTCCTGCATCGCCTCGGTCTCCCGGTACGGCGACGCGACCGAGCCGCTGTCGAGGTGGTCGCGCCCGATGACGACGGGCGCCTTGATCCGACCGGACGCGACCAGGTCGTTGAGCACTTCCCCCGCGGCCGCCCGCTCGCCGTACCCGAGCCAGCAGATGCGCGCCGGCAGCCCTTGGAAGGCGACCCGCTCCCGCGCCATGGGTATCCAGCGCTGCACGTACGGGTTGTCCGGGAACGCCGCCAGCAGCGCCTCGTCCGCGACCGCGATGTCCGCCGGATCGCCTGACAGGGCGACGAACCGGAACGGGCCGATGCCCTCGCAGAACAGCGGCCGGATGTACGCCGGCACGAAGCCCGGGTACTCGAACGCCTCCGCCAGCCCGGCCTCCCGCGCCTCCCCGCGCAGGTTGTTGCCGTAGTCGAACACCTCCGCACCCGCGCGGGCGAAACCGACCATCGCGCGGCAGTGGTCGACCATCGACGCCCGCGCCAGCTCCACGTACTCGGACGGCTTGGTCCGCCGCAGCTCGTCGGCCTCGTCCAGCGACAGCCCGGCCGGCACGTACCCGTTGAGCGGGTCGTGCGCGCTCGTCTGGTCGGTGACGACGTCGAACTGCTCTCCGCGGGCGAGCAGCTCGGGCAGGGCCGACGCCGCGTTGGCCACCACCCCGACCGACAGCGCCCGGCCCTCGGCGGCCGCTGCCCGCACCAGCCGCAACCCCTCGTCGAGCGAGTCCGCGACGACGTCGAGGTACCTCGTCCGGATCCGCTTCTGCACCCGCGCCGGGTCGACGTCGAGGCACAGCGCGACGCCGCCGTTCAGCGTCACCGCGAGCGGCTGCGCACCGCCCATGCCGCCGAGGCCGGACGTCAGCACGATCCGGCCGCGCAGCGTCCCGTCGTACCGCTGCTCGGCCAGCGCCGCGAACGTCTGGAAGGTGCCCTGCACGATCCCCTGCGTGCCGATGTAGATCCACGACCCGGCCGTCATCTGGCCGTACATCGTCAGGCCGAGCGCCTCGAGCTCCCAGAAGTCCTTCCAGGTTGCCCAGCCGGGGACGAGCAGCGAGTTGGCAATGAGCACCCGCGGCGCGTGCTCGAAGGTGCGGAAGACGGCGACGGGCTTGCCGCTCTGCACCATCAGCGTCTCGTCGTTCTTGAGCCGCATCAGGGTCTGCTCGATCGCCGCGAGGGAGGCGTGGTCGCGCGCCGCCTTGCCGTTGCCGCCGTAGACGACCAGGTCCTCAGGCCGCTCGGCGACGTCCGGGTGCAGGTTGTTGCGCAGGCAGCGCAGCGCCGCCTCCTGGGCCCATCCGATGCACTCCACGGCTACTCCAGCGGTCCAGTGACGGCTTCCACGGCGGCGAGCACGGCGCCCGACCGCACGAGCTCCACGGTGGCCTCGATCTCGACCGAGAGGTATCGGTCGGGCCCTGGTCCGGGTACGGCCGAGCGCAGCGCGGCGACCGCCGCCGCGGTGGCCTGGGCAGGCTGCAGCGGCGCCCGCAGGTCGAGCGCGCGCGCGGCCGTCAGCAGCTCGACGGCCAGCACCCGCGTCAGGCCGTCGACCGCGCGCAGCAGCTTGCGGCCCGCTCCCCAGCCCATCGAGACGTGGTCCTCCTGCATCGCCGAGCTGGGGATCGAGTCGACGCTCGCCGGCACCGCAAGCCGCTTGAGCTCGCTCACCAGCCCGGCCTGCGTGTACTGCGCGATCATCAGGCCGGAGTCGACGCCGGGGTCGTGCGCGAGGAAGGCCGGCAGGCCGTGCGACCGGTTCGGGTCGAGCATCCGGTCCGTGCGGCGCTCGCTGATCGACGCGAGGTCCGCGATCGGGATGGCGAGGAAGTCCAGGACGTAGGCCACGGGCGCGCCGTGGAAGTTGCCGTTGGACTCGATCCGCCCGTCCGGCAGCAGCACCGGGTTGTCGATGGCCGCAGCGGCCTCGCGGGCGGCGACGAGGCGGGCGTGGGCGAGGGTGTCGCGCGCGCCGCCGGCGACCTGCGGCGCGCAGCGGACGGAGTACGCGTCCTGGACGCGGGTGTCCTCTGGTCCGCGGTGCGACGCGACCAGCGGCGAGCCGTCGAGCAGCCGCCGCATGTTGGCCGCCGCCGTCGCCTGCCCCGGGTGCGGCCGCAGCGCCATCAGGTCGGCCGCGAGGACCCGGTCGGTGCCCAGCAGCGCCTCGAGGCTCATCGCCGCGGTGACGTCCGCCGTGCGCAGCAGCAGGTGCAGGTCGGCGCACGCGAGCATCAGCATCGCGAGCATCCCGTCGGTGCCGTTGATGAGGGCGAGCCCCTCCTTCTCGGCGAGCACCACCGGGTCGAGTCCCGCCTCGGCGAGGGCGACGGCGGCCGGCAGCACGCGCTCCCCCACCCGTACCTCGCCCTCTCCCATGACGGCCAGCGCAGCATGGGCCAGCGGCGCCAGATCGCCTGAGCAGCCGAGGGATCCGTGCTCGCGGACGACCGGCGTGATCCCGGCGTTGAGCAGCCCGGCATACGCCCGCGCGGTCTCCGGCCGGACGCCGGTGCGGCCGGTGGCGAGGGTCTGCAGGCGCAGCAGCACCATGCCGCGGACCACCGCCGCCTCGACCACGCTGCCGCTGCTGGCCGCGTGCGAGCGGACGAGGCTGCGCTGCAGCTGCGTGCGCAGGTCGGTGGGGATGTGCCGGGTCGCCAGCGCACCGAAGCCGGTGGAGATCCCGTAGACGGGCCGGTCCTGCGCGGCCAGGTCGTCGACGGCCCTGCGCGCGGCGCCGAGCCGCGAGAGCGACTCCGTTGAGAGCACGACGGCCGCACCGCCGCGTGCCACCGAGACGACCTCGTCCTCGGTGAGCGGCCGGTCGGCCCGCAGGACGACCGGCACTACGACCCGCCGCGCGGCCGGGCCGCGGCGAACACGCACGCGACGGCGAGCGCCCCGGAGCCAACGGCCAGAACGAGGGTGCGCTGGTACAGGCAGAACAGGATCCCGAGGAAGAAGAGGACCGCCAGGTAGAAGAACAGGTTGCGCGGCCGCTTGCCCGTGGGGCTCGTCATGCCGCGACCGTAGCGCCCTAGGGCCGCTGCTCCGGGTCGTCGACCTGCTCGGTCTCCTCCTGCTCCCGGAGCCGGCGGACGTTGCGCCGCTCCTGCACCACGAACGCCCCGACGACCAGCAGCGGGATCAGCACCGTCGCCGCCTCCGGCACCCCACCGGCGTGGGCGAGGACTCCCGCGGCCAGGGCCATGCCGCAACGCTAGCGGGACCGCCGCAGCAGCACCGCGCCGGCAGCCCCCGCAGCGGCGAGGACCGCGAGCACCACGGGCAGCACCGGCACGCCGCCGTCCCGCTTCCGTCGCGGCGCTGCCGCAGGAGCGGCACTCGGCGAGGACGAGGCCGAGGCGGAGGCGGCCATCGGCGCGGGCGACGCGGGAGCCGACGCGGGTACCTCCGACGCCGACGGGCTCGCGGACGCCGAGGCCACGGTCGCAGCGCCGCGGACCGCGAACGGGACCGGCGCCGCCGCACGGGAGCCGCGGCACTCGGTCGCCGCGCGCGGCAGGGACACGGTGCCGGTACCGGCCGTCCGCAGCGTGACCCGGGCGGACGCGGCCCCAGACACGACCGCCGCGGGGACGTCGCGGGTGTCGCCGCCGACCTGCACGCGCACCGTCAGCCGGCCGCGGGTGCCGTCGCAGCCGGACACCCGGACCCGCAGCCGGTCCCCCACGTCGAGGCGCCGGTCGGAGAGCCGCAGCGCCAGTTGACCCCGCGCGATGCGCACCGCGAGGGTCTCGCTGGTCGGGTACTCCTCCGGCGGCCCGCAGAACGGCGCTGCGTACACCTGCGCCGGGCCCGGTGCCGCATGGGCGGGGACCGTCACGCGCACGACGTACGGGTACTTCTCCCGGCTGTAGTCGTACGTCTTCGAGGTGCTGCGGGCGACGACGTTGTCGGCCTTGCCGTCGTAGCTGCGGAACAGCAGGTGCCCGTCGATCACGGCGCAGTCGCTGTACCCGCGCAGCACGAACGTGCCGCGGTCCGCGGCACTGGCCGGCGACACCGCCACCGACGTCGTCCGGTCCTCCTCCGGCGCAGGACTGGGTGACTCTGCAGCGACGGCGGGAGCGGCCAGCAGCAGGAGCAGCGCCGCTGCGCCGGCCCGGCTCACGTCAGCAGGCGACCGTGCGGGCGTGCGGGATGCCGAACGCGGGCCGGTCCAGGTGCAGGTCGATGCGCTCGCCCATCCGCTGCAGCGGCAGGTGCTTCACGACGACGCACGTGCCCTTCTCCAGGTCGGTGACCCGCATCTTGTAGCTGCCCGCGTAGAGCGTGCCCAGGCTGTAGAACGCGCCGGTGCTGGTGAAGACCGAGAACGCCTGCAGCGGCTGGCCGGTGCTGGTCCGGCCGTTGGCGTCGTTCTCGAAGACCGAGAACCGCACGCGTCCGGCATCGGCTCGCGTGCTGCCGCTGGCGAAGATGAGGCCCTGCAGCCGCGCAGTGCCCTTGGCGTACGCCTTGAGCGGCGTGATGACGCCGAAGTCCGCGGACTCGAGGCCGTTGCCGCTGCGCTTGGTGAACGCGGTCGCGCTGAACCGCGGCCGCACGTACTCGAAGTCGGTGGACAGCTTGCCCGTCTGCGGGTCGCGCTTCTTCAGGTAGATCTCGACGTCCAGCCGGCTCAGCTTGTTCGCCCACTGGTGGTTGCAGACCGGCGTGCACTCCGTCGTGGTGTCGGTGTTGCTCATGACGATGCCGCCGGTGAAGGCGGCTGTCTGCTTGCGCAGTCCCGCCCCGAACCCGCCGCTGCGGTAGTAGCTGGGCTCCACCGGGTCGGCGCACGCGGGCTTGTACGGCTCGCCGCCGCTGACCGGGTCGTCCACGGAGGGCACGTGGGTCGGACGCCCCTTGCACGGCGCGTACGTGATGCTGCCGTTGAGCCCCTTCGCGTACAGGCCGGGCTCGACCGCGATGACGCCGCCCTGCGGGCTGCTGATGCCGGCCAGCCGGACCCGCAGGAACTGCGCGTTGCGGACGGACGGGTAGTCGTTGGTGTTGTCGCCGACCGCACCGATCGCCGGCCCGCCCTCCGGCAGGCACACCTCGACGGGAAGGTCGACGCAGACCGGCACGGCACTCGCGGGTGCGGCGAGGACGCCCCCGGCGAACGCGGCAGTGAACAGCACCGCGAGTGCCCTCGCAGCGCGAGGACGAGCCCTCACGACGGTGTTCCCCCCTGGTCGACGTGCCGAGGGGATTCTACGGGCAAAACGGCCGTTTCCGCAGCACCCGGAAGAGCCGGCGGACGCGTCCGGTTGGAGCCGGCATGCAGCCCGCCGTCGACGTCCGCCGCGCAGCCGACCGCCCCACGACCCGGATCGACTGGCTGGACTCGAAGCACTCCTTCTCCTTCGGCCGCCACTACGACCCGCTCAACACCTCGCACGGATTGCTCCTGGTCAACAACGACGACGTCGTGCGGGCCGGGGCCGGGTTCGAGACGCACCCGCACCGCGACATGGAGATCGTCACGTGGGTGCTGCGCGGCTCCCTGGTGCACCAGGACTCCACCGGCCACAGCGGCGTCGTCTACCCGGGGCTCGCGCAGCGGATGAGCGCCGGCCGCGGGATCCTGCACAGCGAGAAGAACGACGCCGCCGCGTACCCGCGCGAGGACGTGCGCTTCGTGCAGATGTGGGTCGTGCCGGACGAGCCGGGGCGAACGCCGGGGTACGAGCAGCTCGAGATGGACGACGCGCTGCTGCGCGGCGGGCTGGTGCCCGTGGCCTCGGGACGGCACCCCGGCGAGGCGGCGATCGGCATCAACAACCGGGACGCCGCGCTGTACGCCGCGCGGCTCGAGCCGGGGCAGAGCGTGCAGCTGCCTGAGGCGCCGTACCTGCACCTGTTCGTCGCGGTCGGAGCGGTCGAGCTGGAGGGTGCCGGCGCGCTGCTGGAGGGGGACGCCGTCCGCTTCACCGCCACCGGCGGGCAGCGCGTCACGGCCACCGCGCCGGCCGAGCTGCTGGTCTGGGAGATGCACGCGTCCGTGGGCTAGACACGCCCTGTGCAGATCTCGGCGAAGAGCGACTACGCCCTGCGCGCCCTGTGCGTGCTGGCCGTCGCCGCCGAGGGGACGGCCGTCAAGGCCGACGACATCGCCGCCGCGCAGGCGATCCCGCGCACCTTCCTCGACGGCATCCTGCTGGAGCTGCGGCGGGCCGGCATCGTCGACAGCCGCCGCGGCCCGGACGGCGGGCACCGGCTGGCCCGGCCGTCGTACGCGATCACGGTCGCCGACGTCGTACGCGTGATCGACGGGCCGCTGGCGCTCGTCCACGGGCACCGGCCGGAGAGCCTCGTGTACGCCGAGCCGGCCGCTCGCCTGCAGGACGTCTGGGTGGCGGTGCGCGCCGGCCTGCGCGCGGTGCTGGAGCGGACCACGATCGAGCAGGTCGTGACCGGGCGGCTGCCCGAGGCCGTCACCTCGTTGGCGACGGACACGCGGTCCTGGACGTCGGTCTGGCCGCCGCCCTAGAAGCCGACGACAGTGTGCGGGACGTACGGCTCCTCGAGCCGGATGACCTCCTCCGCCGACAGCTCCAGGTCGACGCTCGCGACGGCGTCGTCGAGGTGGTGCGGCTTCGTCGCGCCGACGATCGGCGCGGTCACCACGGGGTTGCGGGCCACCCACGCCAGCGCCACCTGAGCCGCCGGCACCCCTCGCTCGGCGGCGACCTCCGCGACCCGCTCGACGACCGCCCGGTCGGCCTCGGCGTAGAGCGACTTGCCGAACTGGTCGGTCTCGGACCGCTCGGTCGCCTCGTCCCACGGCCGGGTCAGCCGGCCGCGCGCCAGCGGGCTCCACGGGATGGCGCCGATGCCCTCGTCCGCGCAGAGCGGCAGCATCTCCCGCTCCTCCTCGCGGTTGAGCAGGTTGTAGTGGTCCTGCATCGAGACGTACCGCGCCCAGCCGTTCGCCTTCTGCAGGTGCAGCGCCTTGCTGAACTGCCACGCCCACATTGAGGACGCGCCGAGGTAGCGCGCCTTGCCCGCCTTCACCACGTCCGACAGCGCCTCGAGCGTCTCCTCCACCGGCGTGTGCGGGTCCCACCGGTGCACCTGGTACAGGTCGACGTGGTCCATCCCCAGCCGGCGCAGGCTGTGCTCGATCTCGCTGAGGATCGCCTTGCGGGACAGCCCGCCGCCGTTGGCGCCCGGCCGCATGCGGCCGTGCACCTTGGTGGCCACGACGACCTCGTCCCTGCTGGCCGCGAAGTCCTTCAGCGCGCAACCGAGGATCTCCTCGCTCGTGCCGTCGGAGTAGACGTTGGCCGTGTCGAAGAAGGTGATGCCGAGTTCGAGCGCGCGGCGGATGAACGGGCGGCTCGCCTCCTCGTCGAGCGACCACGGGTGCGCGCCGCGGTCGGGGACGCCGTAGCTCATGCACCCGAGGCAGACGGCGGACACCTGGAGCCCGCTGCTGCCGAGCCGTACGTACCTCACTGCGCGGGCTCCTCCTCGTAGAGGACCTGCTCGACCTGCTCGACCTGCTCCGCGCGCTCGCCGGGGAGGGAGTCCGTGATGGTGCGCAGGATCGCGAGCCCCTGGCCGGCCAGCGACGCGACCGTGCCGTTGAGCCCGTCGGCGCCGTTGAGCACCGTCAGGTTCGCGCCCTGCAGCCCCTCGGCAGCGGCGCGGAGCATCTCCGGCAGCTGCGAGATGACCAGCTGGTCCAGGGCGATCCGGCCCTCCGCGGCCGCGGCCTGGGCGGACAGCTTCGTCGCCTCGGCCTGGGCCTTCGCCAGCGTGCGGATGCGCTCCGCCTCGGCCTGCGCGGGCTTCACCACCTCCGCGATGAGCTCGGCTTCACGCAGCTCGGCGTTCTTGGCGGCGACGAGCGACTGCTCGGCCAGCACGGCCTGCTGCGCCTGCGCCTCCGCGAGCGGTCCCGCCGCCGCCTGCCGGGCCTGCGCCTGGTCGATCTCGGCCTGGTACTCGGCGCGCTTGATCGCTGTCTGCCGCGCGTACTCGGCCTGGTTGCGGTCGCTCTCCTGCTGTGCCATCGCGCTCGCCTGGTCGGCCGCGGCCTGCGCGATGTTCGCCGCCTGGTTGACGGTGGCGAGGTGCGGCGCGGCGAGGGCGGCGATGTAGCCGCTGCCCTTGTCGTCGATGGACTGGATCTGCAGCGAGTCGACGGTCAGGCCGAGGTGGCCCATCTCGACCTTGCTGGCGTCGAGCACGTTCTCCGCCAGCGTCTGCCGCTCGCGGATGATGCTCTCGACGGTCATCGAGCCGACGATCGAGCGCAGGTGGCCGGCGAAGATCTGCCCGGTCAGCTCGTCCATCTGGTCCTGGTCCTCGAGGAACCGCTGGGCGGCGGCCGCGATGCTGCCCTGGTCACTGCCGACCTTGAACGCGATGACGGCCTTCACCGACAAGGTGATGCCCTGCTGCGTCACGCAGTCGTCGGTCACGATGGCCTCGCGCATGGCGAGCGTCAGGAACGAGACCTTGCGCAGGACCGGCAGCACCCAGGCGCCGTGACCTGTGACGATCCGGAACGGCAGCGCGTCCGGGCTCATCCCCGACTCGATCACGCGCTGGCCGCCGCCGCCGGCCTTCTGCTTTCCGCCGGAGATGAGCATCGCCTCGTTCGGCGCCGGCACGTGGTACCCGAGCATGGTTCCTCTTCCCTGGGGTCAGACGTCCGCGACCGACCACGCCTCGACGTCGATCCGACGTCCGCCGCGTGTGCCGATCACGAGCACGTGGCTGCCGATCGGCAGCTCGTCCGCGCTGTAGGCGAGGTAGGTCTCGGGCAGGCCGTGCACGTTCAGCACGACCTCCCCCGGCACGTCGCCGCCGCGCACGCGGACGACGACCCGGCCGGTACGACCGACCAGCCCGTCCCTCATCGCGCGCCCTCCCTCGTCGCAGTACGGCGCGGAACGTACGTCAGACCGGGCCCTGCACGTGCGGCTGCTGCCGGCGGGCGCGGGCGGCGAGCGCGACACCCAGCCCCGCGACGCCGACGAGGACACCCGCCGTGCCCACCAGCGGCACCGGCAGCCGGTCGGCGACGGCGGCTGCCCGGGCGGGTGCGGCGACCTCCGGCTCGGGCACCGGGGCCGGACTGGGCTCGGCCGTGACGGCAGCCGCCTCGCCG
>JAODNS010000284.1 GCA_025465145.1 Frankiales bacterium
CGTGCTCGATGTCGACCGGGCACTGCTCGACGCAGGCGCCGCAGGTGGTGCAGCTCCACAGGACATCGGGGTCGATGACCCCGCCCTCCTCGAGTGTGCCGACGAGCGGTCGTACCGCCTGCTCCGGCGTGCTGCCCTTGACCCGCGCGTAACCGTCCTCCGGCACGTCGTGGCCGCTGTCGGTGCCGGCGTCGTGGAAGTTCGGGACGTGTCCCTCGGGCGCGGTCTTGCTGCCGAGGATGTACGGCGCCTTCGCGAACAGGTGGTCGCGCAGGTTCATGATCACGAGCTTCGGGCTGAGCGGCTTGCCCGTGTTCCACGCCGGGCACTGGCTCTGGCAGCGCCCGCACTCGGTGCAGGTGGCCATGTCGAGCATCGCGTTCCAGCCGAAGTCCTCGACCTTCGCGACGCCAAACGTGTCGACCTCCGGGTCGGCGTTCTCGAAGTCGAGCGGCTTGCCCTTGCTCATCATCGGCTGCAGCGGGCCGAGCGCTGTGGTGCCCGGCTCGCGCTTGGTGGTCACGTTGATCGGCGCAGTGAAGATGTGCAGGTGCTTCGAGTACGTGACGATCACGAGGAAGCCGAAGACGACGGCGATCTGGGCCAGCACGAAGAACGTCTCGAGCACGCCGTTCGCGCCCGTGCCCAGTGGCGCCAGGACCTTGCTGAACGCGAACGACGTGAACGTCCAGTGCGGGTGCTCGCGCCACGGGTAGTGGCCGGTGTTGAGCTGCGCGGCGCGGATCCCGAACAGCGTGATGGCGACGAGGCTGATCATGCCCAGGACGACCCAGGCCGCCTTGGTGTGCGAGCCGTAGAATCGGCTGTTGCGCTGCTTCTTCGCCGGCGCGTTGCGCAGCCGGATGATCGCGAACGCGATGAGGGAGAACAGCAGCAGCGTGCCGATGAGGTCCTCGGCGAAGCCGAGCGCCCGCGTCTCGCCGATGATCGGGATCGCGAAGTCGCGGTCGAACATCGCGCCGACGGCCTCGATGATCGTGAACGTCAGGATCACAAACGCCCAGAACGTGAAGAAGTGCGCGAGACCGGGGACGTTCCACTTGAGCAGCCGGGTCTGGCCGAAGACCTCGACGACCTGGTCCTTGATGCGGCGCGGCAGGTGGTCCAGACGGCCCGGCGCGGGCTGGCCGCTGCTGATGAGCCGGACGAGGAACAGGATGCGCCGGCCGGCCACCGCGAGCGAGACAACGATGATCAGCAGACCGACGACCAGGCGGACGAGCATGTCCGTCTCCACGGGTTCCTCCACGAGAGCAGCGCGCGCATGCGCCGGACGAGCCTACGGCGGGCTGATCGAGCCAGCCCGCCGGGTTGATGTTACCGCCCGGTAACCGCGTACGTCCTGCTCAGCCGCACGCCTCCGGGTGATCAACGCCGTACAACGCCGCGGAACGACGCCGCTGCCAGCGCGGCACCGTGCGGCGTTGATCACCGCACGGGACCCGGCGGCGGCTGTCCACAGCGGGCGCGGCTGCCCCCACATGCTGCGAACCAGCGCGCAGGGGGTCCCCCTCCCCCTCGGATGGCCGCGTGAAGGCAGAGGTGCAGCGGCGCGCCCTGCTGCGAGCGGCCGAGTCCGGGGGAGCTCTGCAGCGGGCCGAGCTCGCCGCGTTGGGCATCAGCGGCGACGCGGCCGAGCGGGCTGTTGCCGCCGGAAGGTGGACCCACCTCGCGCGCGGCTGGTACGTCCCACGGCCCGGGCCGCTGACGCCGCTGGCGCTCGCCAGAGCGGCGGGGGTGTACGCCGGCATCGACTGCGTCGTCAGCGGGCTCGTCGTGCTCCACGAGCTGGGCCTGCCGTGGCTGCCGCGGGTGGAGTGCGCGCACCTGCTGGTCCCGGATGCCGTCCGAAGGCGCAGCTCCGCCCGCGTCCGGCTGACGCGGACGACCGCCTGGCCGCTTGCAGGCACCTGGCTCCGCAGCGGCCTGCAGATAGCACCGGTGGAGCGGGCGGTCGTCGACGCCGCTCGCTGGGCAGTCTCTCTGCAGGACGCCAGGGGCATCGTCCTTGGCGCGGTCGGGCAGGGCTGTCAGCCGGCGGACCTGCGCGCCGTGCTCGACGCCGGCCAGCGCAACGGGTCCGGTCAGACCCGCCGAGCGATCGACGACGCCGTGCGCGGCTGCGCGAGCCCGCGGGAGGCGGAACTGGTCGACGGGCGGACCGGGCGCGGGCAGCGGTTCCTGGTCAACCCGGAGCTGCGCGTGAACGGCGTGCGTCTGGGCTTCCCGGACATCTGGCTGCTCGACCTGAACGTCGGCGGGGAGGTCGAGAGCCGGGAGTGGCACGCGGGGGAGGAGCGGGAGGAGTCGACGTACGACCGGCATGAGCGGTTCGCGGCCGCGCACGTCGAGCTGGTGCACTTGAGCGTCGCGCGGGTCCGGCGCGACGCGTCCGCGGCGGCGGACCACCTGCTGGCTCGCGCTGCGGACCGCCGAGCCGCGGCGCCCGTCGGGCTGACGGTGCACGCGCGTGGGCCTGTGCTCACCTGATCGAGGCCGTGCAACGCCGCGGAACCACGCCGCTGCCAGCGCGGCGTCGTGCGGCGTTGATCACCGGGGCCGGGTGGCGGGACCGGGGCCGGGCCGGCAACCGGGACCGGGGGTCGGGGCCGAGTGCCGGGTGGCGGGGGGCTCAGAGGGCGTAGGACAGCAGCCCGGCGACGGCGCGGAACACGTACACCGTCAGCGGGCCGGCGAGCAGCAGGGCGACCACCAGCGCGAGGCCACGGATCGCCCAGTTCGGGCCGCCGTCGCGGCTGCGCATCCCGCTCAGCATGCATGCAGCGTGCCACGGCAGGGCCTGCGACGTGGAGAAGGAACTTCCTTGAGCCGGGAAGACTCATGCCGACTTGACGGTTGCCCCGTACAGCCGCATCTTGAGTGGCACACGCTCAACCACAGGGAGACACAGACATGGCACGAGCGGTCGGCATCGACCTCGGCACCACCAACTCCGTCGTCAGCGTCCTCGAGGGCGGCGAGCCGACAGTGATCGCGAACGCCGAGGGCGCGCGTACGACGCCGTCGATCGTCGCGTTCGCCAAGAACGGCGAGGTGCTCGTCGGCGAGGTGGCCAAGCGCCAGGCGGTCACCAACGTCGAGCGCACCATCCGGTCGGTCAAGCGCCACATGGGCACCGACTGGAAGACGAGCATCGACGGCAAGGACTTCACCCCCCAGCAGATCAGCGCGTTCGTGCTGCAGAAGCTCAAGCGCGACGCGGAGGCCTATCTCGGGGAGGACGTCACGGACGCGGTCATCACCGTGCCGGCGTACTTCTCCGACGCCGAGCGGCAGGCCACCAAGGAGGCCGGCGAGGTCGCGGGCCTGAACGTCCTGCGCATCGTCAACGAGCCCACCGCGGCCGCGCTCGCGTACGGCCTGGACAAGGGCGACAAGGAGCAGACAATCCTCGTCTTCGACCTCGGCGGCGGCACGTTCGACGTGTCCCTGCTCGAGATCGGCGACGGCGTCATCGAGGTCAAGGCGACCTCCGGCGACAACAAGCTGGGCGGCGACGACTGGGACCAGCGGGTCGTCGAGCACCT
>JAODNS010000285.1 GCA_025465145.1 Frankiales bacterium
GCTCGGCCTTGAGCAGCCCCTCGTCGATGCCGGCGGGGTTGCTCCCGCCGCCCTGGGCGACGTCGTCCTTGCCGCCACCCTTGCCGTCGACCGCCGGAGCCGCCTCGCGCAGCACGGCGTTGGCCGACAGGCCGCGGGACCGGCCCTCGTCGTTGACCGCCGCGACCAGCGTGACGCGGTCCCCGCCGGCCGCCACGAGCACGACCCCCGGGCCGGTCAGCCGCCCGCGGATGTCCAGCGCCAAGTTCCGCACGAGGTCGCCGGGGGTCCCGGCGGGCGCCTCGACGCCGACGTACGAGATCCCATTGACGGACCGGGCCCCCGCCGCAAAGGCACCGGCCTGCTGCAGCACGGCGCCGGCGCGCAGCTGCTCGAGCTCCTTCTCGACCTCGCGCAGCCGGGCGACCGTCGCCGCGACGCGGTCGGGCACCTCCTCGGCCGGCACCTTGAACGCCGACGCGAGCTGGGCGAGAAGGACGTGCTCGCGGGCGAGGTACGAGTACGCGTCGAGCCCGACGAGCCCCTCGACACGGCGGACGCCCGCCCCGATCGAGGACTCCGTCAGCAGCTTGACCATGCCGAGCTGGCCGGACCGAGCCGCGTGCGTGCCGCCGCAGAGCTCACGGGCGTAGTCTCCGACCTCGACGACCCGGACCGCATCGCCGTACTTCTCGCCGAACAGCGCCATGGCGCCGATCCGACGTGCCTCTTCCTGTGTGGTGACGAACGCGCGCACCTCGAGGTCGGCCAGCGCGATCTCATTGATCTCCTGCTCGACGTCGGCCAGCACCGACACCGGCACCGCGCCGGGCGCGTGGAAGTCGAAGCGGAACCGGCCAGGCGCGTTCATCGACCCGGCCTGGGTGGCCGTCTCCCCCAGCGCGGCGCGGAACGCCTTGTGCACCAGGTGCGTCGCCGTGTGCGCGCGGGACACCGAGCGGCGCCGCTCGACGTCGACCGCCGCGAGGCCGGCCGCGCCAACCCGCGCCTCGCCGTTGAGCACGCGCGCCTTGTGCACCACCAGGTCGGGCAGCGTCTTCTGGACGTCGTAGACCTCGAGCTCGGTGCCGTCCGCGAGGACGAGGCGGCCGTGGTCGGCGAGCTGCCCGCCGGCCTCGGCGTAGAACGGCGTCCGGTCCAGCACCACCTCGACGGTCGTGCCCTCCCCCGCCGCTCCGGTGGAGGCGCCGTCGACGACGAGCCCGCGTACGACAGCCTCCGACCGCACCTCGCTGTAGCCGGTGAACTCGCTCGCCCCGGCGACGTCGAGCAGGGTGCGGTAGACGCTGACGTCGACCCGGTCCAGCCCCTTCTTGTCGCGCGCGTCCTGCTTCGCACGGTCGCGCTGCTCCTGCATGAGGGCGCGGAAGGCGGGCTCGTCGACGGTCAGCCCCTGCTCGGCCGCCATCTCCAGCGTGAGGTCGATCGGGAAGCCGTACGTGTCGTGCAGCGAGAACGCGGCCGAGCCGGACAGGACGCCGCCGGCCGACCGCGCCGCCGGGACCGCCTGGTCGAAGATCGTCGCGCCCTTGCTGATCGTCTCGAGGAAGGACGCCTCCTCGGCCGCGGCGACCGCGTGGATCCGCTCGCGGTCGTCGACAAGGTTGGGGTACTGCGGCCCCATCGCCTCGATGGACGCCTCCATCAGCTCGTCCATCGACGGGTCGAGGGCACCCATGAGGCGCATCGACCGGGTCGTGCGGCGCATCAGCCGGCGCAGGACGTAGCCCGCGCCCTCGTTGCCCGGACGCACGCCGTCGCCGATGAGCATCACCGCGCTGCGGGCGTGATCCGCCACGACGCGCAGCCGCACGTCGTTGGTCTGGTCGTCGCCGTACCGCACTCCGGCGAGCGCCGCTGCCGTGTCGAGGATCCGGCGCGACGTGTCGATCTCGTACAGGTTGTCGACGCCCTGCAGCACGGCGGCCACCCGCTCGAGGCCCATGCCGGTGTCGATGTTCTGCGTCGGCAGCGGCCCGGCGATGTCGAAGTCGACCTTCGAGCGCACCTGGGACAGCTGCTCCTGCATGAAGACGAGGTTCCAGATCTCCAGGTAGCGCTCGCCGTTGACGGCGGGACCACCCTCCTCGCCGTACGCGGGGCCGCGGTCGTAGTTGATCTCGCTGCACGGACCGCCCGGTCCGGGGACGCCCATGCTCCAGTAGTTCTCGGACTTGCCGAGCCGCTGGATGCGCTGCTCGGGCACGCCCACCTGGCGCCACAGCTCGTACGCCTCGTCGTCGTCGAGGTAGACGGTTGGCCAGATGCGGTCGGCATCCAGGCCGTACCCGCCGTCGCTCACCGACTTGGTGACGAGGTCCCACGCCAGCTCGATGGCGCCGGCCTTGAAGTAGTCGCCGAACGAGAAGTTGCCGGCCATCTGGAAGAACGACCCGTGCCGGGTGGTCTTGCCGACCTCCTCGATGTCGAGGGTCCGCAGGCACTTCTGCACGCTGGTCGCGCGCTGCCACGGCGGCGCGAGCTCACCGAGGAAGTACGGCTTGAACGGCACCATGCCGGCGTTGACGAGCAGCAGCGTCGGGTCGTCCGCGAGCAGCGAGGCGGACGGGACGACGGTGTGGCCGCGCTTCTCGAAGTGGTCCAGGAACCGCTGGCGGATCTCGTGCGACTGCATCAGCTGTCCACGACGTCGTGCGACCCGTCCAGTCCGAGCTCGGTCCGCAGCTGCTCCTCGCGCTCCGCCATGCCCTCGCGGACCGTGGCGGTGAAGTCGCCGAACCGCTGCCCGAGCCCGCCGAAGGCGCCGGACACCGACGACTGCACGCCGGCAGGGGTGAACCGCTTGGCGGCCTGCGACGCCTTGCGCACGACGAGGATCCCGACGGTCGCACCGAGCGCGACGTAGAACATGCGGCGGGTCATCGGCGGTTGGCCTTCATCTCCGACTTGATGCGCTTCTCGATCTCGCCGTGCTGCTTCTTGGCCGCGGCCCGCCGCACGCCATACGAGAACGCCGCGACCTTGATGACCGGGCTGCCGAGCGTCGCCGCGAACAGCGACGTCAGCGCGGAGACGTTGCCCGTCATCGACTGCACGTTCGCCGTGATCGCGTCGACGCGGACGAGCTCGGAGTTCACGTGGGTGACCGTGCCGGTGACCTCACCCAGCAGCGGCACCGTCTTGTCGGTGATGCCGGCGACGAGCTTCTGCATCTCGGTCAGCACCTTGCCGAGCTTCACGAGCACCAGCCCGAGGAAGAGCACGAGCAGCACGAACGCGAACGCGACGATCAGCCCTGCGACCTGTCCAGCTGTCAGCACGAGGGCTGCTCCTTCTCTTCCTGTGTGGGTAGGGCGGGCTTGCATCGCGGGCGGAAGCCGGAGGCGGCGTCCTCCGCGACCACCTTGCGGTTCCCGCGCAGCACCTCGCGCAGCCCCGCGAGGCGCTCACCGGCGACCCGCTCGACTCCCAGGTCGCTCGGCGAGTAGTACTCCCGCCCAGCGACCGGGTCGGGCGCGTACTGCTGCGCCACGACCCTGCCCGGGAAGTCGTGAGGGTATCGGTAACCCCCCGGGGACCCGTGGCCGAGTTTCTTCGCTCCGGGGTAGTGGCTGTCGCGCAGGTACGGCGGAACGGTGCCGGTGCGCCCGGCGCGGATGTCGGCGAGGGCCGTGTCGACAGCGGCCAGCACCGCGTTGCTCTTCGGGGCGAGACTGAGGTGGATCACCGCCTGGGCGAGGTTGATCCGCGCCTCGGGCATGCCGATGAGCTCCAGCGCCTGCGCGGCGGCGACCGCCGCCTGCAGCGAGGACGGGTCGGCCATCCCGATGTCCTCGCTGGCGCTGACGACGAGCCGCCGGGCGATGAACCGAGGGTCCTCCCCCGCCTCGACCATCCGGGCGAAGTAGTGCATCGCGGCGTCGACGTCGGAGCCGCGGATGCTCTTGATGAACGCGCTGATCACGTCGTAGTGCTGGTCACCGTCGCGGTCGTAGCGCACAGCGGCCTTGTCGACCGCCTGCTCCAGCAGGTCCAGCGTGATCACGTCGGAGGCCCCCGCGGCCGCCTCGAGAGCCGTCAGCGCGCGCCGGGCGTCGCCGCCGGCCAGGCGGACGAGGTGGTCCTCGGCATCCGGCTCGACCGTCACCCGCCCGCCCAGCCCGCGCTCGTCGGTGAGCGCTCGGCGGACGACCTCCCGCACGTCGTCGTCCGTCAGCGGCTCGAGGGTCAGCAGCAGCGAGCGGGACAGCAGCGGGCTGATGACGCTGAAGAAGGGGTTCTCGGTCGTGGCAGCCACGAGGGTGACCCAGCGGTTCTCGACGCTCGGCAGCAGCGCGTCCTGCTGGGTCTTCGAGAACCGGTGCACCTCGTCGACGAACAGCACCGTCTGCGCGCCGGTCTCGCCCAGCGCCCGCTTCGCCTCGTCGACGACCGCGCGGACGTCCTTCACGCCGGCCGTCACCGCGGACAGCTCCCGGAAACGGCGCTGGGTCGAGCGGGCGATGAGCATCGCCAGGGTCGTCTTCCCGGTGCCGGGCGGTCCCCACAGGAAGATCGACAGCGGCGCGTCGCCCTCGATCAGGCGGCGCAGCGGCGCGTTCGAGCCGAGCAGGTGCTGCTGGCCGACGACCTCGTCCAACGTGCGCGGCCGCATCTTGACCGCCAGCGGCGCGACGCGGTCCGCAGCGGCGCGCTCCCCGGCGTCGAAGAGCGTCTCGCCGGTCACGTCCGCGACCCTAGTGCTGCGCCGGGCTACGTTCCGGGCGTGCGCACCTCCCCCCTCGTCCTGGCCCTCGTCCTGCTGGCCGTTCTCGCCGCCTGCTCGGACGAGCCGGGGCGGCCGGTCGCCTCTCCGAAGGCGCTGCCGTCGGCGGTGGAGTCCCCGAGCCCGCTGCCCAGCCCCTCGCCCACCCCGTCCGTGAGCCCCTCGCCCAGCCCGTCCACGAGCCCGTCGCCCAGCCCCTCCCCGAGCCCGTCCGCGGCGGTCGCCGCGCGGCTCGGCTACCTCACCGGGGACGGCATCGACCTGCCGCGCGAGGTGATCGAGTTCGGGGCGCCGATGGAGAAGGCGATCCGCTCGCTGCGCGCAGTCTGGGGCGCCCCGACCAAGGACACCGGCGTCATCGAGGCCGGCAGCAGCCCGTACGGCGTGTGCCCGGGCACCGACCTGCGCGGGCTCGAGTTCGGCCGCGGCGCGCTGCTGGTGCTGTTCGGCAACGTCGACGGGCCCGAGCTCACGATGTACAACTGGTCGCTCAACGACACCGGCACTCCCGGCAAGGTGGCCCGCGCCCGGGCGCTGGTCGGCGACACCGCGACCTTCGCGTTCGGCATCGATACGACCGTGAAGCAGGCGCGGGAGGGCACCGCGACCGGGACGTTCACGGTCCAGCCGCCGAACGACCCGTTCCCCGCCTCGTTCACGCTGCGGGACCAGTCCGCGGGCTTCTTCGGCAGCCTGACGGGCACCACCCCCGCGTCGCGGATGACCTTCGTCCAGGCCGGACGCGCCTGCGGCGAGTGAGCTAGCCGACGACGGGTGCGTCGAGGCGCAGCGCGCCGGTGCCGCCGGCGAGGTAGGGGTGCTGCGGGCCGTGCGGACGCTGGTCCCTCGTGATCTGCGCCGCGCGCGGAGCACCCCACTTGATGGCTTCCTGCACGGTCACGTGGCCGTCTGCGTCCGTGTCGGCACCGGCCTTGCGCAGGCCCTGGTCCCAGAGGACTCCGGTCCAGACCGACATCTTCCACTGCGGGTACTCGTACGACTTCTCGTCAGCGGCGCTGGACGCGCTGAACAGGTGGTTGCGGTCGGCGAGCCCGTCGTTGAAGCCGGCCGCCTCGCAGCCGGCGATGTTCGTCCAGCTCGTGCCCCGCACCGCGCGCATGGCCTGGGTGACGGACGTGTCGGAGTAGAAGGCGTTGTCCACCGGCCACAGGTACTCGTGCCCGTCCCGCTGCTTGACGTGGCCGGAGTAGTGGAAGACGGAGACGGTCGACGAGCTGCTGTGCTGGATCAGCCAGGTCAGTCCGTCCTGCAGCGCCTTGCCGGTGGCGGCGCGGTCGGTGAGGACCTTGATGTGGTCCGAGCGCCAGCCGGCCTTGAGCAGGGTGTCGCGCACGACGGCGATGTCCTGGGCGCCGGCGACGGTGTCGTGGACGGGCGACCGGTAGTCGGTGATGCCGACGAGCAGGGCCCAGCGGTCCTGCGGGGGCGCCACGCGAGGGCCGGCCGGCTTCGGAGCAGGCGACGGCTTCGGCGAAGGGCTCGGGGACGGCTGCAGGAGCGGCGGCAGCGTCGGCAGGGCCTGCGGCTGCACGCGGACGGGCGCGGCGATCGGGCGGGAAGCGGCGGTGGACGGCGCGTACGAGGCAGACGACGACGCGTACGACGCGGCCACGCCCACCACGGCGACGTTCGCGAGCAGGACGCTGCCGATGAGCGTGCGACCGAGCAGTCCCGATGCCATGCGTCCCCTGTTCGCCACGCGCAGGCCAGCTCCTTCCCCGAGCACCGGCAAGTTCCTCGGCAAGACCGGGACCGTCGACCTCTGCTTCGGTGTCCGGCTGCAAGCCGAACTACCTCACGTACGACGCGCCGTCGGCGGGCGGCGCGATCGGAGAGGTTGACCGCGGGCGAGGGCAGCGCCGACGCCGGCACCGTGACGATCCGCGTGCCGAAGGCTGCGCTCGGCAACCCCACGGCCAGCAGCCTGCTCGAGTCGACGATGGCGTTCGTGACAGCGTCGCCGCAGTCCGGCGTCGTACCGCAGAACAACGGCACCGACTTCCTCGACATCGCG
>JAODNS010000288.1 GCA_025465145.1 Frankiales bacterium
GAGGTCGTCGGCGACGCTGACCGCTGGGGCGGGGGGCAGATCCTCATCGAGCGGGTCGAGCTGCTGGACCCGACCGGCGGAGCGACGACGAAGGCGACGACGGACGACGGCGTGACCATTCGGATCCACTACACCGTGCAGGACGAGGTGCCGCCAGGCGCGTTCGGGCTGGCGATCACGGACGCAACCACCGACACCCTCGTGTGGGGCGGCAACACCGGCCACCAGGGGCTCGACCTCGGAGTGCTCACGGGCAGCGGCGCTGTCGACTGGACCACGCCGTCCTTGCCGCTGCAGCCGGGCGTCTACGACATCGACGTCTCAGCGACCGATCGCAGCACCGCCACGATCTACGACTACCGCCGCAAGGTCCTCCGCTTCGACGTGCAGCCCGGCGACCGGACCACCGGCAGCGGGCTCGTCGCCCTCTCGGGCAGCTGGGCCCTCCGGAGCGCGGCCGGCGAGCGGCACAGGTGAACCGGCTGGTCCTGCGGCCGGTCTGCGTCCTGCTCGTCGCGCTGGTGACCTCCCTTGTCGTGGGCCTGCCTGCGGCGCTGATCCTGCTGGGCACCGCTTGCCTGCGCTTCGCCACCGGACGGACGCTCGGCGTCTCCGCAGCAGCGGCCTGGGCGGCGGCTGTCGTCCTGGAGATCGGCGTGCTGCTCGCCGGCCTGATGGCGCTGCCCGTCCTCGGCCTCGACATCTTGACGCGGCCGGCGGCCGCCGTCGTCCTGCTGCTGCCAGTGCTGGTCGCGGCGGCGTCGCTGCTGCGCGCGCGCGTGGCCTCGGAGGAACCGACGCCGTGGCTCGACCCCACGCTCGGCGGCATCTGCATCGGGGTGCTTGCCGCTGCGCAGTGGGTGCAGCAGAAAGGACCTGGGACCGGCGTGGCCTGGGCCATGAGCGGTGATGCCCGCAACCACGTCCTGCTGGCCCGGGGCGTGATCGACGACGGTGGCCTCACCCTCACCACGCTGCGGCACTACCCGGCCACCTCGGACGGCGTTGCGGCCGCGGTAGCGGCACTCGGGGGCCGGACCGGCAGGCTGCCGGGTGCGTTGCTGCTGCACGACGTGAACGCGCTGGCGCACAGCTACGTCGTCATGGCCGTCTTGCTCAGCGGCCTGTTCGCGTGCGCCGTGGCCGCTGCCGCCTCGACCCGGGACGGCAGCACGCTGCTGCACGGCCCGGGACCGGCCGTCGCCGCCGTCGTCGCCTCCGTGCTGCCCGTCACCGCGCTCGTGTCCGGAACTGCCCTGCACGACGGGTTCTTCTCCGCTTACCTCGGGCTCGTGGTGCTCCTTGCCGCGGTGGTGCTGATGGTCGTTGCCGTGCGTGAGGGCAGCGGCCCCATCGTCGTGCTGCTCGCCTCGACCGGGCCGCTCCTGCTGACGGTCTGGTCGGTGCTCTCCCTGCTCGTACCGCCAGCAGTGCTGGTCCTGCTCCCGCGGCTGGTGCGGTCGACCCGCCCCAAAGCAGCGGCACTCGCTCTGGCAGCCGCGGCGCTGGCGCTCATCGCGCCGGCCGTGGTCGCGGTCAACCACACCGAGCTCGCCGCCGCCTTCGTCCTTCCGGGTGGCCTCACGCGACCGCACGAACAGCTGCTGACCGCGCTGGTCCTGCTGACCGCCGGCAGCGCAACGCTGGCGCACGCACCACTTCGGCAGCGCGCTTCGCTGACGCTGCTGGCGGCCTTGACGGGAGGCGGCGTCGTCCTAATGGCTCTCGCCGCCGTCGGCCCCGGGCCGGCCAGGTGGCAGTACTACGGCGGCAAGACCCTGTGGCTGGTCACCGCGTCGTTCCTGTGGATCCTGGTCATGCCCGGCGCGGACCTCGCCATGTCGCGCAGGCGCGGCAAGGGCATCGCGGCTATCGGCGCGGCCGCTCTCGGTGCGGTGGCGTTGGCCGCGGCCGACATGAGCACGCCCCTGAAGAACCCGCTGCAGTTGGCGGCTGAGGGCTGGGACCAGCCGGTCGCCGCCGACGTCCCGGCGTTGCGTCGCTTCGGCGACGCCGGGACGCCGTACATCTTCTGGCACTGGTCGGACGGCAGCACCTACACCGGCGAGGATCGCATCGACAACTTCTGGGCCGTCGCCGCCTGGGACGGGGCGGCACCGGCCAACGGGCTCGACCCCGTCCGTTGGGGCTACGAGTCTTCCGGCGATCCGCAGCAGCTGTGCACGCTGGCGTCCGCGGTGCCGGGCCTTCGCGTCGTCACCCGCGACCCCAAGCTGCAGGCGGATCTCGTCGCGAGGTGCGCGCCAGCCGCTCCACAGGTCGTCGTCGACAGCTGAACCAGCTCGGGCTCGTACCCTGGCTGCATGCCCTCCCCGCACGCGCTCGTGCCGTCGTCCAGCGTCTACGTCGCCGGACACCGCGGGCTCGTCGGCGGCGCCGTGACCCGTGCGCTGCAGGCGCGCGGAGTGACCACGGTCCAACGCACGTCCGCCGAGCTCGACCTGCGGGACCGCGCGCGCGTCTTCGCGTTCCTGCGTCAGGCGCAGCCGACGCACGTGATCCTCGCGGCCGCCCGGGTCGGCGGCATCGTCGCCAATGCGACAGAGCCCGCAGACTTCCTGAGCGACAACCTGCAGATCCAGCTGAATGTCATGGACGCCGCCCGCGAGCTGCAGGTGCCCCGGCTGCTGTTCCTGGGCTCCAGTTGCATCTACCCGCGTGACGCGCCGCAGCCGATCTCGGAGTCGTCGCTGCTGACCGGGCCGCTCGAGAGCACCAACGACGCGTACGCCATCGCGAAGATCGCCGGCGTGCTGCAGGTGCAAGCCGTTCGGCGCCAGGACGGGCTGGCCTGGATCAGCGCCATGCCGACGAACCTCTACGGGCCTGGTGACAACTTCGACTTGGAGAAGAGCCACGTGCTGCCGGGGATGATCCGCCGGATGCACGAGGCGAAGCAGCGCGGAGACGACAGGGTCGTCCTGTGGGGCAGCGGAAGCCCGAGGCGCGAGTTCCTGCACGTGGACGACGCCGCAGATGCCGTCCTGCACCTGCTGGAGAGCTACGACGAGCCGGCGCCGATCAACGTCGGTGTGGGTGAGGACCTGACGGTGCGCGAGCTGGCCGAACGCGTGCAGGAGGTCGTCGGCTACCGAGGTGAGCTCGTATGGGACACGGCGCGACCGGACGGAACCCCCCGCAAGCTGTTGGACGTGTCGCGCCTGACGGCCACTGGGTGGACGGCCCGTACGCCGCTGGCGGACGGCATCCGCAGCACGTACGCGTGGTTCCTCGAGAACGAAATCGCGGGACTACGCGGCCGCTCCGCCTGACGTCTCGGGGCTTGCGAAAACGCGTTCCTCCGCGCGCCGACAGGCGACCGCCATGACGGCCGCTGCCACGAGCGGGCCGAGCAGCACAGCCAGTGACGCCCGGAAGACCGGATCGCCAGGGGCGGCGAGGGTGGCACCGAAGCAGAGGACGCCCGCCGCCCATGCCAGCCCAGAGCGCGACCACGCCGACAGCGCCACCAGGGCCGCCTGCTCCACGACGCAGACGAACATGAGGCCGCTGCCGGCAGCCATGGAGGCAAGCTCCAGGTGGGACAGGCGGAACGACGGTCCCAGGTAGACGGTCAGAAGGCTCGGGCCGACGAGCCCGAACGTCGCGGCGAACAGCAGCGCCACCACGGCAGCCGCGGCCAACGACCTGTGGTGCAGCAAGCGGAAGCGCCCCCGCGAGGCGGAGTCGACGAAGGCGGCGAGCGGCGCCAGCACCGGCCCGTACGCAGCTCCTACGAGCAATGTCGGGATCCTCGTCAACGTCAGCGCACCGGCCACCGCACCCACGACCTCCGGTCGGACGCCTCCGGTGCCCGTCAACCACGGCACCGCGCCGTTGTTGACGATCAGCGGGCCGAGCGACGCCAGCGCGAGCAATGCGAGGGCGCCCGCGTCGATGGCACCCCGAGGTCCGCGCCACTGCGACCACTGCGGACCCGCGATCCCACCGACGAGCGCCCCACCCAGCGCACCGGCGCACAGCACGGCAGCGAACGTCGTCGGCGACGAGGTGCCGACCAGGAAGAGGGCGACTGCGCCACCGAGGCGGATGAGGCCGTCGGCGCCCAACTGCAAGCCGACGACCTCAAAGCGCTCCCTCCCAACGGCGACACCGCGTTGCACCGTCTGGAGCGACAGCCCCGCGGCGTAGAGCAGGAGGAGCCCGAACAACCCTGGCCGACCGCCGAACAGCGACCGCACGAGCCACGGGGACGCAACGGCCAGTCCAGCGGCCGCGGCCGCGAAGCACGCCACGGTCCCGACCGTCACCGACTTGATCGTGGGAGCGGTGTCGGCGCCGGCAGCGCGCAACGCCAGCAGCGGCCGCGGCAGGTACATCTCGACGGACACGAAGGCCAGTCCGGTGAGATTGCCGACCATCAGCCAGGTGGCGAAGGCCGCGAACTCTCGGGGGCTCAGGGTCCGCGAGCTCAACGCGAGTGCACCAGCCGAACCGGCGCCGACGCTGACGAGCCCGGCGCCCACGAGGGTCATGTCCCGCAGCGGCCCGACCAACTGCGGGCGTCGGATCGGCCTCACGCGCCTCCTCGTCGGCCCGCCGCGCGCAGTCCCTGCCGCATCAGCCCGCGTGGCGTGGCCCCGAGCACCTGGCGGCGTGTCCAAGCCTCACTGCGCAGATCGACCTGCACTTCGGCTGGGTGCACCAGCGGCCAGCGCAGCTCTTCTGCAGCGCGCACGTGCGCGGGACGATCTGCCGTGTGCGTTGCCTCGACCCCGAACCCGAGGTTGGTCACGAGGTTCGTGTTGGACGTCGCCGTCAGGCCGCCGCAGCGGAAGCTGGCGAGCACCGCCTGGTAGTCCCAGGTGTCGACACTGCCCCGTGCTGTGAGCTCGAACAGCGAGAGCCAGTAGGCGAACGCCCACGGCGACCCCGACCCTCGCCAGACCTGGTGCAGCGACGAACCGGTGCGCCAACCGCGCAGGTCGTAGCGGTACAGCTGCCAGGCCCGGCGCCACGTGGCCCAGCCCCACACGTGCGGGTAGCTCGCGAAGCGGTAGCTGGCTGCCCCGCCTATGTGCTCGGGCGGGACGAAGTTGCAGCCCGAGACGGCCCACACGCGCCGGTCGTCCTCGTACCGCTCCAAGAGCTCCTGGCAGAACGAGAAGAAGCTCGGCTCGGGCAGCAGGTCGTCCTCCAGGACGATGCCCCGCTCCTCGCTGGTGAAGAACCAGTCGATGGCGCCGGAGACGCCGCGGCCACATCCCTGGTTGTCGTCCCGGAACAACGTCCTGACGTCGCTCGTCCAGTCGATGGCCGCAGCAAGCCCTCGCGTCTCGGCCACGCGTTCGGCTTCGCCGGCAACGTCCGGCCGCGGACCGTCCACC
>JAODNS010000104.1 GCA_025465145.1 Frankiales bacterium
CCGAAGTGGCCGCCGGCCGGTGCCCGCGCTGATCTTCCTGCTCGTCCTGGCCGTGGCCGCGCTGGGCGTGTGGTGGCACGTGCTCAGCCGGGACCGGGCGATGGAGCAGGCGCAGGCCGCCGCCTGCACGACGGCCAGCGAGGCGCCGCCCTCCCTGGTGCCCTCGACGGTGACCCTGCGGGTCCTCAACGCCAGCGAGAAGTCCGGGAAGGCGGGCGAGGTCGCCGCCGAGCTCCAGGCGCGCGGGTTCGCCGTCGAGGAGATCGCCAACGACCCCCACCCCGAGCTCGGGGTCACCGGCGTCGGCGAGCTCCGCTTCGGCCCGGGCAACCAGCGGACCGCTGACTTCGTCCGGCTGTTCCTCCCCGGCGCCACCGACCGGCCCGACACCCGGGCCACGAGCACCGTGGACGTGGTCATCGGGCCGGACTTCGGGCAGCTCGCCTCCCCCGAGGAGATCGCGGCGACCGTGGCGAGCGTCGCCAGCGCCGAGGCGGCCTGCTGACCCTCCGGGGACTGCCGGCGGGCCGCAGAGCCGCTCAGCGGCCGGCGTGCAGCCGTTCCAGCAGCGCCACCAGCGGACCGGCGATGCTGGGCGCGGCCACGACCGCCATGGGCGCGGCGAACGGACGACCCTCGGTGCCGGTGACGACCAGCCCGGCCTCGGCGGCGACCAGTGCCCCGGCGGCGTGGTCCCAGGGGTTGAGGTCCAGCTCGTAGTAGGCGTCGACCCGGCCGGCGGCCGCGGCGCACAGGTCCAGCGACGCGCAGCCGTAGCGGCGGATGTCCCGGACCCCGGTGAGCAGCTCGGCGACGACTGCGCCCTGCAGCCGGCGCTGCTCCACCCGGTAGCCGAACCCGGTCGCCACCAGCGTCTGCTCCAGCGACGTCACGGAGGTGCAGCGGATCGGCCGGCCGTCGAGGAACGCACCGCCCCCGCGTACGGCCGTGAACAGCTCCCCGCGCACCGGCACGAAGACCGCGCCCGCGACGGCTGAGCCGTCCACCTCCACGCCGACCGACACGCCCCACGAGGGCAGCCCGTACAGGTAGTTCACCGTGCCGTCGATGGGGTCGACGACCCAGCGGACACCCGTCGTGCCGTCGTCGGAGGCGCCCTCCTCCCCCAGCACGCCGTCGCCGGGACGCGCGGCGCGGATGCCGTCGACGAGCAGCCGCTCCACCGCCCGGTCCGCGGCCGTGACCACGTCCGTCGGCGACGACTTCGTCGGCAGCGTCTCGACGCCGGCGCGCATCTGCAGGGCGAGCGCACCGGCGTCCCTGGCGAGGCGGACGGCGAGGTCGAGCAGCGCGGCGGGGTCCATGCCCCCACCCTGCCGCGCGGCGCTCCAGGTCATGCAGTAGAACGGCATTCGGTTTCGTCGTCGATGCAGGAGGCCCCGGTGGACCTGAGCCACAGCGAGCAGGACGAGGAGTTCCGCCGCGAGCTCCGCACGTGGCTGGACCAGAACCTGCCGCAGGAGATGCGGCGGATGGAGTTCTGGGCCGACAAGGCCGAAGACGAGCAGTTCCAGATCCGGCGCGAGTGGGAGGCCGGCAAGGCCAAGGCGGGCTTCGCCGGCATCCAGTGGCCGACGGAGTACGGCGGCCGGGGCGGCACGCCGACGATGAAGGCGATCTACGACCAGGAGATGGCGCTCGCGAACGCGCCGACAACGGTCAACCCGCTGGGCCTGACGTTCCTCGCGCCGACGGTCATGTACCTCGGCACCGAGGAGCAGAAGAAGACGATCATCCCGGAGCTGCTGCACAACAAGACGATCTGGTGCCAGGGCTTCTCCGAGCCGGGCGCCGGCTCCGACCTCGCCGCGCTGCAGATGCGCGCGGAGAAGCAGGGCGAGGAGTACCTGCTCAACGGTCAGAAGATCTGGACGACCAACGCCATGCACGGCGACAAGATCTTCACCCTCGCCCGCACCGGCCCGTCCGACGGCAGCAAGCACGCCGGCATCTCGATGCTGCTGGTCGACATGCACCAGCCCGGTGTCGAGGCCCGCCCGCTCAAGCAGATGAGCGGGGCCAGCGAGTTCGGCGAGGTCTTCTTCACGGACGCGACCTGCCCGACGACCGAGATCCTCGGCGCGGAGAACGAGGGCTGGAAGGTCGCGATGCTGCTGCTGTCCTTCGAGCGCGGCTCGTCGGCGATCGGCCAGTACACCGAGTTCCGCAAGATGTGGGACGAGGTCGCCGCGGCCGCCCGCGACACCGACCGCGACGGACGGCCGGCCGCCGAGGACCCGGTCCTGCGGCAGGCGCTCGCCAAGGAGCTCGTCGAGCTCGAGTGCCTGAAGTACCACTCCTGGCACATCCTCACGCAGACCAGCAAGGGCAAGGACCTCGGCTTCGAGGCCTCGATGACCAAGCTGCAGTGGTCCGAGACCTTCCGCGACCTCGCCGACGTCTACAGCGACGTGGTCGGGCCGCAGTTCCAGGTGGCCGGCAAGCCGGGCGTCTCCCGTGGCGAGCTCACGACCATGGCCCTCTGGTCCCGCTCCTGCACCATCTGGGGCGGCTCGTCCCAGGTCCAGCGCACGATCGTCGCCGAGCGCGTGCTCGGCCTCCCCCGCTAGGAGCCGGGCACCATGGACTTCTCCCTCACCGACGAGCAGCGCGCCCTCCAGGACGCCGTCCGCTCCTTCCTGCGGGACCGCTTCGGGCCGCAGCAGGTCCGGGCGGTGTACGAGGACCCTGAGGGCAACGGCCTGCCGGACAGCCTCTGGAAGAGCATCGGCGAGCAGGGCTGGCTGGCCGTGCTCGTCCCCGCGGAGCACGACGGCATCGGGCTGGGCCTGCTGGACGCGTCCGTCATCGCGCGCGAGTTCGGCGCGATGACCACGCCCGGCCCGTGGACGTCCACGATCCTGGCCGGTGAGGCGCTGCGGCTGGCCGGCTCGGCCGAGCAGCAGAAGACCTGGCTGCCGCGGCTCGCGGCCGGCGAGGTCAAGGCGGCTGTCGCGCTGCACAAGCCCGGCTCGTCGCCGACGCCAGACAACCCTGCTGCGCAGTCCTCCGGCGGCACGCTCACCGGCCAGCTCCAGCTGGTCGAGTACGCAGAGATCGCCGACCTGCTCGTCGTCGCGGCGCAGGACGGGCTCTACCTGGTGGAGCCCTCCTCGTACACCGTCACCCGCTGCGAGGCGCTCGACCGCACGACCCGCGTCGCGACCGTGGAGCTCAACGGCCCCGGCGAGAAGCTCGAGAGCAGCAGCCCCGCCGTCGTGCTGGAGCTGCTCGACCGCGGCGCGGTCCTGGTCGCCAACGACCTCGTCGGCATCGCCCGCAAGGCGCTCACCGAGACGGTCGAGTACGACAAGACGCGCGTGCAGTTCGGCAAGCCGGTCGGCTCGTTCCAGGCGATCAAGCACGACCTCGCCGACCTGCACGTCGCCGTCACCATGGCCGAGCACGCCGCGACCTACGCCGCGTACGCGGTCGACACGGACCGGGACGACAAGACGCTCGCCGTGTCCATCGCGAAGTCCAAGGCCGCCGACACGGCGCGCAAGGCGACAAGCGACATGATCCAGTACCACGGCGGCATCGGCTACACGTGGGAGCACGACGCGCACTTCTACTTCAAGCGCGCCAAGCGGCTCGAGTACGCCTACGGCGACGCCGCGCAGCACCGCGAGCGGGTGGCGAAGCTGCTGCTGGACAAGGCGACGGGCAACCTCGGCGGCGCCACTCCCGGCGGGTCGCAGAGCGTTCAGGGCACCGGCGTGGCGGCGGCTTCCGCCTGATGCCGAAGGTGGCGCTCATCACCGGCGGCGCCTCCGGCTTCGGCGCCGAGGTCGCGCGGCAGCTGGCTCGGCGCGGCGACGACGTCGTGCTGCTCGACGTC
>JAODNS010000302.1 GCA_025465145.1 Frankiales bacterium
TCGACCTCGTCGTCGTCAACCTCTACCCGTTCGTCGACACCGTCGCCTCGGGCGCCGAGCCCGACGAGTGCGTGGAGCAGATCGACATCGGCGGGCCGACGATGGTCCGCGCCGCTGCGAAGAACCACCCGTCCGTTGCGGTCGTCGTCTCGCCGTCGTCCTACCCGCAGGTGCTCGACGCCGTCGCCTCCGGGGGCTTCACGTTCGAGCAGCGGCGGCACCTCGCCGGCCTCGCCTTCCAGCACACCGCCACCTACGACGTCGCGGTCGCCTCGTGGTGGCTCAACGCCTACGACACGACCGACTCCGTCGACGGCTTCCCGGGCTGGCTCGGTGCGACGTGGGACCGCGCGGACGTGCTGCGGTACGGCGAGAACCCGCACCAGAAGGCGGCGCTGTACCGCTCGGGCTCCGAGGGGCTCGCGCAGGCCGTCCAGCTGCACGGGAAGCCCATGTCGTACAACAACTTCCTCGACACGGACGCGGCGCGCCGGGCTGCCTTCGATCACGGGTTGCAGCCGACGGTCGCGATCATCAAGCACGCGAACCCGTGCGGCATCGCGGTCGGCGCGTCGGTCGAGGAGGCGCACGCGAAGGCGCACGCGTGCGACCCGGTGTCGGCGTTCGGCGGCGTCATCGCGACGAACGTGCCGGTGTCGCTGGCTATGGCCGAGCAGGTGGCTGAGGTGTTCACCGAGGTCGTCGTGGCGCCGTCTTATGAGGACGGCGCGGTCGAGCTGCTGTCCAAGAAGCCGTCGATCCGGCTGCTCACCTGCCCGCCGCCGGCGTCGCAGGCTGGGATCGAGCTGCGGCCGATCAGCGGCGGCGTGCTGCTGCAGGCGCGGGATGCCGTGGACGCTCCGGGTGACGCGCCTGCTGCCTGGACCCTGGTGGCGGGGGAGGCGCTGGCGGACCTGGCCGACCTCGAGTTCGCCTGGCGCGCGGTGCGGGCCGTGAAGTCGAACGCGATCCTGCTGGCGTCGGGCGGCGCGACCGTCGGCGTCGGCATGGGTCAGGTCAACCGGGTCGACTCCGCGCGGCTCGCAGTGGCGCGCGCGGGGGACCGTTCTGTGGGTGCGGTCGCCGCGTCGGACGCGTTCTTCCCGTTCGCGGACGGGCTCGAGGTGCTGCTCGAGGCGGGCGTGCGCGCGGTGGTCGAGCCGGGTGGTTCCGTACGGGACCAAGAGGTCATCGCGGCGGCGGCTGCGGCCGGCGTGACGCTCTACTTCACCGGTACGCGGCACTTCGCGCACTAGTCCTAGGCTCGGCCGCGTGACCGCCCGCATGCTCCCCGGAGCGCCTGTAGCCGACGCCGTGTACGCCGACCTCGCGCCGCGGATCGCGGCCCTGGTGGCGCGCGGGCACCAGCCGGGGCTGGGCACGATCCTGGTCGGGGACGACAGCGCGAGCGCCGGGTACATCCGGATGAAGCAGGAGAAGGCCCAGTCGTTGGGCTTCTCCTCGCCGCACATCGCGCTGCCCCCGGACTGCACGCAGGCCGACCTCGTGGGCGCGATCCGGTCGATGAACGACGACCCCGCAGTCGACGGGATGCTCGTCCAGCACCCGGTCCCGTCGCAGCTCGACTACGAGGCCGCGCTGCTCGAGATGGACCCGGACAAGGACGTGGACGGGCTGCACCCAGTCAACATGGGGCGGCTCGCGCTCGGCATGCCGGGGCCGGTGCCGTGCACGCCCGCCGGCATCGAGGCGCTGCTCGCGTTCCACGAGATCCCGATCGCTGGCAAGGAGGTCTGCGTCCTCGGCCGCGGCACCACGCTCGGCCGGCCGCTCGCCCTGCTGCTCACCCAGAAGCGGCCGACCGCGAACGCCGCCGTCACCGTGGTGCACACCGGCGTACCGGACTGGTCCACGTACACGCGCCGGGCGTCGGTCGTCGTCGCCGCAGCCGGCGTGCCCGGGATCCTGCAGCCCTCGCACATCACGCCGGGCGCGGTCGTGGTCGGCGGCGGCGTGCGGTACGAGGGCCGCAAGCTGCTGCCCGACGTGGACGAGGCGTGCAACGAGGTGGCGGGGGCGATCACGCCGCGGGTCGGCGGCGTGGGTCCCACCACGGTCGCCATGCTGTTGAGGAACTGCGTCGAGGCTGCCGAGCGCACCCACCCCTAGGCGGGGTTCGCAGCTCGCGTCTCCACTGTCCTGACCGCCGCCGCCGGTGATCCACGCGGCAATCGCCGCAGTTGCGGGAGCCTGGGCGCGTGTAGATGCGTCAGCTGCCGCGTCGATCACCGCAGGAGCGGGCCGCGCGGCACCAACCGGAGGCCGGCCGGTTCGCGCAGCGCCGCCGGCAGCCGCAGCCGGGCTCGCGCGGTGTCCAGCACGGCCATGACGGCCGCTGCCGGGTCGCTGCGCAGGCGGCGAGGCGTCAGGTGGCTGAGCACCAGCCCGTACCCGCCGAACCGGTCGTGCCGGGACAGGGTCCGCTCGAAGTTGCTCTCGTCCTCGTGCCGCTCGCGGCTGTCCATCTCGCTGCCGCAGCCCAGTCCGGGGAACACCAGCACGGCTTCCGGTGGTGACGCGCAGCCGCGGTCCGCGTCCCGTAAGGCCCGCCGCAGCAAGCGGGTGCCGTTGCGGGGCTCCGTCGCGAGAATCTGCTGTTGCTCGGAGACGGTGGTCCACCGGTACGCGACCGCGCCCAGCACCACCCCCCGAACGTCCCGCAGGCTCCGGAGCTCCATCCCGCCGTCCAGCACAAGCCTTCCGGCGTCGGCATACGTCACCCCGCCGAGCCGCCAGGTGGCGAGGTCAGCCAGGGACGCGGTGCGCCGTACCCGTACCAGCGGCTGCGACTGCAGCTGCCGCTCGGCGCTGACGAGGACGGTGACACGTCGCGGCTCGGGTACCCAGCGGAGCTCGAGCGCGCGAGCGGCCACCAGTCCGCTGACGACGCCTTCCGCGCCGGCATAGGCCCGCCCGACGGCTGCGAGGGCCTCCGGCGCCGGCTGGTCGCTGTTCGGCAGGTAGAGGCCTGGGCCGACGCGCTGCCACGCCCCTGCTGCCACCCGGCAGTCGGCCGTGGCGCGGGACATCGGGAGCGCCGCGAGGAATCACCGAATGGGGGCCGGGGCGGGCGCGGGAAGCCCAGCCGGGTGCGCTGAGGGAAAGGCGGTCAGCCGGCGCGGCGGACGTCCGCGTCCTGGTCGGTCGGCAGCGGCCGCACCACGCCCGCGCTGATCACCTCGTTGGCCAGCCGGGCCCGCCGGTTGACCCCCTCGGCGATCCGGAACTTCTGGTACAGCCGGAGCAGGTGCTGCTTCACCGCAGCCTCGGTCACGACGAGCTCGTCCGCGATGTCCTTGGCCGTCGCCGGTGCGACGAACGCGTCCTGCTGCAGCGCCGGCCGGCACAGCGCCGTCAGCACCTCCAGCTCGCGCCGCGTCAGGTCAGGCGCGGAGATCCGGCGCAGCTCGACCGTGTCGTCCGAGTCGGGCTGCGCGGCGATGCCGCCGACCCGCGTGCGCGCGGTGCCGAACGACAGGACGTCCCCGTCCGTCAGCACCCGCCGACCGACCGGCCGGCCGTTCACGCGGGTGCCGTTGATCGAGAGCCCGAGGTCGGAGACGTACACGTGCTGGCCGCGCCGGACGATCTCCGCGTGCAGCCGCGACACCGACGGGTCGTCGATCGCGATGTCGACCCCCTCGCCGCGGCCGACGGTGGTCACCTCGTCCCCGAGCACGAAGACGTCGCCGGTCTCCTCCAGGCGGAGGTGGGGCGTGTCCACGACAGTCTCCTCAAGGTCAGCAACGGCTGTCCTCCTCAGGGTTCCCCCTGCCCTGTTCGTCACACCCCGCGCTAGGTTCGGCCCGTGTCGGCCGACCTGCGTCCCGAGCTCGACCCGACGCACCTCGCCGTCAGCCGCTGGCCCAAGGACTGGCGCCCGGAGCCGCTCCCAGAGGGGTTCTGCGCCGTCCTCGTCGACATCGACGAGGTCACGCTGGTCTGCAGCGAGGAGCAGCTGGCGCCGTACGAGCCCACAGAGGTCGAGGTGGGCTGGCGGCGGATCACCTTCGCCGGGCCGCTGCCGTGGGAGCAGGTCGGGTTCCTCGCCGACATCGCCGGCCGGCTGGCCAACGCGCAGATCCCGTTCACCAGCCTGTCCGGGTTCACCACGGACCACGTCCTCGTCCGCGCGGCGCAGGCAGATCTCGCGGTGAGCGTGCTGCGGGGAGAGGAGCCGCCGGAGCCGCGGCCGGGGACGACCAACCCGTGAGGGAGTGGCCGATCGTGGCGGTCGGCGCTGTCGTCGCGGTCGGGCTGGTGGGCGTCGCGCTGGACCACTGGCGGTACGGCTCGCTCGTCATCGGGATCGGCCTGCTGCTCGCCGGCGGGCTCCGGCTGACGCTGCGCGAGCGTCAGGCCGGCCTGCTCGTCGTGCGCAGCAGGTCCTTCGACGCCACCGCGCTGCTCGCCCTCGGCTTCGCGCTGGTGGCCCTCGCGAACACCATCCCGGCGGCCCGCCTCTGACGCTGCTCTCGTACGCTCGCCTCGGACATCCTCGAGGAAGCGGAGCAGTCGCGACATGGCACAGGCCCCCGTCAACGTCACCGTCACCGGAGCGGCCGGGCAGATCGGCTACGCGCTGCTGTTCCGCGTCGCCTCCGGCCAGCTGCTCGGCCCAGACGTCCCGGTCCGCCTGCGGCTGCTGGAGATCGAGCCCGCGCTGAAGGCCGCCGAGGGCACCGCGATGGAGCTCGACGACTGCGCGTTCCCGCTGCTCGCCGGCATCGACATCACCGCTGACGCCAAGGCCGCGTTCGACGGCGTCAATGTCGCGCTGCTCGTCGGCGCCCGTCCGCGCACCGCGGGCATGGAGCGCGGCGACCTGCTGTCCGCCAACGGCGGCATCTTCAAGCCGCAGGGCGAGGCCATCAACGCCGGTGCGGCGAGCGACGTCCGCGTCCTCGTCGTCGGCAACCCGGCGAACACCAACGCGCTCATCGCCGCCAGCTCGGCGCCAGACGTCCCCGGCAGCCGGTTCACCGCGATGACCCGCCTGGACCACAACCGCGCGCTGTCGCAGCTGGAGAAGAAGACTGGCCAGCCTGTCGACCAGATCAAGCAACTGACGATCTGGGGCAACCACTCCGCGACGCAGTACCCGGACTGGAGCCAGGCCACGATCGACGGCACGGCGGCCAGCGAGGTCGTCGGCGACGACAGCTGGCTGCGCGAGACCTTCATCCCGACGGTCGCCAAGCGCGGCGCGGCCATCATCGAGGCGCGCGGCTCGTCGTCCGCAGCCAGCGCGGCCAACGCCGCGATCGACCACGTCTACGACTGGGTCAACGGCACCGGCGAGGGCGACTGGACCTCCGCCGCCA
>JAODNS010000317.1 GCA_025465145.1 Frankiales bacterium
TCGGGGTCGAGGACCTCGACGGCTCCGGTCGGCCCGTGCACGAGAAGGGGCGGCGGGTGGCCCGCGTTGCACCACTCGAGACGGCGGTGTCCGGAGGCGTCCGCGTCTGCGGGTTCGAGCCGAGCGAGGAACAGCGTCGCGGAGGTCTCGAGCTCGAGCCCGGCCATCGCGGTCTCGAGGTGGCGCAGGATGTCGGCGGGCGACCCCGGCCGGCTGAACACGATGCCGCGCAGCAGGTTGCGGACCTGCCCCATGACCGCGGCCGCCAGCATGTCGTGACCCACCACGTCACCTACCGCGATGACGGTGGCACCGTCGGGCCCGACGAAGGCGTCGTACCAGTCCCCACCGATCTGTGCGTGCTTGGCCGCCGGCTGGTAACGCACCTCGATCTCGACGTCCGTGGGTCGAGCGGGCCGGGTCAGGAAGCTGCGCTGCAGGGTCGCGCTCTGATCCCGCTCCGCGTCGAGCAGTCGTACCCGGTCGACGGCCTGCGCGGCCTGCGCCGCCAACGCTCCCATCAGCTCCGTGGCGGCTGGCGTGTACAGCATCGGCGTCGCCCAGGTGAACGTCACGCAACCCAGCAGTCGCTCACCGACCTGGAGAGGCAAGGACGCGATGGCCTCGACGCCGGTGTCCCTGTACATCTTCGCCAACGCGGGGAACCGTGCCGTCCCGTCGACCCGGTCGGTGACCTGGACGGGCTCGCCGGTGCGGGCGGTGAGCGTCGTCGGGACGGCGTCGTCGAGGGGCAGGGAGACGTACTTCTGGCGGACGGGCGCCTCGAAGCTGCTCGACACGTACAGCCGAGCGGTCCCACCGCTCCTGTCCGTCAAGGCCAACGAGGCGCCGGATGCGCCCAGGATCGGAAGACCGTCCCGCACCAGCAGCTCCGTGACGTCCGCGACGGAGCGGACCGACCCGAGCTGCAGAGCCACCGCCGCGATGGAGGCGGCCCGGGCGGCGTCGTACCTGGCCTGCTCGAGCGCTGCTGCGGCCCGATCGGCCTCGGCGAGCGCGACCTGCTCATGGGTCCGCAGCAGGGCCTGCGTCAGCGCGTACCGAACCCGCTCTCGTTCCCGCACCGGGACGCCGACACCGCGGCCGCCCCCGAGGCGCCGCACCGCCTGACCGTCGAGCAGCGGCAGGTCCATCATGTCCACCGCAGCCAGGCTCGTCGACAACGCGACCGTCCCGAAGAGCGAGGCCGCGGTCAACGGGACCGGGACGGTGGTGAACAGCACCACCGCGTACATCTCGCCGCCCGGCAGGGCCCCGCCGAACCCCAGAGCGGACGCGACACCATGCTCGGTCACGAAGTCCTGCGCGGGGATGACCGGGCTCCCCAGGGCTTGCGGGACGTAGAAGACGCGGTAGGCGTCCTCCTGCGTGGGCAGGACGATGTCGGCGCGCGCTGAGACGAGGGCCTCGATGTCGATGCCGAGCTGGGTGAGCAGCGCAGCGATCATCGGCAGCCGAGCCACCTGCGCCGCGTCGGGCAGCGGGATGACCCGGTGCCCCTCGGACGCGGTGCGGTCGTGCCAGGCGGCCTGTGCCCCTGCAGTGCCGAGCAGCACCAGGCAGGTCGTAGCAGCGGGCAGAGCCACCCCGCTGCGGGCCACGAAGTCCTGGTCTGCCTGGGGCAGGTCCTCGAGGGCTGCGGTGCCGTAGACCCGCACCAGCGCCGTCTGGCGCACCCGGCGGTCGTCGACGAACGCCCCGAACAGGAACTCGCTCACGCGCTGCGCGAACTGCTCGACGCTGCTGCAGTTCGCGCTCAGCTCGCGCAGCGCAGGAACCAGGCGGAGCATCGAGCCCAGCGTGAAGGCAGAGAGGTCCGCCTGCACGTCCACACGACCCCCAAGCAGTGCCTCAGAACCTGGACAGTAGCCCGCGGCGTCCGCGCTGGACCGGCATCGCGGGGCACGACCAGCAGCGGCGCGCGGCCAGGGCAAGCGCGGGAACCAGCGGCTGTCAGGCCGTCCCACGTCGCAGCTCGAGCTCTCGGGTGCCTGCCGCGACGTGTCGCCGGAGCAGCGCGACACGGGCCTGCCGGTCGCGCGCAGCAGACAGGCCGGTTGCGGGCAGCGCGTCCATGCGGTCTGCCAGCGCCGCTGTCAGCGCGGTGAACCTGGCCAGCTGGGCCTCGGTCGTGGAGACGTTGCGCTGAGCCTGCTCGCGGGTGACCTGGGACCGGCGGATGCGCGTCCCACGTCGTCCAGCCCGTACGGCTGCGTCGCGGACGCCATGGCCCGCAGCGCTTACTCCCGCAGAATCGCCGCCCACTGCTCTGCCGCCGCCGCCAGCAGCTCGACCGGCAGATCGATGAAGCTGATGCTCAGTCCGGTGGCCATGCCCGCATCATGTACCGATCGCACGCTGCGGACGCCTCGGCCCGGGGCCCGGCTGTCAGCCGGAGGAGCCCACGAGCGGTCGACTGCCGTCGTCGAACCCGGGCAGCCACCGGCGCAGCACCGGGCGTACCGGCACCGTCGCCTCGAGCTGGCACAGGACGCCGACCATTCCGAGCCACACGCGGTGCGTGAACAGGTGCTCGGCCGGCAGCGTCAGCTTCATCGCCACGCCGAAGTCGGGGTCGCGCGGGTCGTTCGCGCGGGCGAACTCCGAGCGCAGCCACTCCCGGCTGAACGTGAACTCCTCGTGCCGCGCCGGCTCGCTGAACGGCGCCATGTAGTCGACCAGCTTCTCCACGTCGAGCCGTACTCCCGGCCGCACGAAGCCCTCCTCCTGTAGCCGCTGCAGCACCAGGTCCGGGTCGCGGTCGAGCAGCGCCGCGATGAGCCGGCCGAAGGTCGCCGGCATGCCCGGCAGCGCGAGCGTCGAGCCGAAGTCGAGCACGCCGAGCTGGCCGTCGACGTACCGGAAGTTCCCGGGGTGCGGGTCGGTGTGCAGTAGGCCGGCGCGCTCGGGTCCGGAGACCAGGAACCGCTGGTACAGCAGGGCTGCACGGTCGCGGTCCGGCTGCGAGTCGGTCGCCGCGACCTCGGTCAGCGGGATCCCGCCTACCCAGTCCATGACGAGCACGCGAGGTGCGGCAAGCACCACGCGCGGCACGAGCACGTCCGCGTCGTCGGCGTACCCGGCCGCGAACCGCTCCTGCGATGCCGCCTCGTGCAGGTAGTCGAGCTCCTCCACGAGCCGCGTCTGCATCTCGGCGACCAGCGGCGGCAGGGCCATGCCGCGCGCGACGACGGCGGTGGCGCGGCTGAGCGCGGACAGCGTCCGCAGGTCGGCCGTCAGCGCCTCGCGCACGCCCGGGTACTGGACCTTCACCGCCACCGCTCGGCCGTCGGCTGCCCAGGTGGCGCGATGCACCTGGCCGAGCGACGCCGCCGCCGCGTGCTGCTCGTCGAAGTCCGAGAAGCGCCCGCGCCACCGCGGGCCGAGCTCCGCGCGCAGCACCGGCTCCACCTCGGCGAACGGCAGGCCGGCGTTGCTCTCCTGCAGCCCGACGAGCGCCTCGCGCCAGGTGCCCTCCGGGTCCTGCGGGAACAGCGCCTCGACCGTCGACAGCAGCTGGCCGGCCTTGAGCGCGCCGCCCTTCAGGTCGCCGAGCACCCGCCGGGTGCGGGCGGCGTTCCGCCGGCGCAGCGCGGCCCGCAGCCGCTCCGGGTCCTCGCCGGTCAGCCGCCGGGACAGCCCCTCGACGCGGAGCCCGACAGCACCCAGCGGCAGCGAGAGAAGTCGCGCCGTCCGCACGAACCCGGACGTCTGCACCCGGCCAGGGTCACACGGCGCAGGCGTCGCCCTCGCAGCCGGGTCCGCCGCCGACGACCTGCAGCGGCGCCGACTCCGACCAGGCCCGATCCAGCACCTGACGCAGCACCTCCGCCGGCTGCGCGCCGGACACGCCGTACCGCTGGTCCACCACGAAGAACGGCACCCCGGTGATGCGCAGCTGCGCGGCCTGCGCCTCGTCCGCGCGCACCTCGGCCGCGTAGGTACCGTCGGCGAGCACGCGTCGCGCCTCGTCGGCGTCCAGCCCGACCTCGGCGGCCAGCCGCACCAGCGTCTTGCGGTCGGCGATGGGCTCGCCCTCGGTGAAGGTGGCGCGCAGCAGCCGCTCCTTGAGCGCGTCCTGCACCCCTCGCTCGCCGGCCAGGTGCAGCAGCCGGTGCGCGTCGAACGTGTTGCCGGGCCGGGCGCGGTCGAACCGGAACTCCAGACCCTCGGTCGCGGCGGTCGCCGTCATGCTCGCCGTCATCTCGGCCGCGTCGGCGAGCGAGCGGCCGTACTTCGCCGCCAGCCGCTCCTCGTACGACCCCTCCGCCGTCACGGGCGCGGACGGGTCGAGCTCGAACGCGTGCCAGTGCACCTCCACCTCGCCGGGGAAGTCGGCCAGTGCGGTCTCCAGCCGGCGCTTGCCGATGTAGCACCACGGGCAGACCACGTCAGACCAGATGTCGATGCGCATGCCCGGTGCAACGCGCGGACGGGGAGGCGCTATGCCCGAGGGACACCTGCTGCACAAGGTGGCCCGCGAGCAGTCGGCCGACCTCGCGGGGCAGTCCGTGCGCGTGACGTCTCCGCAGGGGAAGTTCGACGCGGGCGCGGTGAACGGGCTGGTCCTCGAGCGGGTGCGGGCGTACGGCAAGAACCTGCTGTACGCGTTCGCCGGCGGCCCGACCGTGCACGTCCACCTCGGCATGCGCGGGCTGTTCCTGCGGTACCCGGACCCGGCCGAGCCGCCGCGCAAGGGCACCCGGATGCGGCTGGCCGGCACCGTCGCGTACGACCTCATCGCCCCGACCATCTGCGCGCTGCTGGAGCCGCCTCAGGTCGAGCAGCTGCTCGCGCGGCTCGGGCCGGACCCGCTCGACGAGGAGGCGGACGAGCAGGAGGCGGTACGTCGGCTGCAGCAGGCGCGCGGTCCGGTCGCGGCCGCGATGGTGGACCAGGCGGTGTGGGCGGGCATCGGCAACGCCTGGCGAGCGGAGCTGCTGTACCTCGAGCGGATCGACCCGTGCACGCCAGCGGCGCAGGTCGACGCCGGTGCACTGTGGCGGCGGACCCGGGAGCTGATGGCGGTCGGGCGCAACGCGGGGCAGGTCGTCAGCGACCCGTCGCATCCGGACGAGCGGTGGGTCTACAAGCGAGACGTCTGCCGCGGCTGCGGGGCGCCGGTGCGCACCGAGCAGGTCGGCGGGCGCACGTCGTACGCCTGCCCGGTCGAGCAGGTCTAGAGGGGCAGGGGCGTGCCGAGGACGTCCTCGGTCAGCTCCCACAGCCGCGCCGCCACAGCGGGGTCGGCGCCGGTCGAGAAGACGCCCAGCAGCTCGGGCCGGCCGCGCCAGCCGTTGAGCAGCTTCGGGCCGACGAACGCGCCGCTCGGCGTGCTGCTGTCCAGCGCCCGCAGCGTAGGCAGCGCGCCGGCGGTGGCCGACTGGAAGGCCAGCGGGTGCACGAGGCGAAGCGGCATGACGAGGTATCCCTTGCCCTGCTCGCGCAGCTGGCGCGGGAACAGGTTGGTCCAGCTGACGCCGGGGTGGGCGGCGACGACGCTGACGGGGGAGCCGGCCGCCACGACGCGCCGGTGCAGCTCCTGCGCGAACAGCAGGTTGGCCTGCTTGGTGTTGGCGTAGACCTTCTGCGTGTCGTAGACCGCCGGCGCCACAAGGTCGTCGCGGGTGCTCACGGTCGACAGCCGCCCGCCCCGCGCGGCGATGCTGCTGACGACGACGACACGACCGCCGGCCTCGTGCAGCGCCGGCCACAGCGCGGTGACGAGCGCGGCGTGGCCGAGGTGGTTGGTGCCCATCTGCCGCTCGAAGCCCTGGGTCGTGAACAGCAGCGGACCGCCCATGACGCCCGCGTTGCAGACCAGCGCGTTGAGCAAGCGGCCGTCCGCCGCGAGCTGCTCGGACAGCTCCTTGGCGAAGGTGGCGACGCTGTCGAGGTCGGCGAGGTCGAGGCGGCGCACCTCGGCGCTGCCGCGGCCGGCCCGCAGGATCTCCGCGCGCGCCTTCTCGCCGGCGGCCACGTCACGCACGGCGAGCACGACATGCCCGCCGCGGCCGACGAGGTCGCGGGCGGCCTCCAGCCCGACGCCGCTGTTGGAGCCGGTGATGACGAAGGTGCGGCCGGTCTGCTCGGCCAGCTGTCGTGCCTGCCATGCGCTCATGGCTCGAACGCTAGGTCAGGCTTCGAGCGCCAGCACCAGCGGCAGGACGTGACCCGCACCACCCGAGCGCAGCACCCGCGTCGCCTCGGTGAGCGTCCAGCCGGTGTCGACGCGGTCATCGACGAGCAGCACCGGCGAGCCGTCCAGGACGAGGTCGGCCGGCAGCGCCAGCGAGCCGTGCACGGCACGGAGCCGCTGCGCGCTGTTGCTGCCGCCCGCGCGCAGGTCGTTGGTCCGCTGCAGCGTCCCGAGCAGGGGTAGCCGACCGAGGTCGGACAGCCGGGCGGCCAGCGAGGTGACGAGGCGCGGACGGGTACGGGACGGCACCGCGACCACGCCGGCCGGCCGCTCCTCCCAGCCCCAGCCGGCGAGGACCTGGACGACGGCGCGCAGGACGTCCTCGGGGACATCGACGTCCGGTCCGGCGAACAGCTCGCGCAGCCGGGTGCCCCAGCCGACATCGGACAGCCGGCCGAGCGCCCGGCCGCTGTGGGCCTGCAGGTCGGCCGGGATCTTCCCGGACAGCCCGAGCTCACCGACCGCGGTCGGCCACATCCGGCGCGGCTCCACCTCGACGCCGGGGCGGCCCAGTGCTGCCTGCGCGGCCGCGAGCGACGGCACCTCCGTCGGCAGCGTCCGGCCGGTGCAGCGGTCGCACCGCCCGCACGGCGCGGCCTCCGGGTCGTCGAGCTGGCGGCGGAGGAACTCCATCCGGCAACCGTCGGTCCGCGCGTACTCCCGCATCGCCTGCTGCTCGGCCGACCGGTCCGCCGCCACCCGCGCGTACCGCTCTGCGTCGTACGTCCACGCCTGCCCCGTCGACGTCCATCCGCCCTGGACGCGCTTCACGGCGCCGTCCACGTCGAGCACCTTGAGCATCGTCTCGAGCCGGGTCCGCCGCAGGTCGACCTGGGCCTCCAGGGCGGCCGTGGACAGCGGCTTGTCGCCCAGCACCTCCAGCGTCCGCTCGACCTGCTCCTGCGGCGGGAAGGCGAGGGAGGCGAAGTACCGCCAGATCGCCTCGTCCTCCGCGCCAGGCAGCAGCAGCACCTCGGCCCGGTCGACGCCACGGCCGGCACGGCCGACCTGCTGGTAGTACGCGATCGGCGAGGGCGGCGCGCCGAGGTGCACGACGAACCCGAGGTCCGGCTTGTCGAAGCCCATGCCCAGCGCGCTGGTCGCGACGAGCGCCTTGACGCGGTTGTTCAGCAGGTCGTCTTCGGCGGCGCGCCGCTCGGCGTCGTCGGTGCGGCCGGAGTACGCCGCGGTCGGGATCCCCCTGCTGCGCAGGAAGGACGCCACCTCGTCCGTCGCGGCGACGGTCAGCGTGTAGACGATGCCCGAGCCCGGCAGGTCGTCGAGGTGGTCGGCCAGCCACGCCAGCCGGTGCGCGGCGGACGGCAGCTCGAGGACGTTGAGGTGCAGCGACTCGCGGTCGAGCGTGCCGCGCAGGACGAGGGTGTCGGTGCCCAGCTGCTCCGCGACGTCGGCCGTCACCCGCTCGTTCGCGGTCGCCGTGGTGGCCAGCACCGGCGTGCCCGGCGGCAGCTCGGCGAGCAGCGTGCGGATCCGCCGGTAGTCGGGCCGGAAGTCGTGCCCCCAGTCGCTGATGCAGTGCGCATCGTCAACGACCACCAGCCCTGCGGTCGCGGCCAGCCGGGGGAGGACGGCGTCGCGGAAGCCGGGGTTGTTCAGCCGCTCCGGGCTGACGAGCAGCACGTCGACGGCGCCGCGCTCCACGTCGGCGTACACCTCCTGCCACTGCTCGACGTTGCTGCTGTTGACCGTCACCGCGGAGATGCCGGCGCGCTCGGCGGCCGTCACCTGGTTGCGCATGAGGGCGAGCAGCGGGCTGACGATCACCGTCGGACCGGCGCCCTGGGCGCGCAGCAGCGCGGTGGCGACGAAGTAGACGGCCGACTTCCCCCAGCCGGTCCGCTGCACGACCAGGGCGCGCCGCCGGCCGGTCACGAGCGCGTCGATCGCGGTCCACTGGTCGTCGCGCAGCCGCGCGTCGGGACCGGCGAGGGCGCGCAGGTGCTGCTCGGCCTGCTCCCTCACGCGACGATGACGACGTCCGCGGTGCTGCTCTCCGGGCCGTAGGTCGGGTTGCGCTGCTCGCGGGCCTGCTGGCTGAGCTGCTGCCGGAAGGCGAACCGCGCGTCGCGGTGCGCGTCCAGGTCGGACGTCAAGACGATCCGCGACCGGCCGTCGGCGCTGAGCCGGGACGGCAGCGCACCCCGGTCCAGCAGCTGGATGAGCGCGGTGGGGGAGACGCCGAGCTGGACCGCCGCCTCCGCGAGGTCCACGTACCGCTCGTCCGCCACAGCCTCATCCTCGCTCACGGCCGCGACGGCAGCTCGAGGACCTCCCCGCGCGGGACCACGCGGACCCCGGGAAGTCGTCGCTGCCGCACCTCGTCGAGGAAGTCCTGCAGCGGGCTCTTGAACACGGTGTAGTCGTCGTAGTGGACAGGGATCGTCATGCCCGGCGTGACGATCTCGAGCAGGTCCGCGCCCTGCTTGCCGTCCATCGTGACGAGCAGCCCGAGCACCCGCGTCCCCCCGAGGTGCCAGAGCCCCACGTCCAGCGCCGGGAACCGCTTCGGGATCTCGCGCAGGTCGCCGTGCACCAGCGTGTCGCCAGTGATGTAGACCGACAGCGGCGGCGCGTGGCCGCCGAACTCGAGGACGCTGCCCATGACGTGCGGCAGCCCGGCCTGCAGCGGACCGCGGGCGTGCCGTCCTGGTGTGGCCGTGACGGTGAGCGTCGCGCCGTCGACGGAGAGCTCGGTGCTCTCCCAGGTCTCCAGCGCCATGGCCTCGCTGAACCCCCAGCCGCGCAGCCGGCGGGCCGACTGCCGCGTCGTGAGGATCGGGACGTCCTTCGGCAGCCCCGCCTTGGCGACCCGGTCGAAGTGGTCGCCGTGCAGGTGCGACAGCACGACCACGTCGATCGGCGGCAGCTGGTCGACCTGCAGCGCCGGCTCGGTCAGCCGACGGCTGGCCAGGCCGTGGCCGAGGTACGCGTACTGCCCCCTGTGCAGGAAGTTCGGGTCCGTCAGCACCGTGAAGCCGCCGTGCCGGAGAAGGGTCGTGGCGGTGCCGATGAACTGGACGCTGCTGTCGGTCATGACACGCCCGCTACCCGAAACGGCACCGGGGATACCCCGCCGGTCCTAGGGTCGGTACGTGATCTACGAGCGGGCGGTCGAGAACCTCCGCCGACAGTACGCAGCGCTGCCGGTGGACGCTCCGGTGCGCCTCGGCAAGAAGACGTCCAACCTGTTCCGCAGCCGCGCGGACACCGGTGCGCCGCGGCTCGACGTGTCCGCGTTCGCCGGCGTCCTCGGCGTCGACCCGCAGGCATGCACCGCCGACGTCCTCGGCATGACGACGTACGAGGACCTCGTCGACGCCGTCCTCCCGTACGGGCTCATGCCGCTCGTCGTGCCGCAGCTGAAGACCATCACCCTCGGCGGCGCGGTCACCGGACTCGGCATCGAGTCGACGAGCTTCCGCAACGGGATGCCGCACGAGTCGGTGCTCGAGATGGAGGTGCTGACCGGCGACGGCCGCGTCGTCACGTGCTCGCGCACCGAGAACGCCGACCTGTTCACGGGCATCCCCAACAGCTACGGGACGCTCGGGTACGCGCTGCGGCTGCGCATCGAGCTCGAGCCCGTGCACCCGTACGTCGGCCTGCGGCACGTCCGCTGCGGCAGTGCAGCCGAGGCCGTCGACGTCATGCGTGACGCCTGCACCAGGGCGGACTTCGTCGACGGCACGTGGTTCTCGCCCGCCGAGATCTACGTGACGGTCGGGACGTGGCAGGACAGCGCGGACAGCGTCAGCGACTACACCGGGCAGGAGATCTACTACCGGTCGGTGCAGTCGCGGGAGCGCGACGTGCTGACGGTCCGCGACTACCTGTGGCGCTGGGACACGGACTGGTTCTGGTGCTCGCGGGCGTTCGGCGTGCAGAACCCCAGCATCCGCAGGTGGATCCCGCGCCGGTACCTGCGCAGCGACGTCTACTGGAAGCTCGTCGGGTTCGAGAAGAAGCACCGCTGGAAGAGCCGCTGGGACGTGCGCCGCGGCGGGCCGGAGCGCGAGGACGTCGTGCAGGACGTCGAGGTGCCGATCGACCGCTTGGTCGAGTTCCTGGCCGTCTTCGCGCGCGAGGTGCCGATCGACCCGGTGTGGCTGTGCCCGCTGCGGCAGCGCACGGACGGCTGGGAGCTGTACCGGCTCGACCCGGACACGCTGTACGTCAACGTCGGGTTCTGGTCGACGGTGCCGCTCGCGCCCGGGCAGCCGGACGGCAGCCACAACCGGCTGGTGGAGCGCCTGGTCGACGACCTCGGCGGACGCAAGTCGCTGTACTCCACCTCGTACTACGAGCCGGAGCACTTCTGGCGGCTGTACAACGGGCTGGTCTACGACGTGCTCAAGAAGACCTACGACCCGGACGGACGACTGCTCGACCTGTACGACAAGTGCGTGAGGGGCCGATGACGACGAGGATCCCGGTGGCGACAGCGCTGTCGCAGGTGCTGGCCGCGCCCGTGCGGTTCCGTGCCTACGACGGCAGCGAGGCTGGTCCGGCCGACGCGCGGGTGACGATCGAGGTGAAGAGCAGCAAGGCGCTGGCGCACCTCGTGAGCGCACCCGGCGAGCTGGGGCTGGCGCGGGCCTACGTGTCCGGCGAGATGGACGTGAGCGGCGCCGACCACTACGCGCTGCTGACCGGGTTCGCGAAGCAGAAGATGGGCGACCTGTCCTGGGCGCAGCGGGTCGCGGTGCTCCGCTCGCTCGGGCCCGAGGTGCTGCAGTGGGTCGAGCCGCCGCCGCAGGAGGTCGGGACCAAGCGCTACCTGTCGGGGCTCCGCGCGCACAGCAAGGGCCGCGACGCGAAGGCGATCGCGCACCACTACGACGTCAGCAACCGCTTCTACTCGTGGGTGCTCGGGCCGTCGATGGCCTACACCTGCGCGGTCTACCCGTCGGACGGGGCGACGCTGGAGCAGGCGCAGGAGGAGAAGTTCGACCTCGTCTGCCGCAAGCTCGGGCTGCGGCCGGGGATGCGGCTCCTCGACGTCGGCTGCGGCTGGGGTGGCATGGCGATGCACGCGGCGCGGAACTACGGCGTCGACGTCGTGGCCGTGACGCTGTCGCGTCAGCAGGCGGAGTGGGGCCAGAAGGCGGCGGCCGAGGCGGGACTCTCGGGGCAGGTCGACATCCGCTTCCAGGACTACCGCGACGTGCGGGAGAGCGGCTTCGACGCGGTCAGCTCGATCGGCCTGACCGAGCACATCGGCATCGCGCAGCTGCCGTCGTACGCGCACCGGCTGGCGTCGAAGCTGTCGCCGCAGGGCCGGCTGCTCAACCACTGCATCACGCGCCCGGACGACCGCTCACCAGCAATCGCGAAGCGCGGCTTCATCACCCGCTACGTCTTCCCCGACGGCGAGCTGCCGGGGGTGGGCCGGCTCGCGCGCGAGTTCCAGCGCGCGGGCCTGGAGCTGCAGCACGAGGAGAACCTGCGGGTGCACTACGGCCGCACGCTGCACGCCTGGTGCGATAACCTCGACGCGCACTGGGACGAGGCGCTCGCGGAGGTCGGTCAGGGCACGGCGCGGGTGTGGGCGCTCTACCTCGCGGGGTCGCGCATCGCCTTCGAGCGCAACCAGATCCAGCTGCACCAGCTGCTGCTGACCCGCACCGTCGGGGGCGTCTCGGGCATGCCGCTGCGCCCGGACTGGGGCAGCTAGCTCGCCCACTCGCTGAACGGCGTGTTCCAGTCGCTGGTGCCGGGGTCGTAGCTCAGCGGCTTGCGCGGTGAGCCGACGATCTGCACGACGTCGCCGCGCTTGGCCAGCGGATAGAACCAGGCGGCGTCAGCGGGCGCGAGGTTGACGCAGCCGTGGCTGACGTTGGCCCGCCCCTGCTGCCGGACGGTCCCTGGGGCCGAGTGCACGAACTCGCCGCTGTAGGAGATCCGGACGCTGTTCGGGACCTTGAGGAAGTAGCCGCCAGGGCCGTTGCGGGGGATCCCGATCGTCGACGAGTCCATGGTCTTGAGCTTGGTCTTCTCGAGCACCAGGTGGACGCCGTTGTGCGTCTCGTACTCCGGCCGGCCGGTCGACACCTTCAGCACCCGCAGCACGGTGCCGTTGCGCGTCACCGTCATCGTGTGGCTGCGGACGTCGACGGTGCTGATCATCGCGTCGCCGATCTCGTATGTGCTGGTGCGCTTGCCGGAGCCCCACGTGCCGCCGGACAGCTTGAGGCGGTGCAGGTCGGACGTGACGGTGATCTTCGTGCCCGCTTGCCAGAACGACGGGCCCCGGTAGTGCAGCTCGTTGTTCTCCATCCACCGCCAGGCGCCCTGGACCGCCGGCACGGTGGTGACGTTGAGCCGCTGCACGACCGCCGCCCGGTCCGCCTCGTCCTTCACCGGGTGGTCCAGCGTGACGACGACGGGCTGGCCGACGCCGACGACGGCGTCGTCACCGGGGCTGAGGGTGGCGTGCAGGACGCGGGTCGCCGCGGTCGTCTGCACGGCGAGGGTCAGCGGTCGAGCCTTGCCGGCGCCGTCGACGGCGGTCGCGGCGACGCGATAGGTCGCCGCCGGGACGAGGTCCGGCGCGCTGGACGTCCACGACGTGCCGGCGACCGTGCCGGGCAGGGGCGCGCCGTCCGGGTCGGTGACGGTGACGTCCGTCAGGGTGCCGCCGGTCAGCGAGACGGTCAGCGGCGCGGACCAGGGGACGGCGGTACGGGGACCGGCCGGACCGACCACGGACAGGACCGGCTCGGGCACCGGTTCGCTGGCGGCCGCGACGCGGACGTCCGGCTGTCCGCCGGCCGTGGCGACGGCGACGCCGCCGGCCAGCAGCAGCGCGGCCACGGCGGCACCCACCGCGACAGGGACGACGCGCCGGCGCGGCGCGGGGTCGGTGCTCAACGTGGTCTCTCCTCGGCCGGCGAGCGGGTCGGGGCTCGCCGCTTGTCGCTCATCCTCCCTGGTCGGCGACCGGCTGTCAGGTCGCCATCACGGTGAGCAGCACCATGCCCATCAGCGCGCCGAGCATCACCACGGGCAGCAGCCAGGGCCGGGACCGTCGCGGCGTGTCCCGCGGCCGGGGCTCCTTCTTCGCCGCCCACACGCTGGCCGCGACCACCGCCTCCACGGCCAGCAGCGCGACGGCGAGGACGCCGAGGCCTGCGCTGGCGAGGTACCCGGCGGCGGCCAGCACCGGGACGACGTACAGCCCGAGGACCAGCAGTGCGTCGCTGGGTCGGCGGAAGGGCATGAACCCAGTCTGCGCGGTCCGTAGGCTGACCGCAGGCGCGGGACGATGCCGCGGCCACCAGAGCGGAAACGGGAGTGTCATGAGCGAGTGGGGCCGGGTCGGCGACGACGGCACCGTCTACGTACGCACCGCCGACGGCGGAGAGCGTGCGGTCGGCTCGTGGCAGGCGGGCTCGGGGGCCGAGGGGCTGGCGCACTTCACCCGGCGGTACGAGGCGCTCGCGACCGAGATCATGCTGCTGGAGCAGCGGCTGCGCAGCGGCGCCGGGGACCCAGGCCAGGTCGCGACGAGCGCGAAGCGGCTCGTGGACACGCTGCCGGAGGCTCCTGCTGTCGGCGACATCCCCTCGCTGCAGCGACGCGCGGAGGCGCTCGTCGCAGCGACGGTCGAGGCCGTCGAGAAGCAGAAGGCGGAGCGGGCTGAGGCGCGCGAGCAGGCGGCGGCGCAGAAGGCGGCGCTGGCGGAGGAGGCCGAGAAGCTGGCCGGCAGCAGCGAGTGGAAGACGGCGGGGGAGCGGCTGCGCACCCTCGGCGACGACTGGAAGGCGCTGCCCAAGCTGGAGCGCAAGGTCGAGGACGAGCTGTGGCAGCGCATCGCCGCCGCGCGCAAGCGGTTCGCCGAGCGTCGTACGACCCACTTCGGCGCGCTCGAGGAGCAGCGCACGGTCAGCAAGGCGCGCAAGGAGAAGCTGATCAAGGAGGCGGAGGCGCTGCAGTCTTCCACCGACTGGAAAGCGACGGCTGAGCGCTACAAGCAGCTCATGAGCGACTGGAAGGCCGCCGGCCGCGCGCCGCGCGAGGTCGAGGACGAGTTGTGGGCCCGCTTCAAGGGGGCGCAGGACGTGTTCTTCACGGCCCGCAGCGCGCAGTTCAGCGCGCAGGACGAGGAGTTCCGCGGCAACCAGAAGGTGAAGGAGGAGATCCTCGCCGAGGCCGAGGCGCTCGACTTCGCCGCGTCGCCGGAGAAGGCGACCGCGCGGCTGCGCGAGCTGCAGGAGAAGTGGGAGGCCGCCGGCAAGGTCCCCCGCGACGCGATGCGCTCGCTCGAGGACCGCATGGGCGCGGTCGAGAAGAAGGTCCGCGAGTCGTCGGAGAAGCGCTGGCAGGCATCCTCGGCGTCGCCGTTCGAGATCCGGCTGCGCGAGAAGCTCGCCGAGCTGGAGCAGAAGCTCGAGAAGGCGAAGGCGGCCGGCCGGCCGACGGACGAGCTCGAGCAGCAGCTCGCGACGCAGCGGGAGTGGCTGGCGCAGGCCGGCTCGTCCAGCGCGCCGACGTCGTCCGGCGGCGGCGCGGGGAAGCCTGATCAGCCGCGCAAGAAGTCGACGAGCGGCTGGGTCCGCGCCGACGCCTGACGCTGGTGCTGGCCCGACTCCCGCCCGACCGGTGATCAGCGCCGTACGGACTACCGCCGACGACCCGCCGCCCACGGTGGCGTGCGCCGCGATGATCAGCGGAGCGGGCTAGGGCTGGCGGCCGACAAAGCAGAGCAGCCGGGTCTGCGCGTCGGCGTCCGCCGGTGGCTCGATCTTCGCCGCGAAGCCGCCGGGCACGCGCAGCATCGCGTCGTTCGGCGCGAGGAAGGTCGTGGCGGCCTCGACCGCGGCCGGGTCGAGCCGGTCGTCCTGACCGGTGGCGCGGGCGAGGTCCCAGGTGTGCAGCAGCGTGTCGGCACACAGCACTCCGCCGACCAGCTCGGCGAACGGCTGCTTGCCCGCGAGGCCCGTCACCTCCGTCGCGGCCTTCGACGGGTCGGCCAGCGCCGCCCGCACCGCGTCCGACTCGACCGTCCAGGCGGCGGCCAGGTCCTCGTCGCTGTCCGGCGGCGTCGGATCCCCGCCGGACAGGCGGGTGAGGATCCGCCGGTGCGTGTCGACCACGTGCTTGGCCACGTCGTGCGCCGTCCAGCCCTCGCAGGGCGAGGTCCCGGTCCAGCTGCCCGGCGGGACGCCCGTCAGCCGGGCCGTGAACCCGTCCGCGATCCGCGCGTACCGCTCCGCGACCTCGCTCACAGGCTCGCCTTCAGGAAGGAGACAGCGCGCGTCCATGCCGTGTGAGCGTCCTCCTCGGAGTAGGTGCCGATGAGGTTCTCGTCGTTGTGGAAGGCGTGCCCGGCCTCGTAGTAGAAGAACTCGACCGGGACGCCCGCCTCGTCGCGGATCTGCTGCTCGAGCGCCTTGGCCTGGTCGGCCGGGTACATCTGGTCCTCGAGCGCGTAGTGGCCCTGCACGGGGGCGGTGACGCCGGTGTACGTGGACGGGACGCCGGGGCCGACGCCGTAGAACGGCACGGCCGCGCCGATCCGGTCGCCCTGCTGCGCCGCAAGCATGAGGACGAAGCCGCCGCCCATGCAGAACCCGATCGCGCCGACCTTGTCGGACGTCACCGCCTCCGAGGCGAGCAGGTGGTCGACGGCGCCGGACATGTCACGGGCGGCCCGGTCGACCGGCAGCTCGGTGAGCAGCTTCGTGGCCTCCTCCGCGTCGTGAGCGACCTTGCCGCCGAACAGGTCCGGCGCGAGGGCCACGAAGCCCTCGGCCGCGAGGCGGTCGGCGATGTCGGCGATGTGGTCGGTGAGGCCCCACCACTCCTGGATGACGATCACGCCCGGGCCGCTGCCCGAGGCGGGGGTGGCGAGGTATCCGTGGGCCTCGCTGCCGTTGGACGGGAAGGTGACGTTCTGGCGCGGGTTCTCGGTCATGGCCGTATGGCTATCACCAGGCGGCGGCGTGCGCATTCCCCAGCGTCTCGAGCAGCGCCGGCTGGCCCCGCCGGACGAACCACTCCAGCTCGTACGTCTCGGCGAACTCCGGTCCGTCCAGCGCCTCCGGCCCGATCTGGCTCGCGTGCGCCAGCATCGCCGCCCGCTTGGCGGCCAGCTCGGACGGGGTGGCGGCCACGGCGGTCGTGATCTCCGCGGTCACCCGACCGTACGTCCGCCGCTCCGTCGGCTGCACAGCGTCGTCCAGCAGGTGCGCGCCGGCGAAGTGCAGGTGTTCGCGGTCGACGGTCGCCTCGTACGACGTCACGCCGGCCAGCGCGGCCGCGTGCCGGCCGACCAGGTGCACCGCCACGTGGTCCGGGTGGCCGTAGATGCCGTCCGCGTCGTACGCCACGACCGCCTCCGCCCGCTCGGCCTCGGCCAGCGCCGCCAGGGTGCGCGACAGCGCCTGCAGGTCGCTGCGCACCAGCGCGCGGGCGTGCGAGCCGGACTCCCAGCCGGGCAGGCCGGAGTCCCGACGGCCCAGCAGCACCAGCCGGGCGACGCCCAGCACCTCCGCCGCCTGCTCCAGCTCGGCCCGGCGCGTCGCCGCGAGGTCCCGCACCGGCGCGCGCGGCGTACCCATCTCGCCCGCCGTGGCGGTGACGAGGACGACGCGGGCGCCGCGGTCGGCGAGCCGGCGGATCGTCGCGCCGGTGAAGATCGCCTCGTCGTCGGGGTGGGCGTGCAGCATGACGACGGTGCGGCCGTCGAGGCGGTCGGACGCGGGGACGGGGGTGTCGAGCAGGAGGGACATCGGGAGCTCTTCGCTGCAGGGCCTCAGGCGAGGCGGCGTGTCGGACCGGGAGAGGGGTCAGCGACAGCAGCGACAGCAGGACACGCGAGCGGCAGCAGCTCGGGTCGCGGTCACGGGAACAGTGTGCAGGTACGACGGCCCGGATGTCGAACACCTCGTCCATGCGCCTGCCTCTGCTCGCCGCACTCGTCCTCGGCCTCGTCGCCCCCGCCGCCGCTGTTGCCGACCCGCTGGCCGGTCCGCAGCGGGTCGTCGAGCAGGCCGCTGCCGACACCGCGGCCACCTGCCGCCGGGACACGCCCGCGGCCGACGAGCAGTGCGCGGCGGTCCCGCTCTCACCGGCCGTCAGCGAGGCGGCGGTGTCCGCGTACGAGAAGAGCGACCTGCACCGCGCGCTGCAGCTGCAACAGGACCTCGGCAACGACCTGCCGTTCCGCTCCGCCAGCTGGATCGGCACGCACAACTCGTTCAACGAGACGACGCGTACGCCCACCCTGAGCGGCCTGGACAGCAACCAGCAGCTGTCGATGGTCGACCAGCTGCGCATCGACGTCCGCAGCCTCGAGGTCGACGCGCACTGGTTCCCGAGCGTCGAGGCGGGCGGCGCCTACGCGCCGGTTGCGTGCCACGCGCAGGGCGAGGACCAGAAGCACGCCGGCTGCACCACCGAGCCGCTGCTGGCCGACGTGCTGCCGCCGGTCGCGGCCTGGCTGCGCGCCCACCCGCGCCAGGTGCTGCTGCTCTACGTCGAGGACCACCTGGAGACCGAGGACGGGTACGCGCAGGGCGCGGAGGTGCTCCGGAAGGCCTTCGGGGACCTGCTGTACGCGCCGGGCGGCACCGGCTGCACGCCGTTGCCCCTGGCCGGCACCCGCAACGACGTTCTCGCCGCCGGCAAGCAGGTGCTGGTCATCAGCGGCTGCCACGCCGGTGCCGGCTGGAACGGGAGCGTCTTCAGCGGCGCGGCGCGCGCGAAGGACGAGACGGGGCCGGCGGGGTACGGCGAGAACGGCACGTGCGACCCGGCGCGGTCGCCGGCCGCGTACGACAGCCGCCTGGTGCGGGTGTTCGAGGACTCCACCGCGCTGACCGCGACGGTGGACCAGGGCAGCGAGCGGATCTCGGCCGCCAAGGCCGCCACCCTCGCCCGCTGCGCGGTGGACATCACCGGCTTCGACCAGCTGCTGCCGGACGACGGCCGGCTGGCCGGCTCGCTGTGGAGCTGGGCACCGGGGCAGCCCGCGGCGTCCGGCGACTGCGCCGTGCAGCGCGGCGGCCGGTTCTACGCCAGCCCGTGCAGCGGCCGGCACGCGGTCGCCTGCCGCGCCGCCGAC
>JAODNS010000036.1 GCA_025465145.1 Frankiales bacterium
GAGGGCATCGGCGACACGATCCGGGTCTCGCTGTCCGCGCCGCCGGTCGAGGAGGTCAAGGTCGGTCTGGCGATCCTCGAGTCGCTCAACCTCAAGCAGCGCGGGCTCGAGATCGTGTCCTGCCCCTCCTGCGGCCGCGCGCAGGTGGACGTCTACACCCTGGCCGAGCAGGTCACGGCCGGCCTCGAGGGGCTGACCGTCCCGCTGCGCGTCGCCGTCATGGGCTGCGTCGTCAACGGCCCGGGGGAGGCCCGCGAGGCCGACCTCGGCGTTGCCTCCGGCAACGGCAAGGGGCAGATCTTCGTCAAGGGGCAGGTCATCAAGACCGTGCCGGAGGCGCAGATCGTGGAGACGCTGATCGAAGAGGCCATGCGGCTCGCCGGCGACTACGACGGGCCGTCCGGGGCTCCGGCGGTCGGCGTCTCCTAGGGTCAGCCCGTGCTCAGGACCGCAGGCGTGCGCGTCCTGGACAGCCGCGACCGCGACGAGGTCCTCGCGCTGCTCGAGCGCGACCCGGTCGCCGACGTGTTCGTCGCTTCGCGCGTCCAGGCGGTCGGCGTCGACACCTGGCGGCTCGGTGCCGAGCTGTGGGGCGTCGGCGAGCGCGGCCGCCTCGAGTCGGTCTGCTACTCCGGCGCGAACCTCGTGCCCTGCCAGGCCGGCGCGGATGCGGTCCGCGCGTTCGCGGAGCGGGCCCGCCGGCAGGGTCGTCGCTGCTCGTCCATCGTCGGTCCGGCCGACGCGGTGCTGCCGCTGTGGCGGCTGCTCCAGCCGCACTGGGGGCGGCCCCGCGAGCTGCGCGCGTCGCAGCCGCTGATGGTCATCGACGGGGCCCCCACGGTGGAGCCGGACCTGGACGTGGACCGGGTACGGCCGGACGAGGTCGAGACGCTGCTGCCCGCCTGCATCGCGATGTTCACCGAGGAGGTCGGCGTTTCGCCGCTGGCGGGCGGAGGAGGGCCGCTGTACCGCGCCAGGGTCGAGGAGCTGGTCGCGCAGGGGCGAGCCTTCGCGAGGTTCGAGAACGGCGAGGTGCTGTTCAAGGCCGAGATCGGCGCCGCGACCCGCGCGACGGCCCAGGTGCAGGGCGTCTGGGTGCACCCGGACCTGCGCGGCCGGGGCACCGGCACCAGCGGCACGGCGGCGGTGGTGCTCGCCGCGCAGGCGACGATCGCGCCGCTGGTCAGCCTGTACGTGAACGACTTCAACGCGGCGGCGAGGCGGTCGTACGAGAAGGTCGGCTTCCGCCAGGTCGGCCAGTTCGCCAGCGTCCTCTTCTGAGCCCGCCTCGTCGGGCTACGCGACGCCGAACGCCTTGTTCGGCAGGAAGGAGCCGCGGGCGGTCGCGGCGAGCTTGCCGCTGGGCGCGTAGATCCTGGCCTCGCTGATGATCCGGGCGCGGCCGGCGTGCAGCACCTGCCCCTCGACCCGGTGGTCCGAGCCGACGACGCCGGGCCGCAGGTAGGTGACGTCGAGGTCGAGCGTCAGCATCGGGATGAAGCGCTCTCCCGTGCTCGCCGCCGCGAGACCGGCCGACTCGTCGCAGACCAGCGCGAGGTACCCGCCGTGCACCGCGCCGGACAGGTTCGCCAGCTGCTGGCCGGGCGTCCACGTCATGACGACCGAGCCCGCTCCGGGTACCTCGACCAGCCGGTTGCCGGTGTGCCGCGCGTGCTCGCCCTGGTCCACCTGTCCCGTCGTCCACGCGCGCAGGAACCCGACCGCGTCCGTGCTGCGCCACAGCTCCGCGATCTCGTCCTCGATGGGCAGGCGCGACCTCACGCGCCGGGACGCTAGCCGACCGCTCCGGACGTGATGCCGGCCACAGGAACCCGTGTGCTGGACTCCTCCCATGACGCTGCAGCTCAAGCCCGGCACCGCCTGGGCGGACGTCTACGCCCGCGCCCGCGCCGCCGCCCCCGAGGCATTCGACGAGGACCGCATCCTCAACCTCGCCGGCGGCGAGTGGAAGCGGATCGGCAGCCCGGGCGAGCACGTGACGCCGGTCGACGGCTCACCGATCCAGGGGCCGCCGCGCATCGACCACGACGACGCGGTCACCGCCGTCGCGCAGGCCGCTGACGAGCACAAGGCGTGGGCGTCCGTCGACCTGGACGAGCGCAAGAGCCGGGTTGCGGCCGCCGTGGCCGAGATGCGCGAGCACCGGGACACCCTGGCGCTGCTGCTCGTCTGGGAGATCGGCAAGCCGTGGCGGCTCGCCTGCGCCGACGTCGACCGCGCGCTGGACGGCGTCGACTGGTACCTCGGCGAGATCGAGCGGCAGCTCGCCGGCCGCACGCCGCTGCCCGGCCCGGTCAGCAACATCGCGTCGTGGAACTACCCGATGTCCGTGCAGGTCCACGCCGAGCTGGTGCAGGCGCTGGCAGGCAACGCCGTCGTCGCGAAGACCCCGTCGCAGGGGGGCTTCCACACCCTGACGCTGGCGCACGCGTTCATGCGCCGCGCCGGCCTGCCGGTGACGCTGCTGTCCGGCGTCGGCTCGTCGTTGGGCAACGCGCTGATCAGCGCCCCCGAGATCGGCGCGCTGGCGTTCGTCGGCGGCCGCGCCAACGGCCGCAAGGCGGCGACCACGCTGGCCGACACCGGCAAGCGGCACTTCCTCGAGCAGGAGGGCCTGAACGCCTGGGGCATCTGGGACTTCAGCAGGTGGAACGAGCTGGCCGCGCACCTCAAGAAGGGCTTCGAGTACGCCAAGCAGCGGTGCACGGCCTACCCGCGGTACGTCGTGCAGCGCGAGCTGTTCCCGGAGTTCCTCGAGATGTACCTGCCGGTCGCGCA
>JAODNS010000037.1 GCA_025465145.1 Frankiales bacterium
GCGCGCGTCGGCCACCGCTGCGCGCAGCAGCGCGAACCCCTGCGCGGGGTGCTGCGGCGGCCTGCTCATGCCCGGTCCGAGGCGCGCGGGCACCCGGCACGGGCACGCGCGGACCAGCGCACGACGGGGCTCCTTCGGCAGCCGGAGGGCATGACAGCACCGCCCCGGCCTGGGACGTGACGACTCAGCGTAGAGGTAGACGCATCGTCCTGTTACGGATCGGCAGGAACCGCCCGTGCCGTTGCTCCGAACGGAGCAGCGTCAGGTCCGCCGAGCGGCCGAGAGCGTCAGCCGGGCGAGCTCCTGGGCCAGCCGCGGCAGCCCCTCGACCTTGCCGAGGACGACGGCCACGCCGACCTCGCGCGCGGCGGTCTCCACGGCGTCGTCGACGTAGGCGGTGTAGAGGACGACCTGCTGCGCCGGTCGCTCCAGCCGGATCTGACGCGTGGCCTCGAGGCCGTCCATCAGCGGCATCTGCAGGTCCATCACGACCACGTGCGGCTGCGTCTCGAGCGTCAGGCGCACGGCGTCCGCGCCGTCGGCGGCCTCGCCGACGATGTCGAACCCGTCGAGGGTGAGCATCTCGACGAGCACCCCTCGTACGTGCGCGGTGTCGTCTGCCACGAGCACCCGGACGCCCGCACCGCCAGCGGATGCGGTCATGCCCACCTCCGACTGCGCACGTACCCTTCGACCATGGTGTCGCCGGTCCCTGCGCGCACGGTAGTGCCCCGCCGGGTGCCGCCGGCGGCCGCCCGTCGTCGACGGCGTCGTTCGCGGGGCCGCACGGTCGGCCGCGTCGTGCTTGTAGGCGTGCTGGCGCTGCTCGTCGGGGCGAGCACCTTCGTCGGCGGGCTGCTGGCCGCGCCCATCGACTTCGCCGTGCCGCCGCCCGCGAAGTCGGCCCTGCTGCTGGCCTCCGACGGCCGTACGCAGTTCGCCACGATCCGCCCGCCGGAGCGGCGCGACATCGTGCCGGCGAAGGACATCCCGCAGGTCATGCGGCGGGCCATCATCTCCGCGGAGGACGAGCGCTTCCTCGAGCACAAGGGCGTCGACCCGCTCGCGACCGTCCGCGCGGCGTACCGCGACCTCACCGGCGGCCGCAAGCAGGGCGGCTCGACGCTGACGCAGCAGTACGTGAAGAACGTGTACGTCGGCAACGACCGCACCGCGATCCGCAAGGTGAAGGAGGCGGCGCTCGCGGTCCGGCTCGAGAACCGGCTGAGCAAGGACCAGATCCTCACCGACTACCTGAACGCGCTGTACCTCGGCAACGGCGTCTACGGGGTGCAGGCGGCCTCGCGCTACTACTTCGGCGTCGACGTGAAGAACCTCGACCTCGACCTCACGCCGGGCCGCAACAAGCGCCGCGACCCGAACCTCGCGCTGGCCCGCGCGACGATGCTCGCCGGCATCGCGCCGGCCCCCTCGGCGTGGAACCCGGTGAAGGACTTCGCGACGGCCCGCGTCCGCCAGCGCTACACCTTGAACCAGATGATCAAGATCGGCTTCGTCACCTCCAGCGAGGCAAGCAGCGCGTACACCAGGAAGTCCGCGGTCATCCCGGTGAAGGAGCAGCCGCCGGAGCTGCCGACCAACGCGCCGGAGTTCGCCGACCTCATGCAGGCCCAGCTCAAGGGCCGGTTCAGCGGCGAGAAGGAGGACGTCCTGTTCCGGGGCGGGCTCCGGGTCCGCACGACGCTGGACACCGACCTGCAGGAGGCGGCGACGCGGGCGCTGCGCGAGGTCATCCCGGACGACTCGCACCCGCAGGGGGCCGTCGCGGCGATCGACATCCGCAGCGGTGACGTCCGCGCGATGACGACGCTGCGGCGCGACCCGAAGACGAAGACGACCGAGTACAAGCGCAACGGCCTCAACCTGACGACGAGCGCGTTCCGCTCGACCGGCTCCACCATCAAGCCGTTCACCCTGGCCGTCGCGCTGCAGCAGGGCCACAGCCTGAGCGAGCGCCGCTACGGCCCGCAGTGCAACCACATCCCGGACCCCACCGAGGACGACGGCTACTACGACCCGTGCAACGCGGGCGACAGCGAGTCGGGCACGTTCAGCCTGCGCAAGGCGCTCGCGCTGTCGGTGAACACCATCTACATCCCGCTCGCGAACGAGGTCGGCCGTACGAAGATCCGCGACCTGATGCTCAAAGCCGGCGTCAAGGTGGACGTCGACGAGCAGGGCAAGCCGAAGTTCAGCGCGGCGCCGAAGTCGTTCGGTCTCGGCACGACCGCCGAGGTCACCCCGCTGTCACTGGCCAACGCCTACGCGATGCTCGTCAACCACGGCGTGCACACCGAGCCGCGGTTCTTCAGCGACATCAAGGCCACCGACAACACCGCGTCCGACGCGTCGCTCAAGGAGTTCCTCCCGACGGTGCAGCGCAAGCGGGTGCTGACGCCCGAGGTGGCCGACGAGGTCACCGAGGCGATGGAGGACGTCGTCACCGGCGGCACCGGCGTCGCGGCCCGCCAGCCGTTCCCCGTCTACGGCAAGACCGGCACCACCAACGAGGCGCGCGACGCGTGGTTCGTCGGCTGCGCCCGCGCGCCGCAGTACGTCTGCATCGCCACCTGGATGGGGTACGAGGACCACCGGTCGATGCACGACATCGCCGGCGTACGTGGCCTCGTCTACGGCGGGACGCTGCCGGCCAAGGTGTTCGCGCGCACCTTCGAGATCCTCCGCGAGATCCAGGCGGACCGGGCGGCGCGGCTGTCCGGTAGGAAGCCGGTGATGAAGGCGAGCGACGAGCCGTCGCCGTCGCCGACCCGCCGCCGTCGCCGCGTCCGCGCCACCCTCGCCCCCGCGCAGGCCAGCCCGGCACCCGCCGGGACCGCGCAGGCGAGTCCGGCACCGAGGCCGCAGCAGTCGTCGCAGCCGGTGCCGGTCATCCCCAGCCCGGGGGCCGGCGCGAGCCCGTAGCGCCTGCTGCAGCGGGTGCTTGCTGCTGTGCAACACTCGCGCGCCGGACCCACCTCGGAGGTCGTACGCAGTGACAGCACCGGCCGCGGGCAACCTCGCGGACCTCGTCCGATCCGCCGCCGCGAGCAGTCCCGACAAGGCCGCGTTCCTGTTCCGCGACCGGACGCTGACCTGGTCGGAGGTCGACCGCCGGGTGGACGGCGTCGCCGCCGGACTGCTCCGCCTCGGTGCCCGCACCGGCGACCGCGTCGGCGTGCAGCTGGGCAACACGCCGGACTTCCCGCTGGTCTACTTCGGCGCGCTGCGGGCCGGGCTCGTCGCCGTACCCGTCAACACCGGCTACACCCATGACGAGCTCGCCCACTGCCTGTCCGACAGCGGCGCGCGGGTGCTCGTCACCAGCCGCTCCGGTGCCGAGACGGGGGTGGAGCTCGTCGGCGAGCTGGACGCGCTCGAGCACGTGCTCGTCGCGGACGTGCCGGCGGCTCCGGCCGGCGCCATGCCGCTCGACGACCTGGGCGGCGACGCGGAGCCGCTGGACGCGGTCGGCGGCGGCGAGGACCTCGCGGTGCTCATCTACACGTCGGGCACGAGCGGGCGGCCCAAGGGCGCGATGCTCAGCCACCGTGCGCTGCTCGCGAACCTCGAGCAGTGCTCGCGCATCGACCCGCCGGCCACGTCCACGGACGACGTCGTGCTGCTCGTGCTGCCGCTGTTCCACATCTACGGCCTCAACGCGGCCCTCGGCGCCGTCGCCCGCGAGGCCGCGACGGGCGTGCTGATCGAGCGGTTCGACCCGGTCGACACCCTCGAGGAGGTGCGCCGCCGGCACATCACCAACCTCGTCGGCGCGCCGCCGATGTACGTCGCCTGGTCGATGCTGCCGGACATCGGCGACGCGTTCAGCAGCGTCCGGCTGGCGCTGTCAGGGGCCGCTCCGCTGCCCGCGGCCGTCCTGCACAGGCTCCTCGACGTGACCGGCCACCACGTGTTCGAGGGGTACGGGCTGACCGAGACGGCGCCGGTGCTGACGACGACGCTGATGAGCGAGGTCGCGAAGCCGGCCTCCATCGGGCGCCCGGTGCCGGGCGTCGAGCTGCGGCTCGTCGACGAGCAGGGCCAGCCGGTCGAGGAGGGCGACCCGGGCGAGATCCTCGTCCGCGGCGCCAACGTCTTCTCCGGCTACTGGCCGGACCGCGCCGGCGGTCCGGACGAGGACGGCTGGTTCGCCACCGGAGACATCGCCGTCCAGGACGACGACGGTGACCTGTTCCTCGTCGACCGCCGCAAGGAGCTCGTCCTCGTCAGCGGGTTCAACGTCTACCCGCGCGAGGTCGA
>JAODNS010000043.1 GCA_025465145.1 Frankiales bacterium
CCGACGGCGCCGCCCTTGACCGCGTTGCGGCAGAGGTGGCGGACCGGCTCGGTCCGGCGGAGGCCGTCGTCGCCAACGCCGGCATCGCCGCCGGCGGACCCCTGCTGCTCGCCGACGCCCGCTCGTACGACCGCGTCATCGAGGTCAACCTGCTCGGCAGCATCCGCACCGTCCGCGCCTTCCTGCCGCAGGTCGTGCAGACCAAGGGGTACGTGCTGCAGGTCGCGTCCGTCGCCGCCCTGCTCCCCGCGCCGATGATGAGCGCGTACTGCGCGAGCAAGTCCGGCGTGGAGGCCTTCGCCCATTCGCTGCGTGGGGAGGTCCGGCATCACGCCGTCGATGTCGGCGTCGCGTACCTCACCTGGACCGACACCGACATGGTCCGCGGCGCGGACAGCCGTCCCGGCCTCGGCGACATGCGCAGCAAGCTGCCCTGGGTGTTCGGCAAGACGTACCCGCTCGAGCCCGCGGTCGCGCGGATGATCGACGGGATCGAAGCGCGGTCGCCGCACGTCTACGCGCAGAGGTGGGTGCGCACCCTGACCTGGCTGCGCGGCGGGGCCCCCTCGCTCACCGCGCACGCCCCGAAACGGGACGCCGGCGAGGTGGAGCGGCGGCTGCGGGCAGCAGGTCCAGAGGCGACGCTGCCGGTGGGTGCCGGCGGAGCGGCCGACGCGGCGCAACGCTGACCCGGGACCCGGGGGGGGAACTCAGAGCATCAGCCGCGGCGCGCCACGGGGGGATCCACCTCCGGCGCGCCGGAGGTGGATGCTCTGCGCACCGCCGCTCGTCGTCCGACCTCGTAGAACGACGAAGGGCCGACCCGGATCACGGGTCGGCCCTTCGGGTCGCGGTGCTACGCCGTGGGCGTGAGCTTGATCGCGGAGACGTCGAACTCGAGGGTGATCTTCTCGGAGACGAGCACGCCACCGGTCTCGAGCGCGGCGTTGAAGTTCACGCCGAAGTCGGTCCGGTTGATGACGGCCTTGCCGTCGAAGCCGGCCCGCAGGTTGCCGTACGGGTCCTTCGCGGTGCCGGTCAGCTCGAAGTCGATGCTGACCGACTTGGTGACGCCCTTGATGGTGAGGTCGCCGACCATCGTGAACTCGTCGTCGCCCTTGGCCCTGACGGAGGTGCTCTTGAAGGTGATGGTCGGGAAGCTCGGCACGTCGAAGAAGTCGTTGTTGCGCAGGTGCGCGTCGCGCTGGTCCTGGCCGGTGGTGATGCTGGCGACCTGGATGGTCAGCTCGGCGGACGACTTCGTCGGGTCCTGGGCGTCGAGGTGCGCGGTGCCTTCGAACTCGGAAAACGAGCCGCGGACCTTGGTGACCATCGCGTGGCGCGCGACGAACCCGATGCGGGTGTGCGCGACGTCGAGCTGGTAGTCGCCGGTGAGGTCCTGGATGGCGGTGGTGGTCTCGGTCATGGCTGGCTCCTGATCAGGTGGTTGGACGTTCAACTTCTCTGGAGCCGACAGTACGGGTCGTTGAACGTTGAAGCAAGTGCCTGTGGTGCAGGTCACCTGATCCGTCCGGGGGATAGCCGGGCGCGCGCTCCGGCGGGACCCTCGGCACGTGGCGGACGACCCGGTGCGCAGCGCGGTGTTCCACCTGCGCACCCCCGCGCGCGCCGACACCGCGTGGCGCGCGCTGACCTGCCCGGCCCGGACGCCGCAGTACCTCGGGCTCGCCGTCCACGCGGCGTGGCAGCCCGGCGCGCAGGTCGAGCTGCGAGCCGCGGCGAGGCCGGTCGGCTTCGGCGAGGTGCTGCACGTGGACCCGATGCGACGGCTCTCGCTCGTCCTCGAGGACTGCACCTACCTCACCTGGTCGCTGCGCTCCTGCGGCGACGGGACGGTGCTGCGGCTGCAGGTCGAGGAGGACGGCAGCACCGAGGACGAGCTCGAGGACGCGTGGCTGCCCGTCCTCGAGCGGCTGGGCGACCTGCTGCGCAGCGAGGCCGGCTGAGCCTTCTGGGAGAATGGGTCCTCGTGCCGACCCGTCCGCTCGTCCTCGCCTCCGCGTCACCGGCGCGGCTGCGGCTGCTGACCGACGCCGGACTGTCGCCCGAGGTGGTCGTCAGCGGCTTCGACGAGGACAGCGTCTCGGCGCCGGACCCCGCGGAGCACGTCGAGCAGCTCGCCGTCCGCAAGGCGGAGGTCGTGGCGGCGCAGCAGCCGGACGCCGTCGTCCTCGGCTGCGACTCGATGCTGCTGTTCGACGGCCAGGTGCTCGGCAAGGCGTCCTCCCCCGACGAGGTCGTCCAGCGCTGGCGCGGCTTCCGCGGCCGCGAAGGCGTTCTGCTGACCGGCCACTGCGTCATCGCGGGGGGCGAGCAGGTGTCCGCCGTCGGCCGTACGACCATCCGCTTCGGCATTCCCACGGACGACGAGCTCATCGCCTACTCCCGTACGGACGAGGCGCTCCGAGTTGCCGGGCCGTTCACGATCGACGGCCGAGCCGCCGCGTTCGTCCGCGGGATCGACGGCGACGCGGGCAACGTCATCGGGCTGTCGCTCCCCCTGCTGCGCGACCTGCTCGGCCGGCTCGGGATCGGGGTGACCGACCTGTGGCGCTGAAGATCGGGCCGCTCGCAGTCGACCCGCCCGTGGTGCTCGCGCCGATGGCGGGCGTGACGAACGCGGCCTACCGCCGGCTGTGCCGCAGCTACGGCGCCGGCCTGTACGTCAGCGAGATGATCTCGGCGCGGGCGCTGGTCGAGGGCAACGAGACGACCGAGCGCATGGTCCGGTTCGACCCGGACGAGGAGGTGCGCAGCATCCAGCTGTACGTCGTCGACCCGAAGGTCGGCGGCGAGGCGGTGCGGCGGGTCGTCGACCAGGTCGGTGTGCACCACGTGGACCTCAACATGGGCTGCCCGTCGCCGAAGGTGACACGGCGCGGGGGCGGTGCGGCCCTGCCCGTGCACCGGGTGCTGGTGTCGGCGATCGTCCGCGAGGCCGTGCGCGCCGCGGGGTCCGTGCCGGTGACGGTGAAAATGCGCAAGGGGGTCGACGACGGCCTGCTGACCTACCTGGAGACGGGGCGTCGGGCCGAGGACGAGGGCGCGGCGGCGGTCACCCTGCACGGCCGGACCGCCGAGCAGCTCTACAGCGGCCGGGCCGACTGGGACGCGATCGGGTTGCTCAAGCAGGCGGTGACGAGTATCCCGGTGCTCGGCAACGGCGACATCTGGGCTGCCGAGCACGCGCTGCAGATGATGGACCAGACCGGCTGCGACGGCGTCGTCATCGGCCGCGGGTGCCTGGGCAAGCCGTGGTTGTTCCGCGACCTCGTCGACGCGTTCGCCGGGCGGCCGGTGCAGGACCCACCGACGCTGGGCGAGGTCGCCGACGTGATGCGGCACCACGCCCGGCTGCTCGTGGAGGCGTTCGGCGGCGAGGAGGGGTATGCGATCCGCGACTTCCGCAAGCACGTCGGCTGGTACCTCA
>JAODNS010000055.1 GCA_025465145.1 Frankiales bacterium
CGCTTCGGCGGCCTCGACGTCCCGGCGGCCCTCGGCGGGATGCTCGCCGGCCTCGGCACGCTCGCCCTCCTCGGCGGCGTTCTCGCCGGTCTCGGCACCTTCGGCTACCAGCAGGGGCTGCGCGAGGAGCTCTCCCTCGCCGGGCTCGTGGCCGGGCTCGTCTCGCTGCTCGTCTGCGGCCTCGTCACCGGCTGGGTCGCGGGCCGCGCGGCCCGGTACGACGGCATGCGCAACGGCATCCTCGCCGGCCTGCTGCTGCTCCTGCTCACGCTCGGGCTGGCCGCGCTGAGCGCGCAGGCGGGCGACGAGTACGACGTCGCGCACCTGCCCACGTGGGTGACGGACGGCGCCACCACCGGCCGCGCCGTCGCCAGCGGCCTCGCCGGGCTCGCGCTGCTGCTGCTCGGCTGCGCGCTCGGCGGCCGCCTCGGTGCCGGCTGGCACCGCAAGGTCGACAGCACCGTGGTCAACACGCGCGACGGCGGCATGACCGCGTACCCGAACGAGGTCGACCGATGAGCAACGCCGACGACAGCACCAGCGTCCTGCGGTCCGAAGAGGTCGCTCAGGTCGGGACCGTGACCGAGGAGGCGGGCTCCGTACGCGCCCGCAAGACGGTCGAGACCCGGCACGTGGAGGAGGTGGTCGGCCGCGGCGTCGAGCACGCCGACCTCGAGCGCACACCCGTTCTGGAGGGCGACTCGGGCGAGGTGGAGACCCTGCCGGACGGCAGCGTGTCGATCCCCGTCTTCGAGGAGCAGATCGTCGTCAACAAGCGGCTGGTCGTCCGCGAGCGCGTCGTCCTGCGCAAGCACACGGTGTACGAGGACCAGCTCGTGCAGGCCGAGCTGCGCCGCGAGCACGTCGAGGTCACCGCCGAGGGCGACGTCATGGTCACCGACGACGGGGTCTACCCGCCGCCGCGCTGACCGGCGAGCAGCTCGCGCAGCCGTCCGGCGAGCACGTCCCAGCGCCACTCCCGCTCGACCCACGCCCGGCCGCGCGCGCCCATCTGGTGGGCCCGCTCCCGATCGGCGAGCAGCCCGGCGACCGCCGCGGCCACCTCCGGCACCGACGTCCCGTCGACGACGTGACCGGTCTCGCCCTCGAGCACCGCATCGGGTGAGCCGCCGGAGCGACCGGCCACCACCGGCAGCCCGGTGGCGGACGCCTCCAGGAAGACGATGCCCAGCCCCTCGACCTCGAGGCCGGCGCGGCGGGTACGACACGGCATCGCGAACACGTCGCCTGCGTCGTAGTGCGCCGGCAGCTCCTGCCACGGCACCGAACCGGTGAAGAACACGTCCTCGCCTGCCATCGCATCGAGCTGCTTGCGGTACGGACCCCCGCCGACGATGAGCAGGGCAGCACCGGGCACCCGGCGACGGATCTCCGGCAGCGCGCGGATCAGCACGTCCTGGCCCTTGCGCGGCACCAGCCGGCTGATGCAGACCACGACCGGCCGGTCGCCGAGCCCGTACCGCTGGCGGACCTCCGCGCCGCCCGCTCCCGGGTGGAAGGCGGCGGTGTCGACGCCGGACGGCAGCCGGGCGAGCCGAGGCAGCACGGGCGCGAGCCGGCTGCGGGTGTACTCGCCGAGGTACGTCACCACGTCGACGTCGCGCCCGATCCGGCGCAGCACCTGCCGCGCGCCGGGCAGCAGCGCCCAGCCGACCTCGTGCCCGTGGGTGCTCGCCACCGAGCGCTCGACCGCCAGGGGCTTCGCGAGCAGGCCCAGCGGCGCGGCCGCGCCGAACCAGACGCGGTCGCAGTCCTCGCTGCGGGCGATCTGGCGCGCCCGCCGCAGCACGTCCGGCGTCGGCAGCATCAGCGACGTCGGGTGCCGGACGACCGCGAACCCCTGCGCCGCGTCGAAGGCGACCGCGTCCTTCCACGCCGGCGCGTACACCACGACCTCGTCCGACGGGAGCCGCGAGGCGAGGCTGTGGACGAACGCCTGGATCCCGCCCGGCCGCGGCGGGAAGTCGTTGGTGACGACGAGAGTCCTCACCTGTGCAGCCGCTCCCACTCCCGCGCCACCGCGATCCGCTCCGTCGTCGACGGGTGCGTGGCGAACAGCAGGTACGCGAACCGGTTCGGCTCGAGGTCGCCGAGGTTGGTGCGCGCCAGCCGCTGCTCGCTGGCGATGAACGTCGCCGGATCGCGGGTGAGGTCCAGCGAGTGGACGTCGGCCCGCGCCTCGATCCGCCGCGAGACGAGGTTCGTGACCGGCTGCACCAGCAGCGTCCCGGCGGCGGCGAGGAACAGCAGCAGCGGGATGACCCGCGGGTCGCCGGGTCCGGAGGCGCCGGCCCGCCGCAGCAGGCCGGTCGACATCAGCAGGGCGAGAACGCACACACCCGCGGCGGCACCGAGTGCGCCGAGCACCGTCCCGTAGAGGACGTCCTGCCGCTTCGCGTGGCCGAGCTCGTGCGCGACGACCAGCTCCACCTCCTGCGGCGTCGCCGTCCGGACGAGCGTGTCGTAGACGACGATCCGCCGGGTCGAGCCGAACCCGCTCACGTACGCGTTCAATGCGGTCGTCCGGCGCGAGGCGTCGGCGACGAGGACGTCGTCGACGGGTACGCCGTCACGCTCGGCCAGCGCGAGCAGGTCGTCCCGCAGCTGCCCGGCCGCCAGCGGCGTGAACGTGTTGAAGACCGGCTCGACGACGAGCGGGTACGCGAACGAGCCGGCCAGGACGAGCCCGGCGGTGACGCCGGCGGCCCACGCCCACCAGGTGCGCGGCGCCAGCCGGACGAGCGCGAAGGCCGCGAGCAGCACGAACACCGTCAGCGCCGATGCCACGAGGACACCCCTGCCGACGTCCAGCAGCCAGCTGCCCCACGTCTGGGTCGACAGCCCGTACCGCCGCTGCACCCGCTCCGCCTGCGCGTCCAGCGGCAGCGTGATGAGGCGACCCAGCGCGGTCAGGGCGAGCGTGCCGAGCAGCACCTGCCACGCCCACCCCCGCACCGGCGACACCAGCGCGACGAGCCGCGCACCGAGCGGCGTCAGCGCGAGCAGGCCCGCGACGAGCAGCCCGAGGACGAGTGACGCGTAGGCCGGCGGGCGCACCGCGTCGTGGTAGGCCACCTCGCGCGCCACCTCCGCGGAGCTGAAGTCGCGGGCGACGTCGACGTGCGGCGCCGCCCCCGGCAGCACCGTCCACGGCACGGTCAGTGCCAGCAGCACGGCCAGGCCGGCGAGCAGGACCAGCAGCGTGCCGACGACCGGCGTCCGCCTCACGCGAGCCGGGTCCGCAGGTCGCGCCGCCAGTCGCTGGTGAAGGTCGCCAGGTCGGTCCCGAGCACCGACCGCAGCGCCCCGTCGACGGACAGGCCGCTGCCGACGGCCCGGTAGAACGCGACCAGCTTCGGCGCGCCGTGGCGGCGGGCCAGCAGGACGGCCGCCAGCCAGGCCTGCTCGTACACCTGGGCGAGCCGCGGGTTGCCGCCGTCGAAGTCGCCGTCCGCCGGTAGCGCAGCAGGCAGCCGCCCGCGCCGCACCTGCGCACGCAGCTCCTGAGCGGCGACGCGGGAGGAGACGTCCGCGTCGAGGTACCCGACGTAGTCGGCGAAGCCCTCGACGAGCCAGGTCGGCGTGCCGGCCGCGGTGGCCGAGCGGGTGGCGACGTGGGTGACCTCGTGCGTGAGCACGACGCGGCGACCGAGCGCGCCGAGCTGCCGGAAGTTCGGCGGGTTGACGAGGATCCGGTCGCCGACCGGGTTGCTGCCGGTGAGCTCAGCCGTGGCGACGGCGGCGATCCGGCTGTAGTCGCCGCTGCCGCCGACCAGCCGCTGCAGCTCGCGCTGCGTCGACGGCACGAGGACGACGACCTTCTGCGACCACTGCCGGCCCCACACTGCGCTGACCCGCGGCACGGCCGCGTCGACAGCGGTCGCGATGGTGCGCAGCAGCGCGCCGGACGACGGGTGCCCGAGGACGAGCGAGCTGCGGCCGCGGACGACCCGCACCGGCCCCTCGTCCCACAGCCCGCGGGCGGTCCGGTCGGCGAAGTCGTCGTCGGCGGCCACGTACCAGCGGTCGCCGCGCGAGACGAACGTGAGGTGCTGCGGCTCGGCGGTCGGCAGCGCGTCGTAGCCGGCGAGCCGGTACCGGAGCGTCACGCGCGGCGCCCACCAGCCGTCGCCGCGCCGGCTGTCGACGGCCGGGTTCGCCGGCTGGGTGTGCTCCGGGTCCAGCTCGTACGCCCACCCCTCCACCGGCACGCTCTGCAGCGCGTCGAACAGCCGCGCCTGCCTGGCGCGGAACGACGTCGCCGTCGGGTCCACCGTCGCGAGCCAGCCAGCCCGGTCGCGCCGCGCGATGGCGTCCGCCCGGGCGCCCAGCAGCGCGGTGACGAGCGGCACGCGCGGGTCGAGGTGCGGCACGGAGGCGCGCAGCGGCGCCGCGGCAGCGGGGGCCTTCGGCGACGACTGCAGCGCGAGCCCGGACCCGATGCCGGCGAGCAGCTCGAGCGCGACCAGGACGGCGAGCAGCCGCGTCGAGCGGACGGCGAGGCGCGTCACCCGCTGATCCTACGGAGGAACGGGCCGCTCAGCGGGCCGAGCGCAGCGGCGCCAGCGCAGCGTCGGCCTGGGCCAGCGCCGTCCGCTCCCGCTCGCTCACCGGCCGGCGCGCGGCGTCCACCCGCTGCAGCAGCGTCCGGGCCCGCTCCAGCGCGGCGTTCTTGTCCGTCCGCAGCACGGTGTAGGCGCCGGCCGCCTCGTCCGCGCTGCGGTACCAACCGGCCAGCGCGCGGTCGAGCCAGAGCGACTGGTCCGCGTTCAGCGACTCGTACGCCGGCCAGGCCGAGGCGCCCGCCACCCGGAAGGCGTCCGCGGCGGCATACTCCGACCGCCCCTCGGTCACCACCGCCGTCACCGCCGCCCGCTGGGCGGCGGCAAGGCTGGTCGCCGCGGCGCTGGCGGCCGCCAGCTCCCGGGCGGCCTTGTCGTACGTCCGGATGCGCAGCGGCAGCGCGGCCAGCGCGTGCGCGT
>JAODNS010000070.1 GCA_025465145.1 Frankiales bacterium
CGGCGGCACCCCGGCCGGCACCGGCGCGGCCGGCACGTCCGGACTGCCGAATCCGCTGTCGGGCCTGGGCGGGCGCGGGATGAACGGGCTGCCGCCCGTCTCGCCGTTCGTGGGGCCGTCGACGCGGTCGCGGACGAGCGCCGGCGTGGTCAGCGTGTAGCTGCCGACGACCGGCCGGCCGACGTTGCCGGCGGTGTCGACGTAGTGCACCGACAGGGTCCAGGTACCCGGCTCGCGCAACGGACCGAGCCGGAACTCGCCGGCGCAGGCGCTCTCGGTGACGACGCCGTCGTGCGTGACGCCACAGCGCGCGGTCGCGTCGTCGAGCGACGCGAACGTCCAGGTGGCGGAGCCGGCCATGCCGCGTGCCGGCGGCCGCGACGTGAAGAACGGCTGCGGCGGCGGCGTCGTGTCGTAGCGGTACGTGCCGGGCGCGGGGTCGCTGGGGTTGCCGGCGAGGTCGGTCAGCCGCACCTGCGCGGTGTAGCTGCCCTGGCCGGAGCGGCCGAGGCTGGCGGTGTACGGCGAGGTGCAGGTCGCGTACGGGCCGAGCGGGCTGTCGCCCTTGAGCAGCCGGCACTCGGCGAGCAGGTCCGGGTCCTCGGCCCAGGACCAGGAGACCTCGGCCTCGTTGCCGACCGGGACCTGCCCGGCGGTAAGGACCGGCGGGGCAGGGCGGCCGGTGTCGAGCTGGTACCACGAGGTCGACGCGGGTCCCGCCGCAGTGGTGCTGTCGGAGGCGGTGCGCACGTCGAGCTGGTAGCGCCCGTCGCCGTTGGTCGTGCCCGTGTAGCTGCCGGAGCAAGGCGCCCACGCGCCCGCACCCGACGTGCCCGTCCAGCGGCACTCGGTCGCGGCACCACCGGTGGTGAGGGCGGCGGCGCGCAGCAGCGCCGGAGCCGTCGTGCGCGCGGCGCTGACGACCCAGGTCGGGGTCGGGTCGTTGCTCGGGCTGACCGGCGTGTCGACGAACAGCGCGAGCGCCCCGGCGGTCCGGTCGAAGTCGTAGCTGCTCTCGACCACCTTGGAGGTGTTGCGCGCGTCGTCCACGGAGCGGACCTGCAGCATGTAGCGACCATCGGGCCGGCCGGTGAGGAACAGCGTGTAAGGGCTGGTGCAGACGACCCAGTCCTCGGTCACGGCGCCGGCGTACAGGATGCGGCACTGCGCCTTCGCGTTGCGGCCGATGCTGAACGCCCAGCGCGGGTCCGTCGTCGAGCTCGGTCCGCCCGGCGCCATCGTGAAGACGGGCGCGCTCGGCGGAACCGTCCGCAGCACGTACCCCTTGGCGACCGCCGCGCTCTGGTTGCCGGCCTTGTCGACCGCGCGCACGGACATCGTGTACGAGCCGTCGGCGGCGTTGCTCAGGTCCATGACGTAGCCGGAGTCGCAGGGCCCGTCGCTGATGACCTTGTCGCCGAGGGTGACCTTGCAGACGGCCGTGCTGCCGGGGGGCAGGACGAACGTCCACCGCGGTGCGCGGTTCTGCGACGGCCCGACCGGGTCGACGGTCAGCGCCGTCGGCTTCTCGGCGGCGCTGGTGTCGTACTCGTACAGGCTCGTCGTGTCAGGACCCGGGGTGCCGGCGGCGCTGAGGGCGTGCACCGTCAGGGTGTAGGTGCCGTCGGCCAGCCCGGTGAGGTCTGCGGTGTAGGTGTCCTTGCAGGGCGCCCACGGCTTGACGACGGCGGACCCCTCGGACAGCCGGCACTCCAGCGTCACGCCGGCACCGCTGGTGATGGTCCACGTCGGCGTGGCGAGCCGGCCAGGGCTTTCCGGGCCGACGACGCCGACCGCAGCCGGCGCGGAGGTGTCGAGGACGTAGTCGCTCGTGGCGATGGTCGTCCCGATGTTGCCGGCCGCGTCGGTCAGGCGCACGTGCAGGGTGTACGTGCCGTCGCCGCGGGTCAGCTCGTCGGCAGTGAACAGCGAGCCGGCGGACGAGACCGGGCACGGCAGCCAGTCCTGCAAGACCTGGCCGAAGACGGTGACGCGGCACTCGGCGGTGACGCTCGCCTCGGGCGAGGCGATCGCCCACACCGGACGCAGCACGGTCGAGGGCGACGGCGGCGCGGTGAGGACCGCCACGGCCGGGCCGGCGCTGTCCAGCCGGTACCGGCTCGTCGATGCGGCCGTGCTGCCGGCGACGCGTGCCTCGAGGAGGTAGACACCGTCGGGCTGGCCGTACAGGTCAGCGGTGTAGGAGCTGGTGCAGGCGGCCCAGTCCTTCAGCACGGTCAGGCCGCGGACGAGGCGGCACTCGGCCGGCGCCGACGAGAGCACCTTCCACGACGGGGTGCGCGTCGTGCCGGGAGTCGCCGGGCCGGTGAGCCGCGGCGCTGCGGGGGCGTTGCTGTCCAGCGCGTAGGTGGACGACGCGGCGGCCGACACGTTGCCGGCCGCGTCCTTCGCTGTGACGGCGAGGACGTAGCTGCCGTCGGCCGAGCCGGACAGGTCGATTGTCAGCGGGCTGGTGCAGGAGAGCTCCTTGACCGCCCCTGCCGGCGTGGTGAGCCGGCAGGCCGGGACGGCCCCGGACTCGATGTTGAAGGCGTAGACCGGCCCGCGGTCCGAGCTGGGCGAGCCGGGCACGAGCGTCAGCACCGGAGCGGCCGGGGCCGTGGTGTCAAGGACGTACGTGCCGGTCGCGGCCGGACCGGTGTTGCCGGCGGCGTCGACCGCGCGAACGGTCAGCGTGTAGGCGCCGTCCGGCAGGCCGGCGAGGTCCAGGCTGGCCGGACTGACGCACGGCCCGGTCTCGCCGACCACCGCGCTGCCGCGTGTCAGGCGGCACGACCCGGTCGAGCCGGTCTCCGTGGTGAAGGCGATGGACGGCGTGCGGCTGCGGCCGGGGCCGCTCGGCTGCGTCACGACCGGTGCGGGCGGAGCGGTGGTGTCGAGGACGTACGCGCCGGTGCCGATCGCGCTGACGTTGCCGGCGACGTCGGTGCTGCGGACGGCGAGGACGTACTCGCCGTCGGTGCCGACCGGTGTCGTCAGCGGCAGGGTGCAGGCGGTGAAGTCGAGCTGCCCGGTGAAGCGGCACTCGGTCGTGCTGCCGGCCTCGCTGACGGCGGACCAGGACGGCGAGAGGTTGCGCCCCGGGCTCTGCGGCGCGGAGACGACCGGGGTCGCCGGTGCCGTCGTGTCGAGCACGTAGCCGCCCGATGTGCCTGCCGGGCCGACGTTCCTGGCCGCGTCGGACAGCCGCACCGACAGGACCCAGGTGCCGTCGTCGGACAGCGGCGACGCGTACGGCGTGCTGCAGGCGACCCAGCCCGCGGCCGCTCCGCCGTCCTTGGCGGCGGCGCACTCGGCCGTGGCCCCGGGCTCGCCGGACCAGGTGAAGACGGGGTTCTTGTTCTGCGACGGACCGGCCGGCCCGGTGACGGTCGGCGCGGTCGGCGGGGTGGTGTCGAACGTGTACGGCGTGGAGGTGCCGGTGGACGTGTTGCCCGCCGCGTCCTTCGCCACCACGACGAGCACGTAGTCGCCGTCGCTGCTGAGCGACCCGGTGTAGGACGTGCTGCAGGCCGTGGCCAGGCCGGCGCTGGTGCTGCCGCGGCGCAGCTCGCACGTCGCCGTCGTGTCGCCGTCGATGGTGATGCCGAAGACGGGAGCCTCGTTGCTCGACGGGCTGGCCGGCACAGTGATGGACGGTGCCGTCGGCAGGCTCGTGTCGAGCAGGTACGGGAGCGAGTGGCCCTCGGCACCCGTGTTCTTGTACGGGTCGGTCAGGCGGACGTCGAGGACGTAGCTGCCGTCGCCGCTGAAGCCGACGGTCTTGGGGAACGTGCAGGTGCCCCAGACGCTGACGACGAAGCCGTCCCGGCGCAGCTGGCACTCCGCCGTGTACGTCTCCTGGGGACCCACGATCGAGTACGTGCCGGAGGGCGTGTTCGCCGTCTTCGGCAGGTCGCTGTTGACGGTGGGCGCCGCCGGTGGCGTCGTGTCGAGGACGTAGCCGACGGACGTGGCGCTGCCGCCGACGGTGCCGTACCGGTCTGTCAGGTCGACCGTCAGCGTGTAGGTGCCGTCGCCCGACGTGAGCGTGGTGGCGAACGAGCCGCTGTTGCAGAGCTTCGGCCCGTCGACGACCGTGCCCTCGTAGGTCAGGGTGCATGAGGAGGTGGACAGCGGCTCGAAGGTCCACGTCCAGGCGACGCTCGCGGCGTTGGCGCGGTCCTTGGGGTAGGCGGTGAAGACCGGCGCGTCCGGACCGGTGACGTCCAGGTGGTACTCCGGGCCGAAGCCCTCAGTGCTGACGTTCTTCGCGGCGTCGGTCGACGTCACGCCGATCCGGTAGACCGCGTCGGCCTTCGGCAGCGCCAGGCTCCACGTCGTCGTGGCGCAGGTCGACGCAACGGCGACCGCCGTCCACGCCGTCCCCGCGACCGTCCGTGAGTAGAGGGTGCAGGTGGACGTCGTGCCCACCTCGTCCGGCGTGATCGTGTAGCTCGCAGCCTGGCTGCTCCCCTCGCCGGACGTGCCGCCGACGGCGGGCTGCTTCGGCGCGACGGTGTCGAGGAAGTACGTCGGGCTGGTGGCGGAGGTGGCGTTCCTCGCGGCGTCGGTGAGCGTCACATGCAGCGCGTAGTAGGTGCCAGTCGTCGGTGTCGGCAGCACCTCGTCGTGCGGGCTGGTGCAGCCGCGCACGGGGCCGACCGCGCTCAGGAGGTCGGCGGTCGCGCCGCTGTACAGCTGGCAGGTCGCCGTGGCTCCGGTCTCACCGCTCCACGCCCACCGGTGGTTCTGGTCCCGGCCGATGGTCGTCGTCGGCGCGAATTGAGCCGCCGCCGGCGCCTTCGTGTCGAGCCGCAGCTCCCCGCTGATGGTCACGGGCGCGCTGGGGTTGCGGAGGTCGTCGAGCGCGACGACCTCGAGCACGTACGTGCCGTCGCTCAGCGTGCCGGTGTAGTGGATGCCGTTGCCGGCGGTTCCGTCGGTGTCGCAGGCGGTCCACGCATCGGCCGACCCTCCGGTGACCAGACGGCACTCGTACGCCACGCCGGGGTCCTTCTCCGCGGGGGTGATCGTCCAGTCGACCGCCGGCACCTTGCTGTCACCGGACGGCCCGCTGACCGTCGGGGCGCCGGGGCCGGTCGTGTCGAGCTGGTAGCCGGGGCTGCTCGTGCCAGCCGGGTCGACGTTGCCGACCAGGTCCGTGTCGCGGACCTGCAGCACGTACGTGCCGTCGACGCGCGGGAGGTCCTCGATGCTCGAACGATCGCACAGGCGCCAGTCGTGGATCTGGACGTCGCCGCCGTTCTCCACCCGGATCAGCCGGCACTCCGTCTTGGTGCTCGTCTCGTCCACGGTCGTGTTCCAGGTGACCCGCTGGACGTTGCTCGGCCCGGTCGGCGGCGTCACGAACGTCAGCTTCGGCGACTCGACGTCGTAGTAGACGCTGCCGGTCTGCTCGGGTCCGCGGTTGCCCGCGGCGTCGACGACGTAGACGTGCAGCGTGTACGTGCCGTGCACGTCCGGCACCGATGCGGCGTAGCTCGCAGCGCACGCGACGGGGGTGGTGCTGTACCCGTCCGGCCCGGTCCAGCTGCACCAGAAGGTGCTGCCGGACTCGGCTGTGCCGAGGGTCCAGGTCGTCGCCCTGTCCCGCGTCGGGCTGGCGGACGTGCGGGTGACGGCGGGCGCGGCCGGTGGCGACAGGTCGTAGACGACGGTCCGGCTCACGGTGGCGCTCGGGTTGCCGACGCGGTCGTACGCGGTGGCGGTGAGCCGCCAGCTGCCGGTCGCGTCATCGGCCACGACCGGCCGAAGAGTGCTGCCGCAGGCGGTGGTGCTGTCCGTCGTGGTGATGCCGTCATGCGTCACGGTGCAGGTGACCGACACCGTGCCGGCTCCGCGACCAATCGTCCAGGTGATGCCCGGCGTGTTCTGCGGCCCGGTGCTGCCGCCCAGGCTCGGGTCGCCGGGCGCGGTGGTGTCCAGCTCGTACCCGGCCGTCGCGGCGGGCGACGCAGCACCGTCCACGGTGGCCACGACGTCGAGGGTCCAGAAGCCGTCCGTCTTCGTCAGCGGCGTCGTGACGGACGGTCCCGAGCAGGCCGGGCTCGTCGTGGTGCCGTCGGGTGACGTGAGGGTGCAGGTCAGCTGAGCGTCGCCCTGCGCGCTGATCAGCCAGGTCGGCGACTGGCTCGCGCCGGGGGACGTGATCGTGACCCGCGGCGTCGCGGGAGCGATGGTGTAGCGGTCCTCGAGCGTCGCCTGGTGCCCAGCGGCGTCCCTCGCGACGACGTGCAGGGTGTACGTGCCGCCCGGCTGGTTCTGCAGGTCGGCCGCGTAGCTCTCCCCGCAGTCGATCGGATCTGACGCCGTGCCGGTCGTGTCGATGAGGGAGCAGGTCGCCGTCGCGTCACTGTCCACTCGGACCCGCCAGACCGGCTGCACCGGCGGGGTGTCGAGGGACCGGTTGATGGTGATGACGGGTGTGCGGGTGTCGACCGTCGTCGACACGGTGCTGCTGGCGGTGCTGGGGTTGTCGGCCTGGTCGTAGCCGACGGCGGTGAGCGACCACAGCCCGTCGGCTGCCGGGCTGACCGTGGTGGTGCTGCCGCAGTTGTCGCGCGTGACCTCCGTCGCCGGCCCGGTGATGGTGCAGACGACGCGCGCGGCGTCCTTCTTGTCGATCGTCCAGGTGACCGAGCTCGTCGTGGTCCAGGTCGGCAGCGCGGTGACCACCGGAGCACTGGGGCCGGTGATGTCGTAGGTGTAGGTCGTGAGGGAGTTGGTGGTGCGGTTGCCGTAGCGGTCCTCGGCGGTCACGGTGAGGGTGTAGACGCCCTCGGCCGGCAGCGCGTCCTTCGACGTCGCGTCGCACCAGTCGCCCGCGCCCGCGATCGTGCACGCCACGATCAGACCGCTCTCGGGTGCGACGAGCGCCCTCCAGCGCGGCGAGTCGGCGGAGCGGTTGAGGACGAGGTTGATGCTGTCGATCACGGGCGCGGTCGCGTCGAGCGTCACGCGCACGGGATCGGCGGTCGCGGTCGTCGCGCCGGTGCGCACCGTCCGCACGTACAGCGCGTAGTCGCCGGTCGTCGCGTTCGCGAACGGCGTCCACGAGGTGGGGCAGGTGTCGTAGCCAGGGCTGCCGCCAGGCGTGACCACGGCGCACTCCTGGACGTCGCCGGGCAGCGCGCCGGCGCCCGGGGTGACGGTGTAGGTGGCGGTCGTGCCGACGGTGCCGGTGGTGGGGCCGGACAGCGTCGGTGCTGCGGGCGCGGGCGGGGCGGTGAGGGACGGCGAGACGGAGGGCGCGGGGTCCGGCGACGGGGACACGTCGCTCGACGGCGAGGGGTCAGCGGAGGGTGACGCCTCAGCGGCGGGGCTGGCGGCGGTGGGGCTCGCGTCGGCGGCGGGGCTGGCGTCGGGCGACGGCGACATGCTCGCCGCGGGGGCGGGGCTGTCGCTGGGCGACGGGTCGGGCGAGGGGCTGTCGCTCGGGCTGGGGTCCGGGGTCGGGGCGGTGTCGATCGCGGCCGGGGACGGAGCGGCGCCACCGGTGTCCGCCGCGGAGGCGGCGGAGCCCGTGACGACGATCGTCGCGAGCCACGCGGTCAGCACCGCGAGCGCGACGACGGGCCGGGTCCGGGACCGGCGACCGACTGCGGAACGGCGCATGCGACAAGCTCCTCGACCCGGCGCGACCGGGTCCGACTCCCCCTGCGAGCGCCTCAGCCGTCGCCGAGTCGCGGACGGTCGTCACCGTCTGGTGCATCTGTCGGCACGATAGGGGGTTGGGATGAGCCTCCACATGGCCCCAATTGGCCAGCTGTGGTGCTCGATCCCGTCAGGGACTCCGGAACGGTGGAGACAGGGGGACTCGAACCCCCAACCCCCGCGTTGCAAACGCGGTGCTCTGCCAGTTGAGCTATGTCCCCTGCGGGCTCAGCGCAAGTCGGGCGCCGTCGTGGCCTCGTTCCAGAGGTCGCTCTCGGCGCGGACGGACTTCTGCCGGCGCACGACGGCGAGGGCGGCGCCCAGCAGGGCGAGCAGGAGGACGGGACGCTTGCGGGTCATGCGCACTCCTGGGTCTCGCCGAACGTACGGGGGGTGGGCCTGGGAGGACTTGAACCTCCGGCCTCATCCTTATCAGGGATGCGCTCTAACCAGCTGAGCTACAGGCCCCAGTACGCCTTCCGGCACGGTCGGCGAGCCTACACGACGCTCAGCCGGTGCCGTGCGTTACCGAGCGACTACTCACGGTCACCCAGGGTGACCTCGATGCCGCCGGTCAGCGACGCGCACAGGTTGTAGAGGAACGCGCCGAGCGTGGCCAGCGCGGTCAGCAGCACCACGTTGGCCGCCGCCACGACGGCCGCCACGCTCAGGACCCGTCCGCCGCTGACGACGTTGCCGGGCGCGGACGTGTCGCCGGGGTCGCTGGTGACGTCGCCGATGAGCGAGTTCAGCGACTCGAGGACGCCGAGCTTGGACAGCAGCGCGTACAACACGGCGACGGCGACGAGCAGCGCCAGCCCGAGGAAGATCGAGGCCACGACCGAGTACAGGAAGACCGACCACGGGTCGATCCGGCGCAGGGTCAGCCGCGCCCGGCGGCCGCGCCCGGAGGGACGTGCCGCCGCAGCCGCGGCGGTGGCC
>JAODNS010000081.1 GCA_025465145.1 Frankiales bacterium
GGCTTCGACGCGATCCACTCCTGGGGCGGCGGGTCCACCGAGAACGGCAGCTACCTCGGCCTGCCTCTGCTGGTGCTGCTGGGCTTCCTCGCGGTGCGCTACCGCCGGGTCGCCGTCGTCCGGTTCAGCACCGTCCTCGGCCTGCTCGTGCTGCTGCTGTCCCTCGGCCGCAAGCTCGCGCTGGCCGGCACGACCCACGACATCCCGCTGCCGTTCGCCGTCCTGCAGCACGTGCCGCTGCTGCAGGACATGTCAGCGGTGCGGCTGTCGCTCTACGTCGCGCTGCTCGCCGCGCTGCTGCTCGCCGTCGGGCTCGACCGGCTGCACGCCGACGGGCTGCTGCAGCCACGCCGCGGACTCGTCGCGGTCCTCGCGCTGCTGGTCGCGGTGCCCCTGCTGCCGGAGTGGCCGTACTCCTTCGAACGGGCGGGCACGCCCGCGTACTTCACCAGCGGCGAGGTGCAGCGGATCCCGCGCGACGCGGTGGCGCTGACGTACCCGGTGCCGCGCTTCCCGAGCAGCGAGCCGATGCAGTGGCAGGCGCTGTCCGGGTACCGGTACAGGTCGGTCGGCGGCTACCTCATCACCCCGGACGAGAGCGGCCGCGGCACGTTCCGCGGTGGCAAGACCACGTGGGAACGCATCACCGGCCAGGCCGCCGTGGGCCGAGGGGTGCAGCTCTACAACCCGGGCACGGCCATGCAGCTGCGGCTGGAGATGAAGCGGCTCGACGTGAAGGCGGTCGTGGTCGCGGACCGGCTTGGCGCGGACGCCGTCATCGAGCTGGTGACGATGATCCTCGGCCGGCCGGGGGAGCGGACCGGCGGAGTGACCGTCTGGTACCTCTAGGCCCAGCTGTCGGCGCGGCCGACCACCTTCGCCGGCACCCCCGCCACCACGGCACCGGCCGGCACGTCCTTGTTGACGACCGCGCCGGCCGCCACGACCGCGCCGTCGCCAATGGTGACGCCCTTGAGGACGACAGCCCGCGTGCCCACCCAGACCCGGTCGCCGATGACGACCGGCGCCGTGGACGGCTGCTGCATGCCGTCGACGGTGATGGCGTGGAAGTCGTTGTCCAGCACCTGGACCTCCCACGAGAACGTGCAGCCCGCGCCGATCGTCACCGCCTCCGCGCAGAGCACCTTGGTGCCCAGCCCGTTCAGGTTGGTGCCGTTGCCGATGCTCAGCCGGCCGCTGTCGACGACGATCCGGATGCCGCGCTGCAGCGCGACCCGGCCGCCGACGTGGAAGGACGCGCCCTCCCGTACCCGGATGACCGAGGTGTCGGCGGCGGACGTCAGGCCGAACGAGGCAAGACCGACGAGCAGCACCGCCCCGGGGTCGAACGAGATCCGCTCCGCGCCGTCGACGACCGTCGGCGAGCCCGTCCAGATCGGGCGCTTCGCCAGTACCTGGTGGCGCAGAACGCCGCCGTAGAAGGCCTTGCGGCTCGTCTCGCCGGCCGGCAGCAGCAGGCGCATCGCGTCCCGGTACTGCTGGAGCTCCCGCCGGTCTACCAACGGGTCGGTACGCGCTCGGCCAGGTCGACCGGCGTCCGCGACGCCGGGTCCAGCATCCCGAAGCGCATCTTCTTGGTGTGCTCGAGCTGGTCCTCGATGAGGGCGCGGTTGGTGCGCAGCAGGTCGCCGATGATCCCGACGATGACGCTCATGAAGGCCATGACGAGCAGCACCGTGCCGACGAGCAGGGACTGCAGGTGGCCGCCGCTGTCGCCGGCGATCTCGAGCACCGCGTAGCGCACGAACGGCACGAGGCCGAGGACCCCGAACAGCACGGCGAGCGCGCTGAAGATGACGTACGGCTTGTACATGATGTACGCCCGCATGATCGCGCCAGCGGACTTCAGCACGTGCTCGTAGGTGTTGTTGAACAGCCGGGACTCGCGCGTCTTCGGGTTGGTGCGGATCGGGACGCTCTCGATGGCGAGCTTCTTGTTGCCCGCCTGGATTATCGTCTCCATGCAGTAGCTGAACCGCGTGATGGTGTTGAGCAGCATGAGGGAGTCGCGCGAGTAGGCGCGGAAGCCGCTCGCCGCGTCGGGCAGCTCGGTGCCGGCGGCCTTGTTGACGATGTGGCTGCCGGCCTTCTGCAGCAGCTTCTTGCCACCGGAGAAGTGCTCGACGAGGTCGACCTGGCGGTCGGCGATGACGACGTCGGCGCGGCCAGCGAGGATCGGCTGGACGAGGTCGCCGATGCGCTCCTGCGGGTACTGGTTGTCGCCGTCGGTGTTGACGACGATGTCGGCGCCGAGCTCCAGCGCGCGCTGGACGCCGTCGTGGAAGGACCGGCCGAGCCCCCGGTTGCGGGCGTGCCGGACGAAGTGGGTGACCCCGTGCTGCTGGGCGATCTCGATGGTGCGGTCCGTGGAGCCGTCGTCGATGACCAGCACGATGATCTCGTCGATCCCGGGGATGCTCGTCGGGATCGTGGACAGCACCGCGGGCAGCGTCTCCTCCTCGTTGAGGCAGGGGATCTGGACCACCAGGCGCACGGTTCGACCTCTTCGCTCGACGACCGCCGATGCTACCGACGCCGTCCCACGGCGGTGCTGCTGTGACACGTGGGACGACAGCGTGAGCATGCTCACTCCTGCAAGCACCCGTCTGAGCGTGCGAGCCCGTGCGTGATCATCACCACGCCACGAACCGCTAGCACCTGCTAGCACCCTGGCCTACGGTCGAGGTCGTCCGCAGCCGGTGCGTGGGGGGTTCCCGCCGGCAGTCGTCCAGCGGAGTCCCGCGGAGCCGCACCCGAGCGGCTCCCGCCCGAAGAGGTCCGCCGCCGTCCGACCCGGACGCCCGGTGCCTTGTACGGAGGAACGGCCCCATGAACCGCCCCGTCTTGACTGCCCTCGTGGCCGCCGGCCTCGCCGGCGCCGTGCTCGTCCCGACCGTGACGTCCTCACCGGACGCCGCCCCCGCACCGGCGCTGGCCGCCGAGTCCGCCGTTGCCCCGCGCGCCGTCGACACCCGCAACTACGACGTCGCCGGGCTGACCGTCGGCCGGCAGCTCGCCG
>JAODNS010000121.1 GCA_025465145.1 Frankiales bacterium
GATGGCCAAGCTGCTGGAGAACACCTTCCGGCACGTCAACATCGCGCTGGTCAACGAGATGGCCGTGTTCTGCCGCGAGCTCGGCGTCGACCTGTGGGACGCGATCGACGCGGCGGCGACCAAGCCGTTCGGGTTCATGCGGTTCACGCCGGGGCCGGGCGTCGGCGGCCACTGCATCCCGGTCGACCCGTCGTACCTGTCCTGGCGGGTCAAGCAGCTGGGCTTCAGCTTCCGGTTCGTGGAGCTGGCGCAGGAGGTCAACGCGCGGATGCCGGCGTACGTGGTGGCGCGGCTGACGGACCTGCTGAACGACCAGGGGCTGGCGCTGTCCCGGTCGCGGATCCTGTGCCTCGGGGCCGCGTACAAGCCGGGTGTCGCCGACACCCGGGAGTCGCCGGCGCTCGAGGTGATGCAGCTGCTACGGGAGAAGGGCGCCGACGTGCGGTTCAGCGACCCGCACGTGGCGGGCGGGGTTGCGCTGGACGAGGCGGCGCTGGCGGACGCCGACGTGGTGCTGGTGCTGACGGCGCACGCGGACGTCGACTGGGAGCTGGTGGCCGCGAAGGCGCCGCTGGTGCTGGACACGCGCGGCGTGCTGCCCGAGAGCACCACCGTGATGAGGCTGTAGGGAAATCGGCGGTGACAACTCCCTGATGGCGACCTACGCTTGCCGTACACGGGAGAGGAGGTGGTCCAGAACATTGTGTACTTCTGGGACTCGTGAGGTGGCTGTCCGCTAGGACGCCGTAGAAGGACCGTGTTGGATCCACCTTGGCGCCTTGTACGGGCGCACCGGCGAATCCGACGACAGGCACCAGGCCCCGGGCTGCCGGACATCGTCCCCCCGGCCCTCATCCGCAAGGACGAGGAAGCAGCCCGGGGTTCGCCATGTCCGATGGAGCGATCGCCCCCTGCCGCCCCACCCGCTCCCAGACGGCGCCCGCATCGACGTCGCCAGGCACTGCTGCCCGAAGGCCTCGCCCCATCGAGGGCGGCAACGTGCAGGTCCGCCCCTGACGCAACATCCAGCGGGGTCACCACCGGAGGACGGCCCGGGGAATCCTTCAGCGGCGACCTCGGGGGTCTGATCGCAGGTTCAGGCGAGCACGATCCGGCTGATGATCATCTTCTGGATCTCCGTCGTGCCGCCGCCGATCGAGCCGAGCTTCGCGTCACGCAGCGCGCGCTCGGCCGGGAAGTCGCGCAGGTACCCGTACCCACCGTGGATCTGGATCGCCTCGAGCGCGTTCTGGACGCTCAGCTCGCCCGTCATGGCCTTGGCCATCGACGCCTCGAGCTGGTGCTCCCTGCCCTCCTGCTTGAGCCACGCCGCCTTGTAGACCGCGTTCCGGCAGGCGTGGTAGTTCATCTCCATCTGCGCGATCTTGTGGGCGACGGCCTGGAAGTGCGCGATCGGCTTGCCGAACTGCTCGCGCTGCTTGGCGTAGCGGATCGTGTCGTCGATCGTCGCGCGCATGCCGCCGACCGCGCCGGCGATCATCACCGTGCGCTCCCAGTCAAAGCACTCGAACGCGATCGACCACAGCGCCTCGCCCTCGACGCCCAGGATGCTCGACACAGGCACCCGGCAGTCCTGCAGGTGGATCTCGGCGGTGGGACTGCTCCGGCAGCCCATCTTGTCGAGCTCGCGGCCGACCACGAACCCGGGCGTCGTCGTGTCGACGCAGAACGCCGTGGGGCCCTTGTCCGTCCGCGCGAGCACGTTGCAGACGTCCGCGATCGGTCCGTTGGTGATGAAGATCTTCGTACCGTTGAGGACGTAGTCGTCGCCGTCGCGGGTGGCGGTCGTACGGAAGGAGCCGGCGTCAGACCCGGCCTCGGGCTCGGTCGACGCCCACGCGCCCATGTAGGTGCCGTCGCACAGGCCCGGCAGCCAGCGGCGCTTGAGCTCCTCCGACCCGTGCAGCCAGATGGGGACGGCGCCGATGACCCAGTGGGCGCCCAGGCTCAGGCCGAAGCCGCCGTCGTGGCCGCCCTCCGCCAGGGCCTCGTTCGCGAGGCAGCAGTCGATGACCGACCCACCCGACCCGCCGTACTCCTCCGGGATCGGCATCCCGGCAACGCCGTTGTCGGCCAGCTTCTGCCAGATCGCGCGGTCCCACGTACCCGACTTGTCGCGCTCGGCCGCCCCCGGCGCGAGCACGTCGGCGGCGAGCCGCTTCATCGAGTCGTAGAGGGCCTGCTGCTCGGGCGTGATCGAGAAGTCCACGCCGGAGAGTATCGAGAGGACCGGCTCGTGCAGCAGCGCAAACGTCTCCGGCGGGCAGCCGCGGCGGTACCCGCCGTGACCGCGCTCACACCGTCAGCGCTGACCCTGGTACAGCTTGTAGACGACGTAGATCGAGAACCAGCCGATCACGAGGAACGCGGCCACGAGGATCAGGGTGTAGACGAGCTCGAGCACGCTTCTCCTCCAGGCCGGGACAGCCCAAGCCTACCGGCGCAGGCTCGGCGTCGCCCGGCTGGACGCGGGCTAGCGGACTAGCGGACTAGCGGACGCTGGCGACCGTGTAGGTGACGGTGCCGCCGTAGACCTGGCCGACCGTGGCGCTGGCCGGGACGCGGACCTTGTACGCGGAGGTCAGCACGGTGACCCCGGTGCCGGCCGCGAGCCCGGTCGAGGCGACAGTGACGGGAGTGGTCAGCGGCGCATCGGTGACGGGGCTGACAGCCGCACCCGTGAGGGCGCCGGTGACATCGGTGACCGAGACCTTCACGTTGTCGGCGCCGAGCGCGGTGATGCCTGCGGCGGGAGCGGTGTAGGTCGCCGTCACGGCCCAGCCGTTGGTCGTGCCGGTCAGGTCGCTGACCGTCAGCGCTGTGGCACCGGTGCTGGCGGTCCACGCCCCGGGGGTCGGGGAGAGCGCGACGCTCGCGCCCACGCCGGCCAGGGTGAGCGGGCCGGCTGCCACCGTGGCGAGCAGGGTGTCGGTCACCGTGCCGGTGCCGCCGGCTGCGGACGCGGCACCGGCGCTGGCGAGGACGAGCGCGACGGTCGTGGCGAGGAGCGGTGTGCGGCGCATGGCGAGTCCTAGCGGCAGGTGGGCTGGTCACACCATGTATCGCCGCCCCGACGACCCTGCCGCATGGACATCCGGGGTGGTGCTGGGCTGGCTCGTTGTGACTAGACGGGCGGGCGTTCAGCCGAAGCGCCCTCGGCCTGCGCGGCGCGGCGGCGGAGGAGGCCCCTGGCGACGGTCGTCACGAGCGCGCCGACGAGCAGAAGCAGGAACAGCAGGGCGAGCACGAAGGGCACCGGGAACCAGCGGAAGTCCACGGCTTCCGTGCGCACCCCTCTCGGGGTCCGCACGGTGACGTCGAGCGACCCGGGGCCGATGGGCCGCTTCAGGCAGGGCAGCCGGACGTCAGCCTGTGCGCCCGGGAGGATCGCGGCGCTGCGGTCCCGACGGTACGAGCCGCCCGCGCCGAGCAGCCCGCGCGTCGCGACCTCGACCTGCGGATCGAGGATGTCCTGGCTGTCGTTGCGGAGGCGGACGACCGGGCAGGCCCGTCCACCGACGAAACGCGGGTCGACCGCCAGGACCTCGAGGCGGCCGTCGGGCTTGCCCCGGCCCGGGGTCGTCCCCGGTGCGCCGCCGGGCACCCGCACGTAGACGGCCATCGCGAACCGCGTGCGGGTCTGCACGGCCGAGCCGGTTCCCTGCTGGACGGCCTCGGCCACCACGGCGCCGACGTACTCGCCGCCCGCGGTGCCCGGGGGGACCAGCAGCCGCACGGGTACGCGCAGCTGCCCGCCGGCCGGCACGGTCACGGTTGTGTCGCGCAGGCTCAGCCACGCGCCGACCTCGCTCGCCGGATCCGTCCGGCTGTCGAACCCGAACCCGCCACCGACCGCGGGCGTGGCGTCGGCGGCGTACAGGGCCACCTCGGTGGGGATCTCGAACGTGCTGCGCAGGAGGACCGCATCGGCCACCGGCGTGCCGAGCGCCACCCTGCCGAGCTCGAGGAAGGTCCCGCTCCTGGAGCGGTGCGGGCTGCTCGGGTCGGGCACCACGTTGACGCCCCGGCCGGCGGCGGCAGGATCCGGCGTCGGGCTGGGCGTGGGGGCAGCCGAGGCGGCAGCGGGCGACAGCAGCCCGACCAGGAGCAGCAGAGCTGGCAGCCGTCGCATGGCGGCAGGCTACGGCGCCCGTACGGTGCCGCCATGGCATCGCGACTGGTGGTCAAGGCGACGGCGGGGGCGGACGCGCCGGAGCGGTGCGCGCAGGCGTTCACGGTGGCGTCGGTCGCGGTCGCGGCCGGCGTCGAGGTGTCGCTGTGGCTGACCGGCGAGGCGGCGTGGTTCGCCGTTGCCGGTCACGCCGAGCGGTTCGAGCTGCCGCACTCCCCGCCGCTGGCCTCACTCCGGGACGCGGTGCTGGCGGGCGGCTCGCTCACGCTGTGCACGCAGTGCGCTGTGCGGCGCGGCATCACGGACGTGCTGCCGGGGGTGCGTACTGCGGGCGCGGCGCTGTTCGTCGCCGAGGTGCTCGCGGACGACACGCAGGCGCTCGTCTACTGAGCGCTGGTCCGCCGAGCCCGCTTGCGCAGCAGGGACAGGCTGGCCAGCCCGATGCCGAGGATCAGGGCGAGCGCGAGGATCCCGCCGGCGATGAGCGGGAGGTCGCTGCGCCCCGCCCCCTTCTGCGGGACGGGCGCGGCCGCGACCGGTGACGCCGCTGCCGCGGCAGCGGGGAACGTGATCGTGGCGGTGGCGGACCGCTTCAGCACGCCGCTGGCCAGGTCGAGCCGCGCCTTCCACGGCCCCGCCGGCAGCGCGCGGTCGAGCGCCACCGTGACCGGCTCGGTGGCGCCGGTGGCCAGGGTGGTCCCGAGCTTGGCCGGGAACGGCCCGGCGGACAGGCCGCCCGGTCCGTTCGTCAGCTGGAGCTCGCCGCGCATGTCCAGCGCGCGCCCGCCGGTGTTGCTGACCTGCGCCGTCACGGCAGGTGCGCCGTCCGGCGTGCGGGTGGCGGTGAGCGTCCGGATGACGAAGTTGCTGGCCGGCTCCCCGCCCGGGCCAACGGACAGGTAGATGCGCAGCCCGATCCGGTTGACCTGCGCGATGCCGGACCCCGGCACCGGCGGCGTCTCGGCCCAGATGACGCCGTACCGCTCACCAGGTGAGGCGTCCTTCGGCACCGCGATCCGCACCCGCGCCTGCGCCTTCTGCCGCGGCTGCAGCGGGACCGACCCGGGGGTGACCTGGGCCCACTGCAGGATCTCCCCGTTGCCGACGCCGTCCTCGCCGACGAACTCGCCGCCGCGGATGACCGCGCTGCCGACGTAGGTGCGGATCGTCAGCGGCTGGCCCGTGTCGTTGGACAGCTCGTACTTGCGCGTGATCGTGCGGCCCGGGGCGAGGTGGTCGACGATGCTGACGCCGGCGCGGGGGTCGTCCCGCCGGTCGACCGGCGCCTCGACGAGGCGGATGCCGAGCCCTGCATCACCGGCCGCCTGCGGGCCGGCTGCGGACGCGCCGAGGGGCGGCCCCGCGCTCATCACCAGGATGAGCGCGCAGACCGCCCCGCGGGCGAACCGACGTCGGCCCAAGGTCAGCTGGCCACCGTGAGCGAGTGCGTGATGGTCCCGTTGTACGTGCCGGCGATCTGGTTCGCGCCCAGCGCGAAGGTCAGCGACGGGCTCCAGGAGACCGTCTTGCTGCCGGCGACGCCGGTCCACGCACCGACCGGCGCGGCGACGGCCATGCTCGTCAGCGGCGAGGCCACGAAGGTGCCCGTGCCGGGGCCGGTCTGGGTGGCAGTGCCCGGCGCGTAGGCGATCGCCGTCGGGGCGACGACCTGCTCGGCCTTCGTGTTGTCACCGCCGGCGAGGAGGAACTCGGTGCTGGACGCGGTCACGGTCCAGGCGGCAGCCAGCTTCGCTCGCGCGTCCGTCACCGTCACCGTCCCGAGGCTTCCGGTCAGCGTGCCGGCCGTGGCGGCCGCGCTGCCGAGGTTCACCGTAGACGTCGGGACCGAGATCGTGACGTTGTTCGCGGCGGTCAGCGTGAAGGTCGCGCCGGACGTGTCCGCGCCCGCTGCCGGGGCGAGCACGCCGAGGCCCGCGGTCGAGGCGGCCAGGACAGCCAGGGTCAGGAGCTTCGGGTGCCGCATGGGGTCTCCTCCGAGTGGTCGGCCCGCCCCGTGTGGGGGGCGGCGCTGGTGCGTACCTACTAGTTCGGCCCTGGTCCCGACGGACCACATGACTAGGAGTGACCATTTCCCGGTTGCTGCAGACGGAGCAGCGCCCGCTTCCACCCGGCGTCGTAACGCTCCGTTGCATCCCGGCTTGTCCGGAATCGACGAACGGCCCGGCCCCCCGCTAGGAGGGACCGGGCCGTTTCGAAGGGCGTTCTAGCTGGGCACCTCGACCGTGGCGTTCACGGCCTCGCCCTGCACCGCCGTCACGCTGGTGTCGACCGACGCACCGGGCGCCAGCGTCCGCAGCGTCCACTCCCCGGGGGCGGCGAAGAACCGGAAGTTCCCGGTCGCCGACGTCACGACCTCCGCCGTGAACTCGCCGGTCGCGTCGAGCAGCCGGACGTACGCGCCTGGCAGCGGCGAGCCGCCCTTCGTGACGGTCCCCTGGACCACGGACTCTTTGCCCACGTCGATCCCCTCCAGGCTCAGCTCCTGCGCGGGTGCGCCGCACATCTCAGACGTCCTTCTCGACGGGCACGCCGACCAGCGAGCCGTACTCGGTCCACGAGCCGTCGTAGTTCTTCACGTTCTTCTCGCCGAGCAGCTCGTGCAGCGCGAACCATGTGTGCGACGAGCGCTCGCCGATGCGGCAGTAGGCGATCGTGTCCTTCGAGGTGTCGAGGCCCTTGTAGAGCTCGCGCAGCTCCTCGTCGGAGCGGAAGGTGCCGTCGTCGTTGGCCGCCTTGCTCCACGGGACGTTGATGGCGGTCGGGATGTGGCCGTTGACCTGCGCCTGCTCCTGCGGGAGGTGCGCCGGGGCCGAGATCTTGCCGCTGAACTCGTCGGGGCTGCGCACGTCGACGAGGTTCTTGCTGCCGATCGCGGCGATGGTCTCGTCGCGGAAGGCGCGGATCGAGGTGTCCTGGCCCTGCGCCGTGTACGAGGTCTTCTCGCGGCTCGTCTCGTCGGTCGTGAGGGCGCGGCCGTCGAGCTCCCACTTCTTGCGCCCGCCGTCAAGCAGCTTGACGTCACCGTGGCCGTACAGCTTGAAGTACCAGTACGCGTAGGCCGCGAACCAGTTGTTGTTGCCGCCGTACAGCACGACCGTGTCGTCGTTCGAGATGCCCTTCTGCGAGAGGAGCTCCTCGAACTGCTGCTTGTTCACGAAGTCGCGGCCGACGGGGGCCTGCAGCTCGGTCTTCCAGTCGAGGCGGACGGCGCCCGAGATGTGACCCGTGTCGTAGGCGGACACGTCCTCGTCGACCTCGACGAGCACCACCTTCGGGTCGTCGAGGTGTGCCTCGACCCAGTCGGCGTCAACGAGGGCGTTCTCGCGGCTCATGCATGTGCTCCTTCAGTTCGTCTGAACAACAGGTAGATCTCGCAGCCGAGGCAGAAGCCGAACGCGGCGTTGAGGAACGCCGCCGCCAGGGCCAGCGACGCGGCCACGGTCACGGCGAGGGGCAGACCGGCCCCGGCCAGCAGGACGCCCGCACCGGTGATCGCCAGCCCGACCCGCTGCGCGAAGCGGGGCGGCCGCGGGTCCTCGACGTGGGTCGGTGGGCCCAGTCGCGGCCGGACCCAGCGGCGGAAGACGAGGCCCTGCAGCGTCCCCTGCGCGC
>JAODNS010000124.1 GCA_025465145.1 Frankiales bacterium
TCGACGCCATCGCGCGCGCCGCCGAGCCTGTCAGGCGCGCGGCTGGGCAGCTCGCCAGAGCCCTGGGCCTGCCGAGGCTGCCACCCGGGGTTCCCGAGGGAACTCGTGTGCCCGATGCCATCAAGAACGTCCTGAACTCGACGATCACTAGACCGCAGCTGCCTCTTGCACTGCTCTTCGTCGTCGTCCTGTTCCTCCTCGTCCAGAACCGGATCGACCGTCGCGACCCCAAGCTCGCGGCGGCACCGGTGACGGCAGAGCCGGAGCTGTCGTTCGGTCCCCGCGTACGTTCGCTCCAGACGGGAGGTGCCACCGCATGAGCCGCTTCCTCGGACGCTCGTCCGGCAGCGTCGCCCAGATCCGCGCGGCGGAGTCGGTCCCGGTCATCGAGCGGCTGCGCGTCACGCAGTACCTGCGCCTCGCGGCCATCGGGCTGACTCTGCTCGGTGCCGCACTGGCCCCGGACGTGCTGGCACCCGGGCGCAACCAGGCGGTGCTGACGACGCTCGCGTACGCCGGCGTCGTCGTGGTCGCGGAAGCCGGCTCGCGGCTGCTCAAGGACCGCGTCGTCCTGCTGTTCTCCGCGCTGCTCATCGTGGACGGGCTCTGGCTCGCGTGGGCGTCCTACCTCACCGGTGGGCTGACCAGCCCGATGCGCTACCTGGTTCTGCTGCACCTGGGCGCGGTCGCGCTGCTGGCGTCGTACCGGACCGGGCTCAAGCTGGCGATGTGGCACTCGCTGCTGCTGCTCGCCGCGTACAACGGCCAGCAGCCCGGCGGCTGGCTCCGCTCGACCGAGCCGGCCGGCACGTCGCTGCTCGGAGGTACGCCGGAGCAGCGGCTCGTCGTCTTCGTCGTCGTGCTCTGGCTGGTCGCCGTCTCCACCTCCGCGCTGTCCGCGGTCAACGAGCGCGAGCTGCGCCGCCGCCGCCGCGACCTCGAGGCGCTCACCGACCTCGCCGAGTCGCTGGAGCGCACCGTCGACTCCGCGGCGGTCGCCCGCACGCTGCTCGACTCCGTCATCGACACGTTCGGCTTCTCGCGCGGCATCGTGCTCGCCGGGCCAGAGGGGCAGCTGCCGCTGCTCGCCTCCTGCAACCTCGAGGAGGAGACCGCGCGCCGCCCCGGCCGCCCGGCCGCCAGCGCGGTCGTCGCCGAGGCGCACGCCAGCCGCGGCACCGTCCTCGTCAGCGGTCTGGACGAGCAGGCCGACCCGTGGCTGTCCACGCTGCTGCCCGACGCCGGCAACCTCGTCGTCGTCCCGCTGCAGGCCGAGGGCCGCGCCATCGGCGCCGTCGTCCTCGAGCAGTCGGCCACCGAGGGCAACCGGATCTCGCGCCGGATCGTGTCGGGCCTGGAGCGGTCCGCCTCGTACGCCGCCCTCGCCCTGCGCAACGCCTGGCTGCTCGAGCAGGTCCAGCGGCTCGCGGCGACCGACGGCCTCACGAAGATCGCCAACCGCCGGACGTTCGAGACGACCCTCGAGCGCGAGGTGGCCCGCGCGACGCGGAGCGCCGAGCACCTGTCGCTCGTGATGATCGACATCGACCACTTCAAGCGGCTCAACGACGAGCACGGCCACCAGTCCGGCGACGAGGTGCTGCGCAACGTCGCGGCGGCGCTGTCCTGCGAGTGCCGTGACTTCGACACGCCCGCCCGCTACGGCGGCGAGGAGTTCGCCGTCGTCCTGCCGGGCTGTGGCCCGGAGGAGGCGTTCGTCATCGCCGAGCGGCTGCGCGCCGCCGTCGCCGCAGCCCCGTCCGTCGTCCCGGTGACGGCCAGCGCCGGCGTCGCGACCTACCCGGGGCACGCCGGCGACGCGGACACGCTCGTGCGCGCTGCCGACGACGCGCTGTACGAGAGCAAGCGGGCCGGTCGCAACCGGACCAGCCTGTCCGCCGGCGTCCCGCCGGAGGCGCAGGTGGACGCGCTGCTCCGTCGAGCGGTCACGCAGCGCCTCGGCCGCAACCGGCCCGTGGACGACGGCGCCACGGCGCCCGCGCCGCGGACGGGCTGAGGCCTACACCGCCCGGTCGACGACCGCTTCGAGCTGCTCCGGCTCGACGGCGTCCGGGGCGTCCGCGGTCCGCACCCTCCGGATCAGCAGGGCGACGGCCACGCCGCCGACGGCTCCGGCCAGGGCCGCGACGGCGGCCACCGGCCAGCGCCGGCGACCGATCGGCGGGTCCACCGGTCCGCCGCGCAGCGCGTCCCACGCGGCCCCGGTCCGCAGCCGTGCCTCGTCCAGGACGCCCTCGTCGATCTTCTGCACGGCCAGCTCCAGCTCCTCGGGCTGATCAGCCTGCCACGGCACGAACGTAGGATCGTCCGCGACCCAGACGACCACCCCGAAGGAGCCCCGTGGCCCGCGACCTGTTCGCCACCCTGCACACCAACCAGGGATCCATCCGGGTGCAGCTGTTCCCCGACCACGCCCCGAAGACGGTGCAGAACTTCGTCGGGCTCGCCGACGGCAGCGGGGAGTGGACGGACCCGAAGACCGGCAAGAAGGGCTCCGGCTCGCTGTACGCCGGCACCGTCTTCCACCGCGTCATCCGCGGCTTCATGATCCAGGGCGGCGACCCGCTCGGCACCGGCACCGGTGGTCCGGGCTACCGGTTCAAGGACGAGTTCCACCCCGAGCTGCAGTTCGACCGCCCGTACCTGCTGGCCATGGCGAACGCCGGGCCGGGCACCAACGGTTCTCAGTTCTTCATCCCGGTGACCCCGACCCCGCACCTCCACCGCCGGCACACCATCTTCGGTGAGGTGGCCGACCA
>JAODNS010000125.1 GCA_025465145.1 Frankiales bacterium
CCGGGCGAGCCCTGCTGCCGATCATCAAGACCCAGGCCGGGCGCTGCATGGACTGCGGCATCCCCTTCTGCCACCAGGGCTGCCCGCTCGGCAACATCATCCCCGAGTGGAACGACCTCGTCTGGCGTGACGACTGGGACGCCGCGATCGAGCGCCTGCACGCGACGAACAACTTCCCCGAGTTCACCGGCCGGCTGTGCCCGGCGCCGTGCGAGGCCGCCTGCGTCCTCGGGATCAACGACGACCCGGTCACCATCAAGCAGGTCGAGGTGGAGATCGGCGACCGCGCGTGGAACGAGGGCTGGGTGACGCCGCAGCCGGCAGCCGAGCGGACCGGTAAGCGCGTCGCCGTCGTCGGCTCCGGTCCGGCCGGCCTCGCGGCCGCCCAGCAGCTGACGCGAGCCGGGCACGACGTGGTCGTGCTGGAGCGACAGGACCGGATCGGCGGGCTGCTCAGGTACGGCATCCCCGAGTTCAAGATGGAGAAGGCCGTCCTCGACCGGCGGCTGGAGCAGATGCGCGCCGAAGGCACCGAGTTCCGTACCGGCGTCGACGTCGGCATCGACGTGACGGTGGAGGAGCTGCGGTCCTCGTACGACGCGGTCGTCCTCGCGGGCGGCTCCACGGTCGGGCGCGACCTGCCGGTGCCCGGGCGGGAGCTGGCCGGGATCCACCTGGCGATGGAGTACCTCAAGCCGGCGAACGAGGTGCAGGAGGGCAGTCGTGACAGCTGGCCCATCACCGCCGAGGACAAGGACGTCGTCATCATCGGCGGCGGCGACACCGGCGCTGACTGCCTGGGCACCGCCCACCGGCAGGGCGCCCGCAGCGTCGCGCAGCTCGAGATCATGCCGCAGCCGCCGGAGACGCGAGCGGCGTCGACGCCGTGGCCGACCTGGCCGCTGATGCTGCGCACCAGCAGCGCCCACGAGGAGGGCGGCGAGCGGCTGTTCTCGGTCAACACGGTCAGCTTCGTGGGAGCTGGCCAGGTCGAGGGCCTCGAGCTCGTCGACGTCGAGATGGTCGACGGCCGGTTCGAGCCGGTCGCGGGCTCCGAGAGAGTGCTCCCGGCGCAGCTCGTCCTGCTGGCGATGGGCTTCGTCGGACCGCAGCGCGAGGGACTGCTCGAGCAGCTCGGCGTCGAGCTCGACCCGCGCGGCAACGTCGCCCGCGACGAGGCCTGGGCGACGAACGTCCCGGGCGTGTTCGTGGCTGGTGACATGGGCCGTGGCCAGTCGCTGATCGTCTGGGCGATCGCGGAGGGTCGCTCCGCGGCGGCCGCCGTGGACCGGCACCTGAACGGCGCCAGCCTCCTCCCCTCGCCGGTGCTGCCTACCAGTCGGTAACCGGCAGCAGGAGTTCGCGCTCCGACGGCGAAACACGACAGACACTCGCGTCTGCCGCAGGAGCCCTCATGAGCCGCCCGACCCTGACCGTCCGCTCGCTGCTCTGCGCCTCCGCCGTCGCCGCCACCGCGCTCGGCACCGGCGCACTCGCCGCGCCGAAGGCACCGGCCAGCGGCGCGCCCGCGGCCAAGACTCAGTTCGCGCTGGTCCAGGACCGCGACGTGAACGACCGGCTGGCGCAGCCCGAGGACCGCTACGCCGCAGCCGGCGGCTGCTACACGATCGAGGCACCCGGGCAGGGCTACGTCGCCGAGCAGGGCGGCCAGCTGACGATCACCAAGGCCGCTGCCGGCGCGACGCCGCTGCACTTCCAGCCGACCCGCCTGGGCGAGTACCTGCTGGCCACCAACCGGGGCCGCGACACCTCCGTCAGCGGCGCCTGGTGGGACAAGCGCGGCTACGTCGCCGGCGCCTCCACGGCCGGGCTCGTCAAGAGCTCCGGCGTGACCGTGGCCGACGCGCCCAGCGAGGACGCCGAGTGGCGCCTGGTCGCAGCCGGCCGCAAGCCGGAGGCCAAGGCCACCAAGGGCCAGCGCTACCTGCTGTCCGTCCCCGCCCGCGGCGAGGGGCTGACCGTCAAGGACGGCGTCGTGTCCCTGCAGGGCACCGGCACCCCGGTGACGCTCCACCACGTCGCCGACGACAACCCGCGCGACGTCGACCTCAACGGCACCCGCTGCGCCTCCTGGCCCGAGATCATGACCGGCGCCAGCGGCCGACCTGCGCCTGTGCAGGGCAAGCCCTCGGACAAGGTGCAGGGCTTCTTCGAGGCGCACGTGCACGGCATGGCCTTCGAGTTCCTCGGCGGCGAGCTGCGCTGCGGCCGGCCGTGGCACGAGTACGGCGTCGAGTACGCGCTCGGCGACTGCAAGAAGGAGAACAACCCCTTCAACGGGCTGCTCGAGGTCCCGCTGGGCGGCAACGCGCCGCAGTACGCCGCGTCCTACGACTCCGTCGGCTGGCCGACCTTCAAGAGCTGGCCGCAGAACCGCACGCTCACCCACGAGCAGTTCTACTGGCGCTGGCTCGAGCGCGCACACGCCGGCGGCCTGCGCCTGCTCACCAACCGGCTGGTCGACAACACCGCGCTGTGCCAGGCATACCCGATCAAGAAGAACTCGTGCAACGAGATGGACAGCGTCCGGCTCCAGGCCAAGCGGGTCTTCGAGCTGCAGGACTACGTCGACGCGATGCACGGCGGCCCGGGCGAGGGCTGGCTGCGCGTCGTCGGGACCCCGGCGCA
>JAODNS010000154.1 GCA_025465145.1 Frankiales bacterium
GGTGCCCGTGCCGCGGATGCTGCACCTGTGCCGCGAGCCGGAGCTGCTCGGGCAGCCGTTCTACGTCATGGAGGCGGTCGCGGGCCACGTGTGCCGGGAGGAGCTGCCGGCCGGGTACGCCGACGAGCCGGCGCAGCGTCGTGCCATCGGCGAGGGGCTGGTGCGGGTGCTCGGCGACCTGCACAACGTGGATCCCGACGAGGTGGGGCTGGGCGACTTCGGCCGGCCGGAGGGGTACCTCGCCCGGCAGGTCTCCCGCTGGGGCAAGCAGTGGAACGCCACCCGCATCGACGGGCTGGAGGACCTGGACACGCTCGCCTCCGACCTCGCCGGCTCGGTGCCGCAGACGCAGCGGTCGACGATCGTGCACGGCGACTACCGGCTTGACAACACGATCCTCGACCCGACGACGCCGGGCCGGGTCGCAGCCGTCCTCGACTGGGAGATGTGCACCCTCGGCGACCCCCTCGCCGACCTCGGCATCCTGCTCGTCTACTGGTCGCAGGCCGACGACGGCTCCGCGCGCACCGCCGGCTCCGTCGTGCCGGCGGCGACGGTGCTCGAGGGCTTCCCGACCCGGGCCGAGGTCGCGCAGCTCTACGCCGAGCGCAGCGGGCTCGACCTGTCGGAGCTGCACTGGTACGTGTCGTTCGCGTTCTTCAAGCTGGCCGTCGTCTGCGCCGGCATCGTCGCGCGGGTGCGCGGCGGCGCGATGGTCGGCGACGGCTTCGAGGGCATCGAGGGGCGCATCGCGCCGCTGGTGGAGCTGGGGAAGACGACCCTCAGCGAGCGTCGGCTGCACTGAGCCGGCGCACCTGCAGGGCCCACAGCAGCAACGGGATCTGCAGCGGCAGGCGCGCGATCGCCAGCCAGCGCGGCGCGTCGCCCGGGTGCAGCGCCATCTCCACGTTGCCGGGGAAGACGGCGACGAACAGCAGCGCGGTCGCCGTGGCGGCGGGTCGTCTCGTCCGAGGCACGAACAGCCCCGCGGCGCAGGCGAGCTCGATCACGCCGCTGCCGTAGACCCAGGTGCGCGCGGAGCCCGGCAGCCAACCGGGGATGAGGCCGTCGTACGGCTCAGGCACGACCAGGTGCAGCCACCCGGTGGTGGTGAGGACGGCCGCGAGCAGGTACGGCGAGGAGCGGCGCAGGCGGTCCACTGCGGCAGGCTAGGCGGATGCTGACCAACGGGCTCTACCGGCACTACAAGGCGGACCGGTACTACCTCGTCCTCGGCCTCGGGCACGACGCCAACGACGACGCGCGGACCGTCGTCGTCTACGTGCCGCTGTACGTCTCGCCCGACGAGCCCGGCCCGCGGCTGGCCGTGCGCACGCTGACGGACTTCACCGCCTGGGTCGACCCGGCGACGCGCGACACGGTGCCGGAGGGAACGCCCGGCGCCGTACGCCGTTTCACGTACGTGAGCGACTCATGAGTGACCCGACCACCTTCTCCGCGCTGGGCTTCTTCCCGGCCGACCACGCTGCCGCCGAGAGCGGCAAGGTCTACGCCAGCGGCGCGTACTGGAGCACGCTGCGCTTCCCGAGCTTCCCCGCCGCACTGCCAGGGGCGGCGCTGGTGGCCGTGCTGGAGCAGCCGTTCCACGCGGCGCACGCCGACCACGAGTTCCTCATCGCGATGGAGGACGCCGACGGGCAGCGGCAGGCGCTCGAGATCCGCGGGGAGTTCCGTGCTGCGCCCGGGATCGACAGCAGGTACGGCGAGCCGAACGTCATCCCGATCACCGTGCCGCTGTACGGCCTGCCGTTCGACGCGCCGGGCGACTACGTCTTCGTGCTCGAGGTCGACGGCGCCGAGCTGGCGAGGTACCCGATCCACGTCCTCGCCGCCTGACCTACTGGACGGCGTCCAGCAGGTACCGGTGGTGCCCGAAGTTCTCGCGCCAGGGCAGGTCCAGCAGGAGCATCACGCCGGCGTCGTAGCGCCGGCCGGCGCGCAGCACGAACGCGCGCAGCCCGGTGTTGATCTCCGGCGAGCTGAACTCCACCCGCCGCAGTCGCATGGTCCGGCCGTCGCCGGTCCGCAGCACGAGGACGCCGCCGCGCTGGCTGTGCGTGAGCGCGCCGGACGTCACGGCGTCGACGGACGCGAGCCGGTACGGCCCGAACTTGCGGACGGCCACGAAGCCCGGACCGACGACGACACGGCGTGAGCACAGCGCGTACGACAGCGCCGCCACGATCAGGGCTGCGACGGCGTCGTTCCAGGCCGCGTAGCCGGTGACGAGGGCGACCGGCACGTACAGGACGGCGCCGAGCAAGACGCTGCTGACGCCTTCGCTCAGCGGAACGCCGACCAAGCCGGTGCGCGGCGACGGGAGGTCGCGCGTACGCCAGACGGTGGACGACGCGGCTGCCTGCTCGACCTGGGGAACGAGGGCCTGCCGGGACGCGCGTGCCGCGGCGCGTCGAGCCCGTCCCTGGCCCCTGCGCTCCTGCTCCTTCTGGGTCAGCAGCGTCACGAGGCGACCTCCTGCGTGCCGACCGCGTCCGCGAGCGCGAAGAAGGTGGGAGCCCACAGGCCGATGAAGATGCCGAAGCGCTCGGCGTGGGCGGCGCGCCGCTGCTCTTCGCCGCCCGCCAGGTGAGGATGCTGCCGCCGATCGAGGCGAGGGCGGCCAGGTGCAGGACGTCGCTGGTGATGCCGAGCGCGCGGAGGCGGTGGACGAGCACAGGAGCTCCCAGGGTCAGGGGTGCGCGCCGGGGTGGCGCGTCGGAAGCCTGCGACCGCGCCACGAGTTGTGCACGTCGAAGCCGCGGGCTGCTCGCGCGGGGCCCGTCCGACAGGATGGGCGGCATGGACCTGCCGGTGATGCCGCCCGTGAATGCGATGCTCGCGAAGTCGGTTCCGGAGGTGCGCTCCGGCGACCTCGTGTACGTGCCGTAGTGGGACGGCTTCCGCTGCATCGTCTTCCGGGACGGCGACCAGGTGGAGCTCGGCTCCCGCAACGAGAAGCCGCTCACGCGGTACTTCCCCGACGTCGTCGAGGCGGTCAGGGCGCAGCTCCCTGAGCGCTGCGTCCTCGACGGGGAGATCGTCATCGCGGCCGGCAAGGGCCTCGACTTCGAGGCACTGCTCCAGCGCATCCACCCCGCCGACTCGCGGGTGCGGATGCTCGCCGAGACGACCCCCGCGTCGTTCGTCGCCTTCGACCTGCTCGCGATCGACGGCGAGTCACTGGTGGACCAGCCCTTCTCGGTACGTCGCGCCCGCCTCGAGGAGGCGCTCGCCGCCGCCGCTCCCCCGGTGCACCTCACGCCCGCCACGGACGACCCGGCACTGGCGCAGGAGTGGTTCCACCTGTTCGAGGGGGCCGGCCTCGATGGTGTCGTGGCGAAGCCGACGGACGCGCCGTACGCGCCCGACAAGCGGGTGATGTTCAAGGTCAAGCACGCACGGACGGCCGACTGCGTCGTCGGCGGCTACCGGCTGCACAAGAGCGGCCCCGTGGTGGGGTCGCTGGTCCTCGGCCTGTACGACGACAGCGGCGCCCTGCAGCACGTCGGGGTCGCGGCGTCGTTCCCGATGACCCGCCGGGCCGAGCTCGTCGAGGAGCTCGCGCCCTACCTGCTCGAGCCCGGCCAGCCGCACCCGTGGCTCGGCGACGACGCGGCCGACCGCGCTCCCGGCGGGGCGCCCAGCCGCTGGAACACCGGCAAGGACATGAGCTTCGTGCCGCTGCGGCCCGAGCTCGTCGTCGAGGTGGCGTACGACCACATGGAGGGCGCCAGGTTCCGGCACACCGCCCAGTTCCGGCACTTCCGGGTTGACCGGGACGCGCAGTCCTGCACGTACGAGCAGCTCGAGCGGCCGGTCCGCTTCGACCTGTCCACCGTCCTCGGCAGCTGATGCCAGACTCCGGCTCATGCGCCTGATCGCCCGCCTGCTCGTCGCCGCCGCCGCGTTCTGGATCGTCGCCGCGCTGGTGTCCGGCGTGCACGTCCGCGAGGGGGTCCTGAACTACCTCGTCATCGCGGTCATCTTCGGCATCGTCAACGCCCTCGTCGGACCGGTCCTGCGGGTGGTCACGTTCCCGCTCACGATCGTCACGCTCGGACTGTTCCGCTTCGTCGTCAACGCGGCGCTGCTCGGGCTGACCGCGCTGCTCACGTCGCGGCTGGACATCGACGGCTTCCTGCCCGCCCTCGTCGCGTCGGTCCTCATCAGCGCGATCACGTGGGTCGGCGACCACACCCTCGGCCTCAAGGACGAGTGAGCGCCACCCTCGTCGCGGCCGGGCTCACCGTCGTCCGCGGCCCGTCGACCGTCCTGTCCGACGTCTCGCTCACCGTCGCGCCGGGCGCGCGCATCGGCGTCGTCGGCCCCAACGGCGTCGGCAAGTCGACGCTGCTCGCGACCCTCGCCGGCGAGGTCGTCCCGGACAGCGGCAGCGTCAGCCGGGCGCCCCGTACCGCCTCCGTCGGCCTGCTCCCCCAGGAGCCGGACCGCCGGCCAGGCGAGACGCTGAGCGCCTTCCTCGCCAGGCGTACCGGCGTCACCGCTGCGCAGGCCCGTCTCGACGCGGCGACGGAGGCGCTGACCGCCGGCGACGACGCCGACTACAGCGACGCGCTCGAGCACTGGCTCGACCTCGGCTGCGCCGATCTGGAGCAGCGCGCGGAGGAGGTGTGCGCGGACCTCGGCCTGGACGTCGGGCTGACGGCGGAGACGACCAGCCTGTCCGGCGGTCAGGCGGCGCGCGCGTCGCTCGCGAGCATCCTGCTGTCGCGGTACGACGTCTTCCTGCTCGACGAGCCGACGAACGACCTCGACTTCGCCGGGCTGGAACGACTCGAGCGGTTCGTCCTCGGGCTGCAGGCCGGGCTCGTCGTCGTCTCGCACGACCGCGAGTTCCTCGCCCGGACCGTCAGCTCGGTGCTGGACATCGACGGTCCGCTGCGGACGGCGACGCTCTACAACGGCGGCTACGACGCGTACCTCGACGAGCGGGCGCTGCGCCGGTCGCAGCAGCGCGAGGCGTACGAGGACTTCGAGGACAAGCGGTCCGGCCTGCTCCAGCAGGCACAGCGGCAGCGCGAGCAGTCGGTACGCGGTGCGCTGAGGGCCAAGAAGAAGATGCCCGACAACGACCGCGCCGCCAAGGGCGCGCGGATCGAGGCGGCGACGCACGCCGCCGGGCGCGTGAAGACGATCGAGTCGCAGATCAACCGGCTCGAGCAGGTCGAGGAGCCGCGCAAGGAGTGGCAGCTGCAGATGTCGATCGCGGCCGCTCCGCGCTCCGGCGACGTCGTGGCCCTGCTGCAGCACGCGGTCGTCCGGCGCGGTGCGTTCGTGCTCGGGCCGGTCGACCTGCAGGTGGCCTACGGCGACCGGCTCGCGATCGTGGGCCCGAACGGCTCCGGCAAGACGACGCTGCTCGGCGCGCTGCTGGGCCGGCTGCCGCTCGAGTCCGGCCGGCAGTCGCTCGGCTCCGGCGTACGCCTCGGCGAGGTCGACCAGGCTCGTTCGTCCTTCCGCGGCAAGGCGTCCGTTGTCGAGGTGGTCGAGCAGATCACGGAGTGGCCGGCCGCGGACGTCCGCACACTGCTGGCCAAGTTCGGCCTCAGAGCGGACCACGTGAACCGCGCCGCCGGCTCGCTCTCCCCCGGCGAGCGCACCCGCGCGTCGCTCGCCCTGCTGCAGGCCGTCGGCGTCAACTGCCTCGTCCTGGACGAGCCGACCAACCACCTCGACCTGCCCGCGATCGAGCAGCTGGAGCAGGCCCTGGCCGAGTACGACGGCACGCTGCTGCTGGTGACGCACGACCGGCGGCTGCTCTCGCAGGTGCGCGTCACCGAGACGGTGCGGCTCTAGTACCTACGGACCATGGCCGCCGAAGCGACCCGACCGCAGAGTGAGCAGGTGGCCGGCTCCGCGGACCCGACGTGGGCGGAGGCGCTCGTTGCCCTCGCCACCGCCGACGTGCCCGTCGCCGAGCTGCACCAGCTCGCCGTCGACACGCTGCTCGAGCAGCTGGACGTGCACGGCGCCGCTGTCCGCGTCGGCGAGCAGGTCGTGGCCGGAGCCGAGGGGTCCGGGCGGTGCCGGGACGTCCACGTGGACGCGTCGACCACCCTGCGCGTCTGGCCGTCCGGCGACGAGGGGGCCCAGGAGTACGCCGATCAGGTCGCCCGGCTGCTGGCGTCCGCGCTCGACCGGGCGGCCACCGTCGAGCGCCTGCGCCAGCGCGAGCGGCACTTCGTGGCGGCGCAGCGGATCTCGCACGTGGGCAGCTACGACTTCGACATCGGGGCCAACACCAACGACTGGAGCGACCAGCTCTACCGGATCTACGGCTGCGAGCCCGGCGCGTTCATGGCGACGTACGAGCGGTTCCTCGAGATGGTGCACCCGGACGACCGCGAGATGATCGTCGGCGTCCACCAGCAGGCGCTCGCGACGCTGTCCCCGTACCAGATGGAGGAGCGCATCGTCTGGCCAGACGGCCAGGTCCGGACCCTCGCCAGCTGGGGCGAGGTCGTCCCCGACGGCAACGGCGTACCGGCGCGGATGGTGGGGATCTGCTGGGACATCACGCAGCAGAAGGAGGACCGGGCGGCCCTGCAGCGCAGCAGCGAGCGGTTCTCGCAGCTGATCGAGTCGGCCCCCGACGTCGTGCTCGTCGTCGACGAGGCCGGGGTCGTCCTGCGCGCGAACGCCAGGCTGGCCGACGTGCTGGGCGTCCCGCCGGAGGAGGCGCTCGGTCGGCCGGTCGCGGAGCTGGTGCCGGCCGGGCTGGTCGCCGGCGAGGTCACCGCGCTGCACCGGGACGGGACGCTCGTGCCCGCCGACGTCAGCGCGTCGGTCGTGGAGCTGGACGCGCAGCCCGTCACCGTCGCGTTCCTCCGGGACGCGACGAGCCGCAAGGAGCACGAGCGGCTGGCGCTGCGGGTGCACGACGGGGAGGTACGCCGCCGACACGCGCTCGAGATCAACGACAACGTGGTGCAGGGCCTGGCGTCGGTGCTGTACCTGCTCGAGCTCGACCGCAGCAGCTCCGCGCAGGCGGCTGCCCGGCAGACGCTCGACGCGGCGCGCACGATGATGAGCGACCTGCTGGCCACCGCAGGCGATGCCTTCGTACCCGGGGGTCTCGTCCGTGAACGACGGCCCGCCACGCTGCTGACCGAGCCGCCGCCCGCACCGGTCGCCGCACCCGCCGACGCGCTGCGCGTGCTGCTGGCCGACGACGCCCCGGACATCCGGCTGCTGCTGCGCCTCGCGTTCGCCTGCGAGAGCGGCTTCGACGTGGTCGGCGAGGCCGAGGACGGGCGGCAGGCGGTGGACCTGACGGAGGAGCTGCAGCCGGACGTGGTCGTGCTCGACCTGTCCATGCCGGTCATGGACGGCCTGGAGGCGATCCCGGAGCTGCTGCGGGTACGGCCCGGTGTCCGCATCGTCGTGCTGTCGGGCTTCGACCAGGCGCGGATGAAGCAGCCGGCGCTCGAGCTCGGCGCGCACGACTACCTGGAGAAGGGCGCGGCCACGTCCGAACTGGTGGGTGCGATCAGGCGGCTCTTCCCGCAGCACCACGTCGCGGAGCCGATCGGCGTGCCCGACGACCCCGCGGACCCCGGTGGGCTCGCGTTCGACGGCGACATGGTCGTGCACGAGCTGCGGACGCCGCTGACCGTCATCACCGGGATGCTGACGACCCTGCGGGAGCGCATGGACGTATTGCCGTCCGCCACGACCAGCGAGGTGGTCGGGGCCGCCCTGCGCAACGCGCGGCAGATGGCCGACCTGCTCGACCTGGTGTCCGACGCGCGGCACGCGTCGCACGGACAGCTGCCGGTGCTGCCGGAGCCGGTGGACGTCGGTCGGCTCGTGCGCACCGCCGTGCAGGACCTGTCCGACGCGCACGGGTGGCAGCGGATCGAGGTGCAGGCGCCGGACGGCCTGATCGCGGCGGTGGACGCCACCCGGCTGCGCCAGGTGCTCGCGAACCTGCTGTCGAACGCCTACCGCTTCTCGCCCCCGGCGGAGCCCGTCTCCGTCACGGTGGCTGCGGCCGGGGACTCGGTCGAGATCGCCGTCGCGGACCGCGGGCTCGGCGTGCCGGCGCAGCGACGGGACGAGCTGTTCGGCAAGTTCGCCCGGCTCGGGCAGCCGGGGCCGGGCATGGGGCTCGGGCTGTACATCTCGCGCGCCATCGCACGGGCGCACGGCGGCGACCTGGAGCTGACGCCCGGTCCCGGCGCGCGCTTCACGATGCGGCTGCCGCTCCACACAGGTGCCGGGGTGCGGGCCTGACCCGACGGCGCTGGCAGGATCGCGGCATGACTCCGACGCCCCTCGACAAGCTCGTCGAGCTGCTGGACCTCGAGCACATCGAGGAGAACATCTTCCGCGGCCGGCAGCCGCACGAGAGCCTGCAGCGCGTCTTCGGCGGGCAGGTCGCGGGCCAGGCGCTGGTCGCCGCAGGACGCACCGTGCCGCAGGACCGGCCGGTGCACTCGCTGCACGCGTACTTCCTCCGGCCGGGCGACCCGAGCATCCCGATCGTGTACGAGGTGGACCGGATCCGCGACGGCCGCAGCTTCACCACCCGGCGCGTCGTCGGCATCCAGCACGGCAAGGCGATCTTCAACCTCTCGGCGAGCTTCCAGCTGGTCGAGCAGGGCTTCGACCACAGCGTCGCGATGCCGGACGTGCCGCGGCCGGAGGGCCTCGAGACGCTGCAGAAGCGGATGGAGCCGTACAACGCGGAGATGGGCGGCTGGTACGCGCGCCCCCGCCCGATCGACGTCCGCTACGTCGGCGACCCGCCGCGGATCGCCAAGGACAAGGCCGCGCGGGACTCGCGCAGCCGCGTCTGGATGCGCGCCGACGGCACGCTGCCGGACGACCCGCTGCTGCACGTGTGCGCGGTGACGTTCGCGTCGGACATGACGCTGCTGGACAGCACGCTCATGGCGCACGGACGGGCGTGGGGCACCGGCGACGTCGTCGGCGCGAGCCTGGACCATGCGATGTGGTTCCACCGGCCGTTCCGCGCCGACGAGTGGTGGCTGTACGACCAGGAGTCGCCGTGGACCGGCGCCGGCCGCGGGCTGGCCCGCGGGCACATCTTCACCGGCGACGGCCAGCTCGCGGTCAGCGTCGTGCAGGAGGGGCTGATCCGCCCGCCGCGCTGATGGGCCAGGTGACGACGTCGATCTTCGCGGCAGGGACGAACCAGGACAGACCAGGGCGGGTTCTGGTCACAAGTAACCAGAACATCTGGCCCCGACCGGCCATGTAGCCCCCACGCCAGCATCCGATCACTCTCCGTAGTTAGCAGTCCCTGACAACGGAGGTGCTCGGCCATGAACCGCGCTGCGCGGCTCCTCGGCACGATCCTCCTCGGCCTCACCGTCGCGGCGCTCGCTGCGGTGGTCGCTGGTCGGGCGGCCTCCTGGACGGCCGCGCCCGTCCTGACCGGCAGCATGACGCCGACGTTCCCCGCCGGATCGCTGGTGATCACCCGCCCGGTGCCGGCCTCCCAGCTGCGTCCCGGCCAGGTGCCGCTGTTCGTACCGCCGGGCGAGAGCGCGCTGTACGCCCACCGCATCGTCGCCATCAGCGGCGAGCCCTCCTCCCCCGTCCTGCGCACGAAGGGTGACGCGAACACCGCGCCCGACCCGTGGCGCGCCCGCATCACGACGCCGACCGTTCCGGTCGTCGTCCTGCACCTGCCGGCGATCGGGCGCCTCGGCGTGCTGCTGCACGGCCCGAGCTCGCAAGCCCTCTTGGTCGCGCTGCTCGGCCTGTTCCTCACCGGCACCTCCGTACGGCTCGTCCTCACCGCTCCCAGTCCTGCCCCCGCTGCATCCTGAAGGAGATCGTCGTGTCGCTCATCCCCACTTCCGCCCCGGGTCGTCTCGCCGCTGCCGCCGCTGTTGGCGCCCTCGGCCTCTCGCTCACCGGCGCCGGCGTCTACGCCGCGCTGTCGGCGCAGGCCACCAACACGACGGCCGAGGCCGTGACGAGCGGAACGCTGTCGCTGACCATGGCGGCGAACGGAGTCGGGTTCTCGCAGGCGGTCAGCGACCTCGCCCCCGGCGACGTCGTCAACCGGTATGTGGTGCTCACCAACGGCAACTCGATCGCCGCCAAGGACCTGACCCTGGGCGTCGTCGACACCGTCGACAGCAAGCTCACGACCGACGTCACGAACGGCCTGAAGGTCAGCGTCACCAAGTGCAGCGTGGCCTGGGTCGCGGCGGCCGGCACGTGCGCCGGAACGACCACGCCGCTCATCTCGGGCGTCCCGCTCTCCACGCTGCAGACCACCGCGTCCAGCCTGATCAGCGGCACCGTCGCCGCGGGCGCCCACAACCTGCAGCTCTCGCTCACCCTGCCGGACCAGACGGAGACCGTGCTGAACGGCGCGCCGCCCGCCGGCACCATCCAGGGCCTGAGCGCCAGCCTCACCTGGACGTTCAGCGAGACGCAGCGCGCGGCGCAGACGACGAACAGCTAGCCCTGCCGGTGTCAGCCAGCCTCAGCACGAGGAGGGTGACCGCGGTTGCGGTCACCCTCCTCGTGCTGCCTGCTGTCGCGACCACGGCCGCGTTCGCGATGAGCCGCGCCACGTCGAGCGGGACCGTCACGGCCTCGACCGCCACGTGGGGCGCGGTCGCCACGACGGCGTCTGCCGCCCCCTACAGCAGCAGCGCGCTCGTGCTCACGTACGCGAAGAACGGGACGAAGGCGCCTGCCGCGCAGTACTTCTGGCTCGTCAACACCGGCACCCTGGCACTGTCCAGCGTCACCGGCACGGTCACCTCCTCGGTCGCCGGCAAGGCCGAGACCTGCTCCGGAACCTGGAACGAGACAACCGGCGTCTGCGTCGGCACCGTCGGCACGCTGGACACGACGACCGCCGGCGGCACTGTCGCGGCGGTCTCGCTCGCCCCCGGTGCGCGTACACGGGTGAAGGCCTCGTTGACCGCAGCCCTGCCCGCGGCGACCGCGACGATGACGGTCAGCCTCGCCGTCCCCCGCACTGCGGCACGGCCGAAGGCGACCACCTCAAGCTGATCAGCTCGACGTGTAGCTGAGCATCCAGGTGGCGTCGGCGCACGGCCGGGTGAGCGTCACGGGCAGGACGACCTGCTGCGCGCTGCGCGCTGCCACCTGCAGCTGTCCGGTCCAGCCGGTGACGTGCAGCGCGCCCGGCGAGCAGTGGGCCGCAGAGGTGACGCGGGCGTCGAGCCGGTGGACGACGATGCCCGCGTTCCCCTTGTTCCGCAGCGTCAGCGTGAGCTCGGCAGGCTGGTCCAGCTGCAGTCCGTCGATGTCACCGGTGATCGCGAGCGACGGCTCCGCGAGGGCGATGTCGGAGAACGACAGCGGGCCGCCGGGTGACATCAGCGGGACGGCCAGCACGCCGGCAGCGGCCACCCACGACGCGGCGCGCGCAGCGGACCGGACGACTCCCACACCTGCTGCATCGGACCGGTCCCCGCCGGCTCATGTCACCCGGTCGGGTCTTCGGCCGCCTTCTTGCGCCTCGTGCCCCGGCTGGGCTGCACCCGCTTCGCCTCCCTCGGCTGCGGCGCGAACACTGCGGCAACCGCCTGCAGTTCGTCGGCCTAGTCGTCGGCGGCGGGTCGGGGCGGGCGCCGCGAACGTGCCGGTGTGCGGTCCCGGTCGGCGTCGGCAAGGGCGCGCCGGTGCGCGTCCTGCTCGGCCCGCTTCTGCGCCGCCGGCCCGGCGACGGACGGACGGCTCCGCAACGGCTCACCTTCCATCTTCGGGAACTGCGGCGGGTAGGGAGCGTCGCCCTCGCCGGAGTGCTCGTACAGGTCGAGCAGGGGCTGCAGGTCGTGGTGCACGTCGTCGATCGCGGCATGCACGTCACCGAGCTCGGCGAACCGCTCGCGCATCGTCCAGATGTCGAAGTCCTCGATCGTCACCAACGGCACCTCGGCCCAGGTGAGCGGCGCGCTCACCGTCGCGTTCGGCCGGGCCCGCACGCTGTAGGCGGAGGCGATCGTCTGGTCCCTCGCCATCCTGTTGAAGTCGAGGAACACCCGCTCGCCGCGCTCCTCCTTCCACCACTTGCTCGTGGCGAGCTCCGGACGCCGTCGCTCGATCTCACGCGCGACGCCCAACGCGGCGTGGCGCAGCTGCAGGAACGAGTACTCCGGCCGCACCCGCAGGTAGACGTGCATCCCCTTGCTGCCGCTCGTCTTCGGGTACGCGACCAGCCCGAGCTCGTCGTAGAGCGCCTCGACCTCCATCGCCGTCTCGACGACGTCCGCCCAGCCCGTGCCGGGCATCGGGTCGAGGTCGATGCGCAGCTCGTCGGGGTGCTCGACGTCGTCGCGGCGGGACGGCCAGGGGTGGAAGTCGAACGTCGACATCTGGACGGCCCAAGCCACGTGCGCCACGTCGACGGGGCAGAGCTCGGTGGCACTCCGGCCGCTGGGGAACTCGACCGTCGCGGTCTGCACCCACGGCGGCGCGCCCTTGGGCACCCGCTTCGTGTACACCGGCGGCGACTCCGAGCCCTCCGGGTGCCGCTTGAGCACAGTGGGCCGCTCGCGCAGCGCGCGCACGATCCCGGGCCCCACGGCCAGGTAGTACTCGACGAGGTCGATCTTGCGACCCCTGCCCTCGGGCAGCCCTGGGAAGTAGGTGCGGTCCGGGTTGCTGACCTTGACGACGCGCTCGCCGGTGGGGGTGTCGATCTCGATCTCGACGAACGGGCTCGGCATGGGCGCACCGTACGGGAACACGGCCCGGCAGCATCGCGCTGACACAGGCATGACCTTCCCCGTGCAGAAGACCGATGAGCAGTGGCGCCGGGAGCTGAGTGCGGAGGAGTACGCCGTGCTCCGCAAGGCGGGCACCGAGCGGCCGTGGACCGGCGAGTACAACGAGACGAAGACCGTCGGCGTCTACTCCTGCCGCGCCTGCGACGCCGAGCTGTTCGAGTCCGACACGAAGTTCGACTCGCACTGCGGCTGGCCGAGCTTCTACGCGCCCAAGGCCGAAGACGCCGTCGTCCTGAAGGAAGACATCAGCCTGGGCATGAAGCGGGTCGAGGTGCTCTGCGCGAGCTGCGGCAGCCACCTCGGGCACGTGTTCGATGACGCGCCGCAGACGCCGACGGGTGACCGCTTCTGCATGAACTCCGTGTCGCTGCGCCTCAAGCCGGCGGACGAGGCGTAGCAGGCGCGGGCGCAGCTGCACCAGTTCCTGCACGCCGGCTCGCGCCGAGCGTGCGCCCGGGGCCGCCGGCGGGTTCTGGTGCATCCGCGCACGCGGCGACAGCAGCTACGGGAGCGAGGAGACCAGCTCGGCGACGCTCTTCATCCCACCGGTGAAGAACGGCGTCTCCAGCTTCGTGTGCAGCCGGGCCCGCGCGGCGCGCAGGTGCCGCATCGCGTCGACGATGCGGTGCAGCTCGTCGGCCTCGAAGGCCAGCAGCCACTCGTAGTCGCCGAGGGCGAAGGCGGCGACGGTGTTGGCGCGCACGTCCTCGAACTCGCGGCCCATGATCCCGTGCTCGCTGAGCATGCCGCGCCGCTCGTAGTCGGGCAGCAGGTACCACTCGAGCGAGCGGTTGAACGGGTAGACGCAGACGTACTTCTTCGGGTCCTCGCGCCGCACG
>JAODNS010000182.1 GCA_025465145.1 Frankiales bacterium
TCTCGACTGGGCCACAGGTCAGCCGCGGCCGGGACCGCACGGGCTGCTGGAGCCGTCCGGTCCGCGCCTCGGGGTCGACGCGGTCGGCGACTGCGACCTCCTGCTGGTGCCGGCGCTGGCCGTCGACCGCACCGGCACGCGACTCGGTCGCGGCGGCGGCTCGTACGACCGGGCGCTGGCCCGGTGCAGCGGGCGCGCCGTCGCGCTGCTGCACGACGGCGAGGTGCTGGACGTGCTGCCGGCCGAGCCGCATGACCGCCGCGTCACCGCGTGGGTGACGCCGACGGGTGGCCTGCAGGAGCCAGCACCAGCACCCGGACGCCGACCGCCGCCGCACTGCTGACGGCGATGACGGCGGCGAGCGGCACGGCGCTGTCGCTGCCGGCGAGGCCGACGAGCGGCGCGACGAGGCCACCGACGAGGTACTGCGACAGCCCGAGCAGCGCGGACGCGCTGCCGGCCGTGCGCGGGTGGTCCGCGAGCGCCAGCGCGGCGGCGTTCGGGGCGACCAGCCCGACGCTCAGGACGACGAGCAGCAGCGACGGCAGCACCGCAGGCAGGCCGAGGTCCAGCAGCACCGAGACGAGCAGCGCGGCCGCTCCGGTGGCCGAGACCGCGATACCGGCCGTCAGCAGCGCGCGCGGTCCGTACCGGCCGACGACTCGCGCCGACACCTGGCTGGCCGCGATCAGGCCGAAGGCGTTGGCGCCGAACACCAGGCTGAACGTCTGCGCCGAGAGCCCGTACTTCGTCTGCAGCACGAACGAGGAACCGGCGATGTACGCGAACAGCGAGCCGAAGACGAAGCCCGCGGACAGGGCGCAGCCGACGAACCCGCGGTCGCGCAGCAGCCGGCCGAACGTGCCCAGCGTCGCGCGGGCCCCGCCGGGCTGCCGACGCTCCGGCGGCAGCGTCTCGGGCAGCTGCAGGGACACGAGCGCGGCCAGCAGCAGGCCGAAGCCGGTGAGCACCACGAACACGCCGCGCCAGCCGGCGACCTCCAGCACCTGCGCGCCGAGCAGCGGCGCGAGGATCGGCGCCAACCCGTTGATCAACATGAGCACCGCGAAGAACCTGGCAGCCTCGACGCCCGTGTAGAGGTCGCGCACGACGGCGCGGGCGATGACGATGCCGGCGGAGCCGCCCAGCCCTTGCAGCAGCCGCAGCGCCACCAGCGACTCGATGCCCGGTGCGCTCGCGCAGAGGACGGATGCCACCGCGTACAGCAGCAGTCCGCCGACGAGCGGCCGGCGCCGGCCGAACCGGTCGCTGAGCGGTCCGGCCAGGACCTGCCCAGCGGCGAGGCCGACGAGGCAGGTGGTGATCGTCAGCTGCACGGGCGCCTCGGTCGTGCCGAGCTCGCGGGCCAGCGCCGGGAAGCCCGGCAGGTACATGTCCAGCGACATCGGCCCGAACGCGGAAAGGGCACCGAGCAGCAGCACCAGCCGGCGCCGGCCGGTGGGCAGCCCGGGCCGGTCGAGCAGGTCGTCCGCGCCCGAGGCCGCGGCCGTCCCGGGGGTCGTGGTCACCCGCTCTGGTCTACCCGCGGTACTCCGCCACCAGCAACGCGAGGTCGTCGCCGAGCCGCCCGCCGACCGCAGCCTGCAGCGCCGCGTGGACGCCCTCCAGTGCGGCGTCGAGCCGGCCGCCGGCGGCGAGTGGCGTGAGCAGGCCCTTCAGGTCGACGAACCGCCCGTCCGGGTGGCGCGCCTCCAGGATCCCGTCGGTGTAGAGCAGCAGTCGGTCCCCCGGACGCAGCTGCACCCGTACGGGCGCCGGGTCCGCGCCGAGGCCGAGCGGCAGGCTGTCCGCGGCACCCACGGCCGTGAGAGCGCCGGCGGAGGCGAGCATCGCCGGCGGGTGCCCGCACGCGACGACCTCGCAGCTGCCGTCCGGTGCGATCTCGGCGATGAGCGCGGTGACGAAGTCCTCCTCGCCGAGGTACGGCCGGAGCCGCTCGTCGACCTGCCGCGCGAGGGCGCCGAGGTCGGCGCACTCGTACGCCGCGGAGCGGAAGTGGCCGAGCACGACGGTGGCCATCCGGACCGCCTCGAGTCCCTTGCCGCGCACGTCGCCGATGAGCAGCCGGACCGATCCGGCGCGCAGCACCGCCTCGTACATGTCGCCGCCGACCAGCGCATCGCGCGCCGCGCTCACGTACGACGCCGCGAGGGCGACCGGTCCGAGCGTGGCCGGCACAGGCGCGAGGATCGCGTGCTGGGCAGCCTCGGCCACACGCGTGATCGCGGCGAGCTGACCGCTCTGCTGCGCGTACGCCTGCGCGTTCTCGACCGCGACCGCGGCCCGCGCGGCGAGGTCCTCGGCGAAGGTCAGATCGGACTCGTCGTAGTGCCGGCCCGACTCGGCGGCGATGAGGCTCAGCGCGCCGAAGGTCCCCCGCCGCCCGGTGAGCGGCACCGTCAGGGCGCTGGACAGGCCGAGGTCGCGGATCATCCGGAGGTGCTCGGCATCGACCGCGCCGGCCCGCGCCTGCTCGTCGGTGATGTGCGCGTAGAGCTCGCTGATCCCCGTGCGGATGACGTTCGGCGCGCCGGTGGGGCTGTCCGGGTCGACCGGGTAGCGCTCGGCGAGCTCGGCGGCGAACGCGACTTTGTCCGGGTCCACGTGCGCGACGGCCAGCGTCTTCAGCTCCCCGTCCTCGAGGACGGCCACGCTGCACCAGTCGGCGAGCCGCGGGACCGCGAGCTGGGCCAGCCGGGTCAGCGTCGCCCGGTAGTCGAGGCTGCTGCTCAGGTGCGACGACGCCTGCGCGAGGAACGCCAGCTTCTCGGTGGCCAGGCGGGCGCGGTCCAGCGCCCGGGCGCGGTCGAGCGCCTGCGCGCAGGCGTCCGCGATCGCCGACAGGAACCGGAGCTGGTCGTCGTCGAAGCGGTGCTCGACCGGGAAGCTCAGCGAGATGACGCCGAGCCGGCGTACCCCCAGCGACACGGGGACGCAGACCAGGCTGCGGTCCTCCAGCGCCTGCCCGCGCAGCAGCGGGTAGGCGGCCTCCATCTCGCTGCGGTTGCGCAGCACGACCGTCCGACCCGTGCGCACAGCCTCGCTCGCCGGGAGCTCTGCGGCGGCGGGGAAGGACTGCCAGGCCGACGCGGCCGTGGACGACAGCCCGCTGTGGGCGATGACCTGCAGGCTGCCCTCCGCGGCGAGGACGCTGAAGGTCGTGATCGTCGCGCCGATCGCCTGCGCGGCGTGCGTGACGACGATCTGCGCGATCTCCCGCTCGTGCCGCGCACCGGTCAGCGCCGCGGTCACCTCCTGCAGCCGGCCCAGTCGACCGGCGAACGCCTCTGCATGGCTGCGGGCGCGGCGCTCGGCCTCGTACAGCTCGGTGCGCTCCAGGGCCTGCGCGGTCTGGGCGGCGAGCGCGGTGATGAAGGAGCGCTCGTCGGCGTCGAACAGCCGCGGCTGGTCGAAGCTGAGCCGCAGCGCGCCCCGCGCCCCCGCCGCGGACAGCAGGGGCACCACGCACAGCGACGCCGTCACCGTGGGCTCCAGCCGCACGAGGTCCGGGAACGCGCGGTCGAGCGCCAGCCGCGACTCCAGCCAGATCGCCTCGCCGCTGCGCAGCGCCGCCGGCACCGGGAGCGGCTCGTCGAGGGACTCGCCGCGCAGCCGGTCGAGGAGCTCGTCGCGGTAGCCGCGGGCGGCCGGGATCCACAGCAGGCCGTTCTCGTCCGGCAGCAGGACGGCGCCGCCCCAGGCGCCCGTCACCGGCAGGCCGCCGTCGAGCACCACCCGGGCGACCTCCTGCGCGGTGGTGGCGCGCGACAGCTCCGCGGTGACGGCCTGCAGCCGGGCGCTGCGGGCACTCGCCCGCTGCGCGGCGGCGACGGTCGCCAGCTCCTCGAGCAGCCGCTGCTCGAACGTCTGCGGCGCGCTCGTCGGCTCGCCCGCGGCAGCCGCCCGCACCTGGTCGACGAGTCCGCGTACGTACCAGTGCCGGAAGACGCGGTGCGCCGGCGGCGTCTCCAGGGTCAGCAGCCGGGTGTCGCGCGCGTACGAGTCGGCGAGGTCGAGCGCGGCGAGGTAGTCCTCGCCCGCCTCGACGTCGCGCAGCGACAGCTGCACCCGCAGAACGGTGCGCGCCTCGCCGCGGTTGGCGGCCGCGACCGCCTGCCGCTTCACCGCCTGCCGCGCCTGGGCGAACCGGTGCACCACCGTGTCGATGAGCCGCGCCAGCTCCACCGGCACGGTCGCGGTCGAGCCGGAGGCAGCTCCGCCCGCCGCGAGGGTGAGCTCGCGGACGATGTTGTCCAGGTGCGCCTTCGCGCTCACCAGCAGGTCGGTGGGCACGTCACCGATCTCGACGGTGTAGGTCGGCTCGGCGTCCTCGTCGTCGTCCCACGCGGCCAGCAGGGCGTCGACGTCGGCGTCCTCGGCGTAGTCGGCGTCCGCCTCCTGGCCGGCCTGACCGTCGACCTGCGCCCACACCGTCTTGCCGCCGGGCAGCTGCTGGACGCCCCAGGTCCGGGAGAGCGCTTCCACCAGCGCGATCCCGCGGCCGGTCATCGCGTCGGTGCTCGCGAGCGGCCGCACCGGCGCCACCCTGCTGCCGTCCTGCACCTCGACGCGGATGCCGGCGCCGACCGCCCGCAGCCGCAGCTCCACCGAAGGCCCGGCGTGCAGGACGGCGTTCGTGACCAGCTCGGACACGACCAGCCGCAGGTCGTCGGCGACCTCGTCGAGGCCCCACGCGCGCGCGGTGTCAGCCGCGAGCGCGCGCGCCTGGGGTGCGGCGTCGAGCGCCGCGTCGAGCACGCGCGCCAGCGACCGCTCCACCGCACCTCCGCCCCCTGCCGGACAAGCGGGCAGTGTGCCTCACGGCAGGGGGCGCAGGCTCAGCGGTGTCGCGGTGTCAGTAGTAGCGGCGGCGGGTGCCGCCCATCGGGACGAAGTTCAGGACCAGGCCCACGACCAGCAGGATCAGGCCGATGGTGACGAGCAGGCTCTGGCTGAGGACCAGCCCGAGGATGAGCAGGATGACTCCGAGGACGACCACAAGGGGCTCCGTTCGCATCGCCGCCGCACCGGCGGGTCGCACGTGATCTTCCCGCCGCGCGACGGGTCTACACGCACGGTGATCACGGCGCCACCGCTCGTCTCCGCATATGCGGCGGTGTGCGTGCTCTGCCGCGCTTTGTGGGGCTGGAGCAGCCGCGGAGCGCGCCGTACCATCCCCCCGTGCCGGAGGTCCGCGGGTCGTTCTCGAGCGACCCGAGCAGCGTGCCGGCCGCGCGGCACCTGGTGACCCGCGCCCTCGCCGACTGGAGCTGCGACGACGCCTCCTGGGCGGCCGCGCAGATCGTCGCCGAGCTGGCCGCCAACTGCGCGCTGCATGCGCGGACCGGGTTCGAGGTGCGCCTGGTGCAGTCGCGGGACGCTCTCCGGCTCGAGGTCACCGACGGTTCGCGGGTGCGGGTGCAGCCGCGGCAGTACGGCGCGCAGGCGACGACCGGACGTGGTCTGCGGCTGGTCGAACGGCTCAGCCAGGACTGGGGCGTCGAGATGGCGGCGACGGGCAAGACGGTGTGGGTCCTCCTGCACCCGGGTGAGGTGCTGGCGGACGACGAGGACGAGGGCGAGGCGGCTGCAGGCCTGGACGCGCTGCTCGCGTCGCTGGATGACGGTGGAGACGTGCGGCTGCTCGCCTGCGCGGCCTGAGCGCCCTGGACGGCACCGCCCGTCGTGCCGCACACTGGCACTCGACAACCGAGAGTGCCAGGAGGAGACCCGCGTGCCGACCTACCAGTACGCGTGCACCGCGTGCGGCGAGCAGCTCGAGGCGGTGCAGTCGTTCACGGACGCCGCGCTGACCGACTGCCCGGCCTGCGGCGGCGCGCTGCGCAAGGTGTTCTCCGCTGTCGGCGTGGTGTTCAAGGGCTCCGGCTTCTACAAGAACGACAGCCGCACGAGCACGAGCACGAGCAGCGACAGCAAGACAGACAGCAAGACCGACAGCAAGCCGGATGCGGCGCCGAAGAAGGACGCCCCCGCGGCCGCCAGCACCTCGACGGCCAGCACGGCCAGCACGCCGGCGGCGAAGACCGCCTGACGTCTGTGGACGACGCGACCCGCTGTGGGTGCGCCGCAGGCGCCGTCCGCGCGTCCTCCTAGGGTCGCCCCGTCGAGCGGACGGAGGGCACCTCATGAGCGAGCACGCCGAGATCGGCGTCATCGGAGGGTCGGGGCTGTACGCCTTCCTCGACGACGCGCACGAGGTCGAGATCGACACGCCGTACGGACCGCCGAGCGACCCGCTCGTCGTCGGCGAGGTGCGCGGCCGTCGGGTGGCGTTCGTGCCCCGGCACGGCCGCGACCACCGGTTCCCGCCGCACCGGATCCCGTACCGCGCGAACCTCTGGGCACTGCGCAGCCTGGGGGTGCGCCAGGTGCTCGCGCCGTGCGCTGTCGGCGGGCTGCGGCCGGAGCTGGGACCCGGCGCGCTCGTCGTGCCGGACCAGCTGGTGGACCGCACGTCCGGCCGTGTGCAGACGTTCCACGAGACCGGCGCCGTCCACGTCTCGTTCGCCGACCCCTACTGCCCCACCGGTCGCGTCACTGCCGTCGCGGCCGCCGGCGCCGCCCACTGGCCGGTGCGGGACGGGGGCACGATGGTCGTCGTCGAGGGGCCGCGCTTCTCCACCCGCGCGGAGTCGCAGTGGTTCGCCGCGCAGGGGTGGGCGGTCGTCAACATGACCGGCCACCCGGAGGCCGTCCTCGCCCGCGAGCTGGCGCTCTGCTACACCGCCGTGGCGCTCGTGACCGACCTGGACGCCGGCGTTGCGGGCGGCGAGTCGGTCACGCAGGAGGAGGTGTTCCGCTTCTTCGGCGCCAACACCGCCCGCCTGCGCGAGCTGCTCTACGACGTCGTGGCGGCGCTGCCCGCCGATCGCGCCTGCCCCTGCGGCTCGGCGCTCGACGGCATCGACATCGGCCTGGAGCTGCCGTGAGGAGGGTCGCGCTCAGCCGGCTGGACCTGGTTCGTGCGCTGAGCCGGCACCGCGGCCTGCTCGCCGCGGGCCTCGCCGCCGGGTCGGTCGCGTCCGCGCTCGGGGTGCTGGCCCCGTCCGGGGAGGCCGGCGTGCTGGTGCTGCGAGCCGCCCGCGACCTGCCCGCGGGCGCGGCGCTCGCCAACGCCGACGTCTCGCTCGTGGAGGTCCCGCGGGCGGCGGTGCCCGACGGCGCGCTGGCCGCGCTGCCCGACGTGGTCGGCAGGCTGCTGGCCGCCCCGGTGCGGCGCGGCGAGGCGCTGACCGACGTGCGGCTCGCCGGCGCTGCCCTGCTCGACCGCGACCCGGACCGGCTGGCGGTGCCCGTCCGCCTGGCCGACGCCGCCTCGGCCACGCTGCTGCACGCCGGCGACCGCGTCGACGTCCTCGCCGCCGCCTCGCGACCCGGTGCGGCCGCCGAGGCGCAGGTGGTCGCGGACGACGTGACCGTGCTCGCGGTGCCGTCCGCGGTCGAGGACGCCGGCGAGGGCGCGCTGGTCCTCCTGGCCGTGGAGCCGTCCGTGGCTCGGCGGCTCGCGGCAGCGGCCGTGTCCAGCCGCCTGTCGGTCGCGCTGCGGCCGGCCACGTGAGCACCTACCCCGTCTGGGGCTGGGGCGGCCCCGCGGACGAGCCGTCGCGCGCGGACCTCGAGGCGCTGGCGCCGTACGTCGCCGAGACCACCGGCGTGCCGGTGCAGGACCCGCTGACGCCCGCCCCGCTGCCGGAGCTCCCGCCGTCGGCGCGCCTCGGGACGCTCCCGCCTTCGCTGCGCGAGCTGGCCTCCGAGGACCCGGCCGACCGGGCCCGGCACGGCCTCGGCCGGTCGTACCGCGACCTCGTGCGGGCGCTGCGCGCCGACCTCGCGCACGTGCCCGACCTCGTCCTGCGCCCGCGCGACGAGCAGGACGTGACCGCCGTCCTCGACTGGGCGAGCAGCACCGGGACGCCGGTGATCCCGTTCGGCGGCGGCACCAGCGTCGTCGGCGGGGTGGAGCCGGTCGGCCTCGACCGCGCGGTCTCGCTCGACCTGTCCCGGCTGGCCGGCCTCGTCGAGGTCGACGGCGCCAGTCGCGCCGTCCGGCTGCGCGCCGGGACGCTGGGCCCGGCAGCGGAGGAGGCGCTCAAGCCGTACGGGCTGACGCTCCGCTTCTACCCGCAGTCGTTCGAGCGGTCGAGCGTCGGCGGCTGGGTCGCGACCCGCGCCGCGGGGCACTTCTCCACCCGCCTCACCCACGTGGACGACCTCGTCGAGTCGGTGCGCGCGGTGACGCCGACCGGGCTCTGGGAGTCGCGCCGGCTGCCGGGCTCTGGCGCCGGCCCCAGCCCGGACCGGCTGCTGCTCGGCAGCGAGGGCACCCTCGGCGTCATCACGGAGA
>JAODNS010000185.1 GCA_025465145.1 Frankiales bacterium
GTCAACGACACCTACGGCCACCAGCGCGGCGACGCGGTGCTCGTCGAGCTGGCCGCGCGGGTGCGCGCGCAGGTCCGCGACGTCGACACCGTGGCCCGGTACGGCGGCGAGGAGGTCGTCGTCATCCTGCCGGAGACCGACGAGGACGGCGCCGTCCACGCGGCCGAGCGGATCTGCGACGCGGTCCGCCGCCGCCCGTTCGGCGACCCCGGCCAGGTGCCGGTGGAGGTGACCGTGTCCGTCGGGGCGGCCGTCTTCCCGACGCACGGCGCGACATCGGGAATCCTGCTGCGCAAGGCGGACGAGGCGCTGTACGAGGCGAAGGCGGCCGGCCGCAACACCTGGCGGCTGGCCGCCGCGTCAGGGGCGGACGCCGTCCACCACTAGGGTCCAGCGCATGGCAGTGACGAAGGCGGTCATCCCCGCCGCGGGTCTGGGCACCCGGTTCCTGCCGGCGACGAAGTCCTCGCCCAAGGAGATGCTCCCGGTCGTCGACAAGCCCGCCATCCAGTACGTCGTGGAGGAGGCGGTCGCGGCCGGGCTCGACGACGTGCTGCTCATCACCGGCCGCAACAAGAAGCCGATGATCGACCACTTCGACCGCAACATCGAGCTCGAGCTGGCCCTGGAGGCGAAGGGCGACACGGCCCGGCTCGAGCAGGTGCGGCACACCAGCTCGCTCGCCGCCGTCCACTACGTCCGGCAGGGCGACCCGCGCGGTCTCGGCCACGCCGTCCTCGTCGCCTCGAGCCACGTCGGCGACCAGCCGTTCGCCGTCCTGCTCGGCGACGACCTCATCGACCCGCGCGACCCGCTGCTCGAGCCGATGGTGGCGCTGCAGCAGCGCGAAGGCGGCAGCGTCGTGGCCCTCATGGAGGTGCCGCACGACCAGATCAGCATGTACGGCTGCGCCGCCGTGGAGCCCGTCGACGGGGACGTCGTGCGCATCACCGGGCTGGTGGAGAAGCCGTCCGTCGCGGACGCGCCCAGCAACCTGGCCGTCATCGGCCGCTACGTCCTCTCGCCGTCCGTGTTCGACGTGCTGCGCCGGACGCCGCCCGGCCGCGGGAACGAGATCCAGCTGACCGACGCGATCCAGACGCTGATCGCGACCGAGCCGGTCCACGGCGTCGTGTTCCGCGGCCGCCGCTACGACACCGGCGACCGGCTCGACTACCTCAAGGCGGTCGTGCGGCTCGCCGCCGAGCGCGACGACATCGGCCCGCCGCTCCTGGACTGGCTGCGCGGCTGGCTGCCGGACCAGCCGTGAAGACGGTCGCCGAGCAGCTCGCCTCGGTCCTGCAGGTCGTCCGGCCGCTGTCCCCGCTGGAGCTCGGCCTCATGGACGCCCACGGCTGCGTCCTCACCGAGGACGTGGTCGCGCCCGCCCCGCTGCCGGGTTTCGACAACAGCGCGATGGACGGCTACGCCGTCCGCACCGAGGACCTCGCCAAGGTGCCCGTGCACCTGCCCGTCGTGGGCGACGTCGCCGCGGGTCCTGCCTCTCCGCTGCGGGTGCAGCCGGGGCTGTGCGTCCGGATCATGACCGGCGCGATGATGCCGGCCGGCGCGGACGCGGTCGTGCCGCTGGAGTGGACCGACGGCGGCGTCGCGCAGGTGCGCATCGACCGCCGACCGGACGTCGGCGCCTACATCCGCCGGGCCGGCGAGGACGTGGCAGCCGGGGACGTCGTCCTCGCCGCCGGGACCCACCTCGGCGCCGTGCAGATCGGGCTCGCCGCGGCGGTCGGCCGGTCCCGGCTGGTGGTCCGCCCCCGTCCGCGGGTCGTCGTCGTGTCGACGGGCAGCGAGCTGGTCGAGCCCGGAGAACCGCTGGGGCCAGGGCAGATCCAGGACAGCAACAGCCCGGCGCTGACGGCCGCCGCTCTGGAGGCGGGCGCGATCGCGTACCGGGTCGGCATCGTCCCGGACGACCCGCGCCGGCTGGCCGACACGCTCGAGGACCAGCTCGTCCGGGCCGACATCCTCGTCACGTCAGGTGGCGTCTCGGTCGGTGCGTACGACGTGGTCAAGGAGGTGCTGTCCCGGCTGGGGACCGTGTCCTTCGACCGCGTCGCGATGCAGCCCGGGATGCCGCAGGGCTTCGGCACCATCGGGCCGGACCGCACCCCCGTGTTCGGCCTGCCGGGCAACCCGGTCAGCGCGCTGGTGTCGTTCGAGACCTTCGTGCGGCCGGCGATCCGCACGATGCTTGGCGCGGTGCCGATCGAGCGGCCGCGGGTGACGGCCTTGGCCGACGCCGCGCTGGACTCGCCGGCCGGCAAGCGGTCGTTCCTGCGCGTCGCGCTGGAGGTGCGTGACGGCGCGTACCGCGTGACGCCGGTGTCCGGGCCCGGATCGCACCTGCTCGCCGGGATGGCGCGCGCCAACGCGCTCGCCGTCGTGCCCGAGGACGTCACGCGCGTCGAGGCGGGCCAGCCGGTCGAGGTGCTCGTGCTGGAGCGGCGCGGGCGATGACGTTCAGCCACGTCGACGACAGCGGCGCAGCGCGGATGGTCGACGTCGCCGGCAAGGACGTGACGGTCCGGACCGCGACTGCCACCGGCCGGGTCGACCTCTCGGCCGACACCGTCGCGCTGCTGCGCGGCGAGGGCGTGCCGAAGGGGGACGTGCTGGCGGTGGCGCGGATCGCCGGGATCATGGCGGCGAAGCGGACGCCGGACCTGGTGCCGCTGTGCCACCCGATCGCGGTGCACGGCGTGACCGTTGACCTCGACGTCGACGACGCAGGAGTGGCCGTGACCGCGACGGTGCGGACCGCCGACCGCACGGGCGTCGAGATGGAGGCGCTGACCTAGGTGACGGTCGCCTGCCACACCGTCGTCGACATGACGAAGGCGGTCGACCCGCGCTCGGTGATCCGGGACGTGCAGGTCGAGTCCAAGACCGGCGGGAAGACGGGCTCGTGGCAGCGGTAGAGGGACTGCCGGCCGGCGCGCGCGCCGCGGTCGTCACCGTCTCCGACCGCTCGCACGGCGGGCTGCGGCACGACGGCAGCGGCCCCTTGCTCGCCGAGCTGCTCGCCGGGCTCGGCTTCGAGGTGACCGCACCCGTCGTGGTGCCCGACGAGGTCGAGGCGGTGCAGGGCGCGCTGCGCGACGCGGTCGCTGCGGGGCACGACGTGGTCGTGACCACCGGCGGCACCGGGTTCGCACCGCGCGACGTCACCCCCGAGGCGACCCGCCCGCTGCTCGACCGCGAGGCCGCCGGGATCGTCGAGGCGCTGCGCCAGCACCGGCGCGACGAGGTGCCGACGACGATCCTGTCGCGCGCCGTCGCCGGCACCATCGGGGCGACGTTCGTGTGCAACCTGCCCGGCTCCACCGGCGGCGTCCGCGACGGCGTCGCCGTCCTCGCGCCCGTCGTCGGGCACCTCGTCGCGCAGCTCCGCGGCGGCGACCACTGATGTCGCCCGGCTGGCCGGCGAGGCTCGAGCACGGCCCGGTCGGGCTGCGGCCGTTCCGCGTCCGGGACGCCACAGCGTGGAGCGACGTGCGAATCCGCAACGAGGCATGGCTCGCCCCCTGGGAGGGACGGCCGGAGTCGCAGCCCTACGCGACGTGGGCCGAGCGGCACTCGACAGCCGTCTTCGCCGCGATGCTGCGGTCGATGCGCAAGGAGGCGCGGGCCGGGCGGAGCCTGCCGTTCGCCATCACCTACGACGGCCGCCTCGCCGGCCAGCTCACCTGCAACGGCGTGGTGCGCGGCGCCTTCGACAACGCGTACGTCGGCTACTGGGTGGACGGCGCGCTGGCCGGCCGCGGGATCCTGCCGACCGCGCTGGCGATGGTCGTCGACCACTGCTTCGGCGCGGTGGGGCTGCACCGGGTCGAGGCCAACGTCCGGCCGGAGAACGCGGCGTCCCGACGCGTCGTGGAGAAGCTCGGCTTCCGCGAGGAAGGCCTGCACCAGCGGTACCTGTACATCGACGGCGGCTGGCGCGACCACATCTCGTACGCCGTCACCCGCGAGGACGTGCCGGACGGGATGCTGCGCCGCTGGGACGAGACCAGAAACCGCTCGACACACCGCTGAGCGTCCGCCACCGGCGCTGGCGATCTCACTACCGTCCGGGCCTGTGTACAGCGGCCTGCTCCTCCTCGTGATCGTCGGGGTCTGGCTGGCCGTCCTCGTGCCCATGGCCCTGCGCTCCCACGACTCGTCCACGGCGCTGTCGTCGGTGGACCGGTTCAGCGACGCGATGCGCGTCCTCGCCCGCCGCGAGCAGCAGGGCCGCGCCGGTGCGCGCACCTTCGTGCTGCCGCCGAAGCCGGCAGACAGCAAGCCGCCCGTGCCGCTCGCGGTCCGCCGCCGCCGCGTCCTCATCGGTCTCACCGGCACGGCGCTCGTGCTGCTGGTCCTGGCCGTCCTCGGCTCGATGTGGGCGCTGGCCGGGCACCTGCTCGCCGACGTCCTCGCCGCCACCTACGTCGGGCACCTGCGCCGGCAGGCGATCCGCAAGGCCGAGCGGCAGGTGCGGGCCGCCGGACGTGCCCCGGCCCGCGTCCGGCCGCGGCAGGTCCGGATCGCGGGCGTCCCCGACCGGATGCCCGCGCGGCCCAGTCCGCTCGCAGCTCCGCTGCCGGTTCCGGCCGCCCGCTACGAGGACCCGCAGCCGGGCACCTGGGAGGCGCCGGAGTTCCCTGTGCCGACCTACGTGACCGCGCCCGTGGCCCCGCCGCGGCCAACCCGCGTGGTCGACCTGACCCGTCCCGGCCGCTGGTCGGAGAGCCTCGAGCTCGACGACGCCGGGCTCGCGATCCTCGACGAGCCGGACGAGCTGGACGACATCCTCGACGGGCGACGGGCCAGCGGCGACTGGTAGTCTCGCGACCTCCGGGGCTGTGGCGCAGTCCGGTAGCGCACCTCGTTCGCATCGAGGGGGTCAGGGGTTCGAATCCCCTCAGCTCCACCCGGAAACGAAGCCCCGTACCGCCCGCCGGTGCGGGGCTTCGTCGCGTCCGAGCGGGCTGCTCAGATCCAGCTGCTGAACCACATCCGCGCGTGCCAGTCGGCGTACGGCAGCGTCTGCGCCGCGAGGATCGGGTACAGGTACGCGAAGTTGAGGACGACCAGCGACACGTAAACGCCGACGACCGTCGCGCCGATGGTGCGTCGTCGCTTCGTCGCGTCGCGCCCGCCGAGGATCCACCCGGCGCACAGGGTCAGCCCGAGGCACATGAACGGCACCGCCGGCAGCACGTAGAACAGGAACATCGTGCGCTTGTGCAGGTCGCTTGGGATCCACGGCAGGATCGCGGTGAGCACCATGACCAGGACGGCGAGCCCCCGCCAGTCGCGCCGGGCGAGCCACATCCACGCGCTGCCGAACAGCATCGGGATCGACGCCCACCAGATCGCGGGCGTGCCGATGGCGAGCACCTCGCGGGAGCAGGACGCGACCTGGCAGCCGTACCGACCGGGGCCGATGCCGCTGGGGTAGTAGTACGAGACCGGCCGGGCGAGCGCCAGCCAGCCCCACGGCCGCGACTGGTAGATGTGCTTGGCCTCGAGGTTGCTGTGGAAGCCGTACATCTCGTCGTGGTAGTGCCACCAGGAGCGCAGCGACTCCGGCAGGAAGCCGTACGTCGCGTTCTGCGCGGTGGCCCAGTGCCGGTCGTAGCCGTCGTCGGACAGGAACCAGCCGGTCCACGACAGGACGTAGATGGCGGCGGGCACGAGGACGAAGAAGGCCAGCAGCGGCACGAGTGAGCGGCGCACCGTGGCGCGCCAGGGAGCGGCCACACCGGCAGTGCGCCGGGAGCCCGCCTCCCAGACGTAGGCGAGGACGAGCAGCGCGATCAGGTAGTACAGCCCGCTCCACTTGGTGGAGATGGCGAGGCCGGTGCTGACCCCGGCCGCGATGAGCCAGGGACGCCGGCCGAGCCGTGGGCCGTGCCCCTCGCCGTCTGCGGTGGCGAGTCGCCGGCGTACCCAGTCGCGGTCGAGCACCAGGCACGCGAACGCGGCCACGACGAAGAAGCAGAGGAAGATGTCGAGCATCGACGTCCGGCTCTGCACGAAGTGGAGCCCGTCCAGGCAGAGCAGCAGCCCGGCGAGGCAACCGAGCAGCGTCGAGCCCGTCATCCGCCGGGCCATGCGCACCAGGACGACGACGGTCAGCGTGCCGAACACGGCCGCGCTGAACCGCCAGCCGAGCTCGTTGACGCCGAACGTCTTCTCGCCCAGGCCGATCAGCCACTTGCCGACCGGCGGGTGGACGATGAAGCCGGGCTGGCCGTTCGGCTCGCAGCCGGCGCCCGGCTTCGTCCCCTGCTCCACGCCGAACCGGACGAGGTTCTGCGCGTCGCACGCGTAGTAGATCTCGTCGAAGATCTTGCCGCGCGGGATGTCCAGCCGCAGGAAGCGCAGCAGCGCGGCGAACAGCCCGATGCCGCCGGTGGCGAGCCAGCCACCGCGCCCGTCGACCAGCGGCAGGATCCGGGTGCGCCAGGGCTCGTCGGGGCGCGCCGCTGCCTCGGGCCGGTCGAGGGTCGCCGTCATGGCCGTCACCCTAGGAGAGGATTCCCACGTGACCCTCGTCCTGGCCGGTGCGCCGATCGGCCAGGCCGGCGACGCGAGCCCGCGGCTGCGCGACGAGCTGGCCGCGGCGGAGCTGGTCGCGGCCGAGGACACCCGCCGGCTGCAGCGGTTGTGCCGCGACCTCGAGGTGCGGCTGACCGGTCGTGTCTTGTCGTACTTCGAGGGCAACGAGGCGCAGCGGACGCCGGAGCTGCTCGACGCGCTGCGCGCCGGCCAGCGGGTGCTGCTGGTGACCGACGCGGGGATGCCGTCGGTGTCGGATCCCGGATACCGACTCGTCGCCGCAGCCGCCGAGGAGGGGCTGCTCGTCACCTGCGTCCCCGGCCCGTCCGCGGTCACGACCGCGCTGGCGGTCAGCGGACTGCCGAGCGACCGGTTCTGCTTCGAGGGGTTCCTGCCGCGCAAGGCCGGTGAGCGACGGGCCCGGCTCGGGCTGCTCGCGGCCGAGCGGCGTACCGCCGTCTACTTCGAGGCCCCGCACCGGCTCGGCGAGGCGCTGGTCGACATGGCCGCGGTGCTGGGCGAGGACCGCCGCGCCGTCGTCTGCCGGGAGCTCACGAAGACGCACGAGGAGGTCCGGCGGGGAACCCTGGCGGAGCTGGCGGCGTGGGCCGCCGACGGCGTGCGCGGCGAGGTCACCGTTGTGGTCGCGGGTGCGCCGGAGCCGACGGTGGAGCTGACCGGCGACGAGCTGGTGCGGCAGGTCGGCGTACGGGAGAGCGCCGGGCTCAGCCGGAAGGAGGCCATCGCTGCCGTCGCGCAGGAGAACGGCGTGCCGCGCCGGGACGTGTTCGACGCGGTCGTCGCGGCGAAGCCGCGCCAGCAGTGACAGCGGCCCAACCGGGTGCGCCGCCTCACTAGGCTCGGCGCATGCCCCGCAACATCCTCACCGCCGTCGCCTGGCCGTACGCCAACGGGCCGCGGCACATCGGCCACGTCGCCGGCTTCGGCGTCCCGTCCGACGTGTTCAGCCGGTACCAGCGGATGGCGGGCAACCGGGTGCTGATGGTGTCCGGGACGGACGAGCACGGCACGCCGATCCAGGTGCAGGCCGACCGCGAGGGCGTGACGGCGCGCGAGCTCGCGGACCGCTACAACCGCGTGATCGCCGAGGACCTGCAGGGGCTTGGGCTGTCGTACGACCTGTTCACCCGCACCACGACGCGCAACCACTACGCCGTCGTGCAGCAGCTGTTCACGGCGCTGCACGACAACGGGTACGTCGTGGAGCGGTCGCAGCTGTCGGCGATTGACGCGTCGACGGGACGGGGGCTGCCGGACCGGTACGTCGAGGGCACCTGCCCGATCTGCGGCTACGACGGCGCCCGCGGTGACCAGTGCGACAACTGCGGCAACCAGCTCGACCCCCAGGACCTCGTCAACCCGCGGTCGAAGATCGACGGGAAGCCGCCGACGTTCGTCGAGTCCGCGCAGTTCTTCCTCGAGCTGCCCGCCTTCGCCGAGTCGCTGGGTTCGTGGCTACAGTCGCGCACCGACTGGCGGCCGAACGTCCTGAAGTTCAGCCAGAACCTGCTCGATGACCTCAAGCCGCGGGCGATCACCCGCGACCTCGACTGGGGCGTGCCGATCCCGCTGCCCGGGTGGTCGGACCGCAACGACATGCGGCTGTTAGTCTGTTTCGACGCCGTCATCGGGTACCTGTCGGCGTCGGTGGAGTGGGCGCGCCGCAGCGGGGAGCCGGAGGCGTGGCGCGAGTTCTGGTCGCCTGAGGCGGAGTCCTACTACTTCATGGGCAAGGACAACGTCGTCTTCCACTCGGTCATCTGGCCGTCGATCCTGCTGGGCGCGAAGGGCGGGGCGTACGGCGAGCCGGCGCTGCCGAGCGAGGTCGTGTCGTCGGAGTTCCTCACGATGGAGGGGCGCAAGTTCAGCAGCAGCAGGAGCGTCGTCATCTACGTCCGCGACGTGCTCGAGCGCTACGGCGCCGACGCGCTGCGCTACTACCTGGCGGCCGCGGGGCCCGAGAGCAGCGACACCGACTTCACGTGGGAGCAGTTCGTCACCCGCAACAACACCGAGCTCGTCGCCGGCTGGGGCAACCTGGTCAACCGCACGCTGTCGCTCGTGGCGAAGAACGTGGGCAGCATCCCCCCGCCGGTAGGGCTCGCGGGTGAGGACATGGCCGCCCTGGCAGCGAGCCGGGCGGCCTTCGACACCGTCGGCGCGCACCTGGACCGCTCGCAGCAGAAGGCCGCCGCCACCGAGGCGATGCGCGTCGTCGGCGAGGCGAACAAGTACCTGTCGGACCAGGCGCCCTGGAAGCTCCAGTCCGAC
>JAODNS010000239.1 GCA_025465145.1 Frankiales bacterium
TGGCGCCGGCGTCGAGGAAGACGAGCGTCCCGGCCTTCGCGGGGACGACCGCGGCCAGCGGCGGGCGGCTGATGCCGCGCAGGCGGCCGAGCGTGAAGACGGCCGCCGCGAGGGCCGCGCCGGTGGAGCCGACCGAGACGAGAGCGTCGGCCTGGCCGTCGCGGACCAGCCGTGCGCACACGCGGACGGTGGCGTCGCGCTTCGCGCGGATCGCCCGGGCCGGGTCCTCGTCCATGCCGACGACCTCGGAGGCGGCAACCACCTCGAGCGCCCCGGACCGCCCGCGCTCGGAGAGCAGCACCTCGGCGACGTCGGGCGGGCCGACGAGCAGCACCTCGACGTGCGGCGAGCGGTCAGCGACGAGCAGCGCGCCGTCGACGACGGAGGCGGGGGCGTGGTCGCCCCCCATCAGGTCGAGGGCGACGCGGGTCATACCGACGATCAGACGGCGATGACGGTGCGCTTGTCGTAGCGGCCGCACTCAGGGCAGACCGTGTGCGGCAGCTTCGTGTGCCCGCGGTCGCACGTGGTGAGCGTGGGAGCGGTGGTCTTCCACTGCGCGCGTCGCGCTCGGGTGTTGCTGCGCGACATCTTGCGCTTCGGGACGGCCATCAGTTCTCCTCGTGGGTCTTCGTGTCGATCAGGTCCTGCAGCGCCGACCAGCGTGCGTCGGGCACCTCGTGCGCGTGGTCCTCGGGCAGGTCGTCCAGCCGCTCACCGCACTGGGCGCACAGCCCGGCGCAGTCCTCGTTGCACAGCGGGGTCAGCGGCAGCGCCAGCACGACCGCGTCCCGCAGAGCCGGCTCCAGATCGAGGAGGTCGCCCTCCATCCGGGCCGTCTCCTCGTCGTCAGCCGTCTCGTCCGTCGTGCTCTCGGGGTAGGCGAACAGCTCCTGGATCGGGACGGTCAGCATGTCGGTGACCGGCTCGAGGCAGCGTCCGCACTCCCCCGTCAGCGCGACGGCGGCGGTGCCGCTCACCAGCACGCCCTCCATCACCGACTCCAGCCTGAGGTCCAGGTCGACGTCGGATCCGGCGGGCACCCCGATGAGCTCGACCCCGAGGTCGTCCGGCGCGGGGGCGGGGAACCGCACCGTGCGCATCGACCCCGGCCGTCGCCCCAGCTCGCGCGTGTCGAGGACCAGGGGCTTGCGGGGGTCGAGGCGGTGCTGCGGCTTCCTGTTCTCGGGCATGACGGCTTCGGGGGTCGGAGAGACCGTCGACAAGAGTACCCGGCGGCGCCGCCGCGGTCGATCGTCAGCCGCGGGCGATGCCGGTCTCGCCGTCCTCGGGGTCGTTGAGCTCGGCCAGCTCGTCCCGGCCGGCCAGCCGGTCGCGGCCGCGCTCGACCGCGCGCAGCGTCTTGGCCAGGACGATCTCGAAGTTCGCCAGCTTGTTGTCGACGTAGTGCTCGACCTCGGAGCGCATCTGCTCCGCCGACGCCTGCGCCTGCGTCACGAGCCGCTCCGCCTCCCGCTCGGCCGCCGCGTAGACCTCGTAGTCCGACAGCAGCCTCGCCTGCTCCTCACGCGCCTCGGCGAGGATCCGTTCGGCCTCGAGCCGGCCCTCCTCCACGACCGTGTCCTTGTCGCTGAGCACCGTCTGCGCCTGGCTCATCGCCTCCGGCAGCATCGCCCGCAGCTCGTCGACGAGCGCGAGCACCTCGGCGCGGTTGACGACGCAGGACGCCGACATCGGCATCGCGCGGGCGGACTCGAGGACGGCGCGCAGCTCGGCGAGCTTGTCCTGGACGAGGTCCACGTCAGCTCGCGGCGAACCGCGCGGCCAGGCGCCGCCCGGCCGCCTCGGGGACCAGCCCGGAGATGTCGCCGCCGTACGTCGCGACCTCCTTGACCAGGCTGGAGGACAGGAAGGAGTAGAGCGGGTTGGTCGTCATGAACATCGTCTCGACGCCGGCGAGCCCGTGGTTCATCTGCGCCATCTGCAGCTCGTAGTCGAAGTCGCTGATGGCGCGCAGGCCCTTGACGATGACCTGGACGTCACGGGCCTTGCAGAAGTCGACGATGAGCCCGTCAAAGCTGTCGACGACGACGTTCCCGTACTGCGCCGTCGCCTCGCGGAGCATGTCGGTCCGCTCCTCGAAGCTGAACATCCGGTTCTTCGAGGCGTTCATGCCGACGGCAACGACGACCTCGTCGTAGAGCGCGCTGGCCCTGCCGATGATGTCGAGGTGGCCGAGGGTCACGGGGTCGAACGAGCCGGGGCAGACAGCGCGTCTCATGGTGGCGTCACGCTAGCGCGTACCAGATCGTGGCCTCGCCGTAGCGGCGCGAGCGCTCCGGCGTCAGCCCCTGCGGCCATCCGGGGTCCTGGCCGCGGGTGCGCCGCTCCAGCGCGACGACGGCGTTCTCGGCCAGCCACGGCACGAGCGTCTCGAGCACCGGCTCGACGACCGTCTCGTACGGGGGGTCGAGGAGCACCAGGTCGTACCGCGGCTCCGGCGGGTTCGCGAGGAAGGTCTCGACCTTCTGCGGGACGACGTACGCCCCGGGCAGGGCGAGCCTGTCGACGTTCGCGCGGATCGCCGTGACCGCAGCCGGGTCGTCCTCGACCAGCGTGGCCGTGCCCGCGCCGCGCGACAGCGCCTCCAGGCCGAGCGCGCCCGTGCCGGCGTAGAGGTCCAGCACCCGCGCGCCGTCGAGGTCCAGCAGGCTGAGCAGGCTGGAGAACAGGCCCTCACGGGCGCGGTCGGCGGTGGGGCGGGTGCCGACGCCGGCAGGGACCTCGAGCCGCCGACCCCGCGCCGTCCCGGCGATGATGCGCGTCACCGGGACGACGGTAGTCAGGCGGCGCGGCGCCGCCGTACGGCCAGGCCGACGACCAGCAGCAGGAGCGCGGCCAGCGGGGCGCCGAGACCACCGGTGGTCGGCAGCGAGCCGCCGGCGGGGGTGGCCGGCGCCTGCGGCCGGTTCGCCGTCGGGGCGCGCGTGCCGGTGGCGGCCAGCGTCAGGTCCAGCGGCGCGGTCGCGTCGACGGTCCGCTCGATGTTGGTGAAGAACTGCTGGCCCGACTCCGCCGGTCCCGCGGCAGCGAAGGCGGACAGCCCGATGATGCGGCTCCCCTTCGCCAGGCCGAAGCTCTTCAGCGGGGTGCGCAGGACGATCGTGCTGCCCTCGACCCGGCCCTTCACCGGAACGCCGGCGTCCGTGTTGTAGGCGACGCCCGACAGCGCGCCCGGCGACGCCGGGTTGCCGATCGCGTCGTTGTCGTCGATGCGACCGCCGAAGAAGCGGCGCCCGCCGTCACCGGCGAACGTCTGCTCCATGCTCAGGTGGAAGACGTCGCCGGCGCGCCCCTTGACGACCTTCTCGTCGTTGGTGGTGAAGCGCACGATGTAGTGCAGGCGCTCCGCAGGCGGCAGGTTCGACAGGGTGGCGTTGTAGGTGTCGAAGTCCTTGCGCATCGTCGCTGCGGCGGCGGTCACCAGAGGCACCCGCGCGACGAGGTCGGTGCCCTCGGTGCTGAGCGAGACGCCCTTCAGGTCGAGCGAGGTCAGCTGGTCGGTGCCCGCCCGGTTGAGGAAGTTGGCGTCGCCGCTGGGGTCCGCGATGGCGCTGCCGGTGGCGACGGGCAGGTTGAGCGGCTTCGTGGAGCTGATGGACGTGCCGCCGACCTGCTTGGCGAACTGCACGAACGGGCCCTTGCGCGGCGCCGCCGGGTCGGCCGGCGTGGCGAGCGCGAAGTTGTTGTCCGTGTAGACGACGCCGACGGCACCGTCGGCGTCGAGGCCGATGTCGATGAGGTCGAGCAGCGAGCGGTCCTTCTCGGGCATCGTCGCCGCGCAGGTCGTGCCGCTCGTGCAGATGTTGCCGGTGTGCACGATGCGGTGGCTGACCTTGCCGGTGCGCACCTGGACCGGTCCGCCCTGACCGAGCGCGTTCGTCAGCACCGAGACGTACGTGTTCCAGCGGGCGTTCGGCGGCGCGTCGTCGGTCTTCTTCTTGCCCTCGGTGTCGAAGTCGGAGGTGCCGTTGAAGGCGATCGCCGCGCGGCCGGGCGTCCCGGCGACGATCTCCGGGAAGATCACGGCGCCCAGGTTCGGCGGCGTGATGTCGACCTCGGCGCTCCACTCGGTGGCCGGCCGGCCGCCCAGCTTCGGGTTGTTCGCCTTGGAGTCGATCAGGGAGACGGCGTAGTACATGCGGCCGTTGTGGATCCAGGTCGCGTAGGCGTTGCCGTGGTCGTCGAGCGACAGCCACGGGAAGATGTCGGGCTCGGTGGCGACCTTGCCGACCTGGTTGACCTTCCAGCCGGCGGGGGTCGCGTAGTCACCCGCGAAGGCGGTGGCGACCTTGTAGCCGCTCGTGCGGTACGGCTGGTAGATCCAGCCGCGACCGGGCCCGTTCGTGTTGTCCACGCGGACCTGTCCGGACTGCGAGACGTTGGTGACCTGGGGCACCGGCTGCAGCAGCGGCACGCCCTTGTCGGTGACGCCGACGATGTACTCGCCCACGATCGGCACGTGGTACGTGTAGAAGGCCGCGATGGTCTGGCCCGCGACGCTGGCGATGCCGGGCGACACGGCCGCCACCCACTGGCGGTCGACGCCGGTGGCGACGCTGGTGACCGGGAACGACTGGGACACGGGGAACGTGTCGCCGTGGTCGTTGGACGTCGCGAAGGCCTCCTGGACCAGGACCTCCTGGTCGGCGAAGTAGACCTGCCCGGTGACCGGGTTCACCTCGTTCTCGGTGTCGCCACCGCCGCCGGTCGTGCACATCGGCCGGCTGCGTGGGGCGCACAGCGGGTCGAAGAGCAGGCGGAACGTCTTGCCGCCGTCCAGGCTCCGGTGCAGCGTCCCGGTCTGGGTGCGGCTGGACACCGGCCAGTCGACGAAGACGCGGTTCTCGTCCAGGGCTCCCTTCACCGAGGCGGCGGTGGGCCGCTCGAGCGTCGTCTGCGGCTCGGCGCCGAGGAAGTGCGCCGACACCACGGCAGCAGGGCCGAAGGTGGGGGCGGCGTCGGTCTTGAACACGACGCCGGGCGCGGGCGTGACCGCCAGCGCGGCCGAGGTCGCGGGCGCTACGAGCGCGCCGCCGACCGAGAGGACGACGAGAGCCGGGAGCAGGAGACGACGGGAGCGGGGCATGCGGAGTCCTTCGACGTGCTGAGAGGCCGGGCCTGGGCCTGCCCGGTGTGACAGGCCTCACGCCTTCTCGAGGTACTCGGCGCGCTCCTCGTCCACCACGTCGCGCACCGCCTGCGCCAGCGCCGGGTGCTGCTCCAGCTGGGGGTCCTGCTCGACCAGCGCCACGGCGGCATCGCGCGCCTCCCGGATGACGTCCTCGTGCTCGATCAGACGCAGCAGGCGCAATGACGAGCGCTTGCCGGACTGCGAAGCGCCGAGGACATCGCCCTCGCGGCGCTGCTCCAGGTCGACGCGGGACAGCGCGAACCCGTCGCTGGTGGCGGCAACCGCGTCGAGCCGGGTACGGGCGGGCGAGCCCTGCTCCGCCTCGCTGACCAGCAGGCACAGCCCGCCGTGCGCGCCGCGGCCGACGCGGCCGCGCAGCTGGTGCAGCTGCGAGACGCCGAAGCGGTCGGCGTCCATCACGACCATCACGGTCGCATTGGGGACGTCGACCCCGACCTCGATGACGGTGGTGGCGACGAGGACGTCGACGTCGCCGCGAGCGAACCGCCGCATCACCTCGTCCTTGTCGTCGGGCGGCATCCGGCCGTGCAGCACCTCCGTGCGCAGACCGCCCAGCGGCCCGTCGACCAGCATCGGCGCGAGCTCGAGCACCGCGACCGCCGGCCGCTTCCCGTCCTCCCCCACCTGCGCGTCGTCGTCGCCGATCCGGGGGCACACGACGAAGGCCTGCCGCCCCTCGGCCACGTGCTCCCGTACGCGTACCCAGGCCGTCTCCAGCCACTGCGGCTTCTCCGCGACCGGCACCAGCGCGGTCCGCACCGGCGAGCGACCCTTGGGCAGCTCGACCAGGGTCGACACCTCGAGGTCGCCGTAGACGGTCATGGCGACGGTCCGCGGGATCGGGGTCGCGGTCATGACCAGCACGTGCGGCGGCTGCGAGCCCTTCGCACGCAGGGCGTCGCGCTGCTCGACACCGAACCGGTGCTGCTCGTCGACGACGACCAGCCCGAGGTCAGCGAACTCGACGCCCTCGCTCAGAAGGGCGTGCGTGCCGACGACGAGCCCGGCCTCACCGCTCGCGGCCGCCGCCAGGGCACCCCTTCGCTCGGCGGCGCCCTGGGACCCGGTCAGCAGCGCGATGCCCGTCGCGTGCGGGCCGCCCAGCAGCTGGCCCTGCGCGAGCGGTCCGAGCAGGTCGCGGATCGACCGGAAGTGCTGCTGCGCAAGGATTTCCGTCGGCGCCAGCAGCGCGGCCTGCCCGCCGGAGTCGACGACGACGAGCATCGCCCGCAGGGCGACCAGCGTCTTGCCGGAGCCCACCTCGCCCTGCAGCAGCCGATGCATCGGGTGCGGCTCGGCCAGCTCTGCGGACAGCAGGTGACCAATCGACTGCTGCCCCTCGGTCAGCGTGAACGGCAGCTGCGCGTCGAACGCGGCCAGCAGCCCGTCCGGCTTCGCCACCCGCGGCACGCCGGGGAGCAGCCGGGCGGCGGCGCGTCGCTGCGCGAGGGTCACCTGCAGGGTGAACGCCTCGTCCCACGTCAGTCGTCTCTTCGCGCGCCGCACCTCGGCGAGGTCCGCCGGCCGGTGCACGCCGGTGAGGGCGTCGGCGAGCCCGATCAGCCCGTGGCTCGCGCGCAGGTCGGCAGGCAGCGGGTCGTCGCCGAGGTCGACGCCGTCGAGGGCCAGCCGTACCGACCGCTGCACCACGAGCGACGAGCACTTCGCCGTCGCGGGGTAGACGGGGATGACGGCGCCGGCGAACTCCTCGAGGTCAGCGCCGGCGTCGTCGTCGACCAGCTGGTACTCCGGGTTGCCGAGCTGCACCTTGCGGTTGAACGTCTCGACCTTGCCGGCGAAGAACGCGCGCCGGCCGGCTCGCAGGTCCCGCTCCGCCCACGGCCGGTTGAAGATGGCCATCGTCATCTGCCGGCCGTCGTCGTCGCGGATGGTCACGTCGGTCTTGTGCAGCTTGGGCCGCAGCTTGCGGCCGGTGACCTTGACGACCTCCGCGTAGACGGTCGCGTGCTCGCCGACCACCAGCTCCGAGAACGCGGCCAGCCGGCCGCGCTCCTGGTACCGGCGCGGGTAGTGCCGCAGCAGGTCGCCGACCGTCGAGATGTCCAGCGTCTCCAGCGCCTTCGCCGTCTTGTCGCCGACCACCTTCGACGCGCGGTCCGCGAGCCGGACCACTACTCGACGCCGAGCAGCACCGGGTAGTGCGGCTGCCCGCCTTCGTAGGTCACGACCTCGACCGTCGGGTGGCTCTTCTCGACGTACGTCCCTAGCCGCTCGCCGAGGTCGCCGGCCGCGTCGTCGCCCGTCACGACCGTCACCAGCTCGCCGCCACCGGCGAGCAGCCGGTCGACGAGCTGCCGGGTCACGTCCTCGACCTCGCTGCCGATGAGCACGACGTCGCCCTCGATGAGGCCGAGCACGTCGCCGGGCCGGCAGACCCCGGCCATCGTCATCGACTCGCGCACCGCCGTCGTCACCTCCGCCCAGCGGGTGGAGCCAGCCGCCTCCGCCATGGCCGCGACGTCGTCCGCAAACGGCCGCTCCTGGTCGGCGACGGCCAGGGCGGCCAGCCCCTGGACGACGGAGCGGGTACGGACGACGGCGACCGAGCACCCCTCCCCGCGCGCCGCCTCGGCGGCGGCAGCCGCGACGTTGACGGTGTTGCCGTCGTTGGGCAGCAGCACGACCTCGCACGCGCCGGCCCGGTGGACGGCAGCGAGCAGCTCGGCGGTGGACGGGTTCGCCGTCGGCCCGCCGTCCACGACGACCGCGCCGGCCCGCTCGTACAGCTCGGTCAGCCCCGCGCCGGCGCAGACGGCGACCACGCGTCGGCCGGTCGGCTTCTCGTTCATGACCGGCGGCCGCTCGGCCGCGATCTGGTCGGCGAACCGGGTGATCGTGATGCGGAACGGGCGGCCCGCCTCGACGCCGGCCTCGACCGCCGCGCCGACGTCGTTCACGTGGACGTGCACGTTGTGCAGCCCGTCCCCACCGACGACGACCAGCGAGTCGCCGAGTGCCGCGAGCTGCTCCTTCAGCACCTCGACGCCGTCTTCGGTGGCCTCGCGGAGGAGGAACTGCACCTCGTACGCGAACGCGTCGCTGCCCGCCTCGCGCGCGGTCGCGAGCCCGCTGCGGTCGCGCGGCACCAGCAGCACCGGTGCGGCGGCGGCGGGCGCGATGCCGGTGACGACCTGCTCCAGCGCGTCGAGCAGCACGCACAGCCCACGGCCGCCGGCGTCCACCACGCCGGCCGCCTTCAGCTGCGGCAGCTGGTCCGGGGTGCGGGCCAGCGCGGCCGTCGCGCCCGCGGCGGCTGCTCGTACGACCGCCGCCAGCGACGACGGCCCGATCTCCGCGGCGGACGCGGCGGCCTCGCGGGCGACGGTGAGGATCGTCCCCTCGACGGGCGTGGCCACGGCCGCGTAGCCCAGCTCCGCGGCACGCACCAGCGCCCGCTGCACGTCCTCGGGACCAGCCGTCTCCTGCTCGCCCAGCACCTCCGCGAGGCCGCGCAGCAGCTGGGACAGGATCACCCCCGAGTTGCCGCGCGCGCCCATCAGCGCCCCGTGCGCCATGGCCTTCGCGACGCCCGCCATGTCGTCGCCCGCGGCCGTCACGGCGTCGGCGACCGAGGTCATCGTGAGCTGCAGGTTGGTGCCCGTGTCGCCGTCGGGAACGGGGTAGACGTTGAGGTCGTCGATCTCCGCGCGGGCCGCCGTCAGGGCGTCGCGGGCGGCGAGGCACCACTGCCGCACGGCAGCGGCGTCGAGGGCCTGCAGCACGCCTGTCCTCCCACTCCTGACCGGACGGCGAGGCTAGCCGAGGCTGCTACTCTTCGTGGGTTGTCCGGCCGCCGCCGGATCCCCCTGAACGTCTTCTTGGAGTCACTGTGTCTGCGAACTGCGACGTCTGCGGCAAGGGGCCCGGCTTCGGCATGTCCGTCAGCCACTCCCACCGCCGCACCCGCCGCCGCTGGAACCCGAACATCCAGACGGTCCGCGCGATGGTCGGCAAGACCCCGAAGAAGCTCGGCGTCTGCACGTCCTGCATCAAGGCCGGCAAGGTCGTCCGCGCCTAGCTCCCGATGTCGCACACCGGCCCGGCTCCCCTCAGGGAGGCCGGGCCGTTCTGCGTCCGGCGCCAGCGACGCGAACGCGTCAGTCCAGCCGCGTGAGCTCGTCCTTGTACCGCTGGCCGTTCCACGCGTAGAGCGCCACGGCCGGCTCGAACGACCCCTCCGGCACGGCGTCGAGGCGCATCTTCGCCGGTATGCCCAGCGCCATCGCGCGCCCGGGCACCTCGGTGCCGTTGCTGACCACCGCGCCCGCGCCGACGAGCGCGCCGCTGCGGACCACGACGTCGTGCAGCACGACCGAGCCGGAGCCGATGAGGCAGCGGTCCTCCACCGTGCAGCCTTCGAGGTGTGCGAGGTGGCCGACCACGCAGTCGCTGCCGATCGTGGTCGCCTTGTCGTGCGTGGCGTGCACGACCGTGCCGTCCTGTATCGACGTCCGCTCGCCGACGGTGATGGTCCCGTAGTCGCCGCGCAGCACAGCACCGGGCCAGACGGTCGCACCGGCGCCGAGCCGCACGTCGCCGATGACCGTTGCGTCCGGGTGGACGTACGCGTCCGCGGAGATCTGCGGCGTGCGGTCGCCGAGGGCGTAGACGGCCACGAAGGCTCCTTCTGGTCGGTGGACCGACATCGTGGCACCCTCGGCGTCATGAGCTTCTGGTGGTGCACGGACCACAACGCGGTCGAGGGCGACGGCAGCTGCCGGGCGGAGGTGCGGCTCGGGCCGTACCTCACCGCCGACGCCGCGCAGCACGCGCTGCAGTCGGTGAAGGAGCGCAACGACCGCGTCGGCGCCGAGGACGAGGCGTACGAGAACGGCTGATCGGGCCGCGGCTCCGTGTCCCGGCCCTTGACTGGCGGCACCGGTTCTGTCGGAGGTCGCCCGTACGTTCGAGCCGTGAACCTCCCTACCGCTGACCGGCAGAACGCAGCGCTCGACGCGCTCGTCGAGCTGCAGCGGGCGGACGCCCGCTCCTTCGCGAGGCAGTCCCGCACCCTCGTGGAGCTGGATCGGCTGTCGCGGCTGGAGGGCGTGCTGTCCGGCGGGCCGCAGTTCCTCGTGCTCGAGCTGGCAGGCAGCCTGCGGCTGGGGCAGCAGGCGGCCGGCGCGAGCCTGGTCGACGCCGACTGGCTCGTGCACGGCCTGCCGCGGGTGCTGACGGCGCTGGAGGAGGGGCGGATGTTCGTCCCGCAGGTGCGGATCGTGCTCGCCGAGACCCGCGCCTGGGACGAGGACATGCTCCGCCGGCTCGATGCGGTGCTCATGCCGGAGGCGCAGGAGCTGGCGTCGTCCGACCTGCGACGGCTGGTCCGCCGGGCGGTGCTCGAGCACGAGCTGCCGGACGAAGCGGCCGAGCGGCTGGAGCGGGCGCGCGCGTCCCGGCACGTGACGTCGCGGCCAGGGCTCGACGGCATGGCCGTCCTCACCGCGCTGCTGACGGCCGAGCAGCTGGCCCGCTTCCAGGTCGACCTCGGCAGGCTGGAGGCGCGGGAGCGCATCGCCGGACCGCGAGGACGGCATCGTGCGCACGACCGACCAGCGGCGGGCCGACCTGCTGGCTGCGCTGCCCGCGATGGTGCTGGCCGGCAGCTTCGAGCCTGGTGAATCTTCGCGGTCGCCCGCCGGTGCCACGTTCAACGTCCACATCCCGGTGACCACCGGTCCTCGAGCGCGGCTCGTCCCCAGGGTTCGTGGACGGCTACGGCGAGATCTCATCCGAGCACGTCCGGCTGCTCCTGCCGCACGCATCGCTGCGCCCCGTGTACGTGGACGCAACAACGGGTCAGCCGGTCGACGTCGGCGACCGAGCGGTGCCCGCAGCGGGCGACGGCGAGGCTGCGCGGCAGCGTGTGCTCGCGATGCTGCGCTCAGTCGTGCACGTCGACGAGGTCGAGGACCAGCACGACCCGTCGGCCGGTCTGGCGCGTCTGGTCGACGCGCGCGACCGGTGGTGCACCGGCCCCGGCTGCTCCAGCAGCCGCTGCCACCGCGACCACCTGGTGCCCCATCCGGACGGCCCGACCGCCGTCGGCAACCTCGGCCTGAAGTCCGAGCGCTGCCACGCCGCCGAGCATCATGGCTGGACGATGGTCCGCCACCTCGACGGCAGCGTCACCTGGACCAGTCCGCTCGGGCGCACCTACCGCCGCCCCTCACCGCACACGCCACCGCCGCCGGCCACTTCGCGACGCCTGGTCCGGCCGTCACCGGCCCCGCAACTCGCGGACGACGACGAACCCGAGCCTCCGGCCGCGCCGGCGCCCCGACCGCCCACCGGCCTTCCTGACGAGCCGCCGTTCTGACGAGCGCGTTGTCGTCCTACGCGGCGGATCACGCGTAGTGGTCCCAGCCGCCGACCCGCTCCTCGCCGGCCACGGTGACGCCCTCGCCGGCCAGGACCCGGCCGACGACGCGGCAGCCGTCCGGCAGCACGGCGGTCGGCGGCAGCGTCGCGACCAGCGCGTGGTCCTCGCCGCCGGTGAGGAACAGCTCGTCCGCGTCGTCGAGGTCGATCCGCACACCGCTGGCGCGGGTCAGGTGCCGCACGTCGGACAGCAGCCCGTCGCTGACGTCGCACATCGAGGTGGCCCCGGCGAGGGCGAGGAGCGCACCGAGGGCGTACGGGGGCGTCGGCCGGCGGTGCGCGTCGACGAGCTCGCCCTCGTGGACGCCCTCCTCGAGCAGCGCGAGTCCGGCGGCGGAGCGGCCCAGCTCGCCGGCCAGGACGACGACGTCGCCGGGCTGCGCGCCCGCGCGCGTCACCGGGCCCCGACCCTCCAGGTCGCCCAGCGCGGTCACGCTGACGACGAGCACCTCCGACCGCACCACGTCACCGCCGACCACCGCCGCGCCGACCAGCGCGGCCTCGTCGCGCAGGCCGTCGGTGAAGCGCAGCGCCCACTCGACCGGCAGCTCGGCCGGGGCCGCGAGCCCGACGAGCAGGGCGGTGCCGCGGGCGCCCATCGCCGCCACATCGGCGAGGTTGACGGCCGCCGCCTTGCGGCCGATGTCGTACGCGCTGGACCAGTCGCGCCGGAAGTGGACGCCCTCGACGAGCACGTCCGTCGTCGCCACCACGCGGCCGTCCGGCGCGGCCACGACGGCGGCGTCGTCACCGGGTCCGAGGAGCACGTACGGGGACGTGCCCAGGCGCTCCACGACCCTGCCGATGAGCCCGAACTCGCCCACATCCCGTGCGGTAGCGTCCGCCACTCCAGCAGCCTTCCAGAAGGGTTCTCGCCGTGGTCCAGGCCTACATCCTCATCCAGACCGAGGTCGGGAAGGCCGCCGCCGTCGCGAAGGCCATCTCCGAGCTCGCTGGCGTCGCGCAGGCCGAGGACGTCACCGGCCCGTACGACGTCATCGTCCGGGCCGAGGCGAAGAGCGTCGACGAGCTGGGCAAGCTGGTCGTGGCGAAGGTCCAGGGCGTCGAGGGCATCACCCGCACCCTGACCTGCCCGGTCGTCCACCTCTGAGGACCGCGCTCGTCGCGGCCGCCCTGCTCGCTGCCGCCTGCACCAGCGGCAGCCCCCAGCCGCGACCGACGGCCACCGGACCGGTGGACGTGCCGCTGCCGTCGGCGTCCACCAAGCCCGTCGTCGACGCGTGCACGAAGCTGCTCGCGCAGCTCCCGGACGAGCTGGACAAGGGCGTGCGCCGGCGACCGGTGACGGGGGACGCGACGCGCACCGCCGCGTGGGGCGATCCGGCCGTGACGCTGCAGTGCGGCGTCCCGCTGCCGGACCAGACCCAGACGCCGCTCGTCCTCGACGGGCTGCCGTTCGTCACCAGGAAGACCGCGGGGCGGGTCCTCTGGACGACCGCCGACCGCGCCGTCAACGTCGCGCTGGACATCCCCACGGCGTACGAGGAGCAGGGCTACCTCGTGCTGACGCTCGTGCCGGTGCTGAAGACCCTGCCCGAGCCGGTGGCCGCGCCGGGTGCCTAGCGCAGGCCGGTGCCGCGCCGCAGCGCGGTGCTGATCAGCCGGTCCACCAGGGCCGGGTAGTCCAGCCCTGTCGCCGCCCACATCCGCGGGAACATCGACGTCGGCGTGAACCCCGGCATCGTGTTGACCTCGTTGATGGTGAGCTCGCCCTCCGGGCCGACGAAGAAGTCGACCCGCGCGAGCCCGGCGCAGTCGAGCGCCACGAACGCGCGGCGGGCGAGCTCCTGCAGCCGCGCGGTGACGTCCTCCGGCAGGTCCGCGGGCACGTCCAGCGCGGTGGCGGCGTCCAGGTACTTCGCCTCGAAGTCGTAGAACTCGTAGTCGCCGACGAGCCGGATCTCCGCCGGCACGCTGGCAGCGGGTCGGCCGTCGACGCCCTCGAGGATCCCGCACTCGACCTCGCGCCCGACGACCGCGGCTTCGACGAGGACCTTCGCGTCGCAGCGCAGCGCCTCCTCGACGGCGGGCGCGAGGTCGTCCCAGCTGCTCACCTTGCTGATGCCGATGCTGGACCCGCCGCGGGCCGGCTTGACGAACACGGGCAGCCCCAGCGGCTGCACCTCGCGCGCCACCGCAGCCGGATCCGCGTCCCACTGCGCGCGCCGCACGACGACGGCGTCGGTGACCGCAAGGCCGGCGGCGGCGAGCAGGACGCGCGCGACCGCCTTGTCCATGGCCGCCGCGCTGGCGAGGACGCCGGAGCCGACGTACGGCACGTCGGCCATCTCGAGCAGCCCCTGCACGGTGCCGTCCTCGCCGTACGGCCCGTGCAGCACGGGGAACACGACGTCGACGCTGCCGAGCAGCGCGGCGCCGTCCTCCAGCGGGATCAGCCCGACGGTCGGGTCCCCGGGCAGCGCCACGGCAGCGCCGTCCTTGACGGCCGGCAGCTCGCGGCCGCTGATGGCCAGCTGCGCCGGGTCGTCCGGCGCGAGGACCCAACGGCCCTCGGGGGTGATGCCAACGGCGACGACGTCGTACTTCTCGCGATCGAGCGCGGCGAGCACGCTGCCGGCAGAGACGCACGAGATGGCGTGCTCGGTGCTGCGCCCGCCGAACACCACAGCCACGCGCGTTCTCGTCACCGGGCGAATCTAGCGGTCAGGACAGCGACACCTGCTGCTCCAGCGCGCCGTCCATGACGACCGTCGTGCCGGAGACGTACGCCGCCTCCGGCGAGACCAGCCACGCCACCAGCGCGGCCACCTCGGACGGCTGGCCGAGCCGCCCGGCGGGGATGCCCGCCTCCTGCTCGCGGCGCTCCTCCTCCGTCTGGTCGCCCTGCATTGCGGTCTCGATGGCACCCGGCGCGACGGCCACGCAACGGATCCCCTTCGACGCGAGCTCGCGGCCGAGCACCTTGGTGAGCATGCCGAGACCTGCCTTGCTGACGCAGTACGCCGCGAAGCCGGGGCGCGGCTGATGCTCGTGGACGCTCGTGATGTTGACGACGACGCCACCGCCTCGCACTGCCATGACGCGGGCAGCCTCGGAGGCGACGAGGAACGGGCCGTCGAGGTCGACCGACAGCTGCGTGCGCCAGGTGTCCAGGTCGAGCTCCAGGAAGGGCGTCTCCACCTGCATGCCGGCGTTGTTGACCGCGATGGTGAGCGGTCCCAGGTCGTCTTCGACGCGGCGCACCATCTCGTGCACGAACGCCGGGTCGTCGACGCTGCCGACGAGCCCGATCGCCTTGCGCCCGAGGGCCTGCACCCGCGCGACGACGCCCTGCACCTCCTCGTCGTCGAGTCCGTTCACCGCGATGTCCGCACCGTCGGCAGCGAGCCGCGCGCAGATCTGCTCGCCGATGCCGGTCCCGCCGCCGGTGACCAGAGCCACCTGTCCGTCCAGCACACCCACGTCTACTCCTGCACCTTCGCCGCCAGCTCTCGCAGCGGCGGCTCGTACGCCTCCCCGAAGGTCGGGAACGCGTGCACTACGTCCTGCAGCACCGACAAGGGCACTTCCCCGCGGATGGCGACTGTTGCCTCGGACAGCCACTCGTCTGCACGCGGCCCGATGACGGCTGCTCCGATGAGCACCCCGCGGCGACGGTCTGCGGTCAGGACGAGGCGTCCACCACCGGCGCCCTCGGTCGCAGCGCGCGCCACCTCCGCCACGTCCATCGTGGCCGTGACCGCGTCGATCCCCTGCTCGCGCGCCTGCTCCTCGGGCATGCCGACACTGGCGACCGCGGGCGAGGTGTAGATCGCGCGTGGGATGGCCCGGTAGTCGGCCGTCCGCTCGCCGCCGAGCAGGTTCGCGGCGACGATCCGCGCCTGGTAGTTGGCCGTGTGCGTGTACGGCGCGATGCCCGTGACGTCGCCCGCAGCCCACACGTGCTGCTGGCCCCGTACCCGGCAGTGGTCGTCGACCTCGAGCGCCCCCTGGTCGTTCGGCTCGATCCCGAGGACGTCGAGGCCGAGGCCGCCCGTCGTGGGCTTGCGGCCCGTCGCCACCAGCACCCGGGCCGCCTCCACCGTGCTGCCGTCCGACAGGTGGACGACCGCGCCGGTTCCCCCGTTCACGCATCGCTCCACGGACACGCCGAGCCGCACGTCCACCCCGCTCGCGCGCAGCGCGTCGGCCAGCAGGTCGGCGATGCTGGGCTCCTCCGTGCCGGCCAGCCGCGGCCCCGACTCGACCAGCGTCACCGCGACTCCGAACCGCGCGTGCACCTGGGCCAGCTCGCAGCCCACGGCGCCGCCGCCCATGACGAGCAGCGACTCCGGGCGGTCCTGCGCCGACAGCGCCTCGTCGCTGGTCCAGGTCGGCACGTCCTCGAGCCCGTCGACCGGCGGCCGTACCGGCGTCGACCCCGTGCCCACCACGAGGTCGCGCCACCGCAGCTCCCGGCCGTCGACCTCGAGCACCCCGTCGCGCGCGACGCGGCCGCGCCCACGGACCAAGGTGACGCCGGCGCCCTGCAGGCCCTGCGCAGCCTCCGCGTCGTCACGGTGCACACTGATGTCGTCCCGTCGCTGCGCCGCCGACCGGAACGCGAGCGCGTCGTCGTCGAGCGCCGCCGGGGTGGACGCGCCGCCGAGGTCGGTCAGCTGGCGGGTGTCAGCGCGCGCCTCGGCGCTGCGCAGCATCGCCTTGCTGGGCATGCAGGCGACGTAGGGGCACTCACCGCCGACGCGCAGCTGCTCGACGAGCGCGACCGACCGCCCCGCCTCCGCCACCGCGCGCGCGATGCGCTCGCCGGCCGAGCCGGCTCCCAGGACGACGACGTCGAAGCTCTCCATGGTGCGACTCTGCCGCGCAGCGGCGACCCGCACACCTCAGAGCTGGTCGAGCGCCTGCACGAGGTCCGCCACGAGGTCCTCCGCGTCCTCGAGACCCACGCTGATGCGCACGGCCGCCGGTCCGATGCCGGCAGCGGCGAGCGCCGCGTCGCCGAGCTGGCGGTGGGTCGTCGACGCCACGTGGCTGACCTTGGAGTGGGTCCCGCCCAGCGACGTGGCGCGACGGACGAGCTGCAGCGCATCGCACAGCGCCAGTCCGGCGGCGCGGTCGCCCTCGGGCGTCACGGTGACGACGGCGCCGTAGCGGCCCTCGTCGAACAGCTTGACGACGAGATCGTGGTCGCGGTGGCCAGGCAGCCCGGGGTGGTCGACGCGGACCACCTTCGGGTGCTCGGCGAGCGCAGTCGCGACCGCGAGCGCCGTGCGGCAGTGGCGGTCCATCCGAAGCGGCAGCGTCGCCAGGCCGCGGTGCAGCAGGAAGGCGTCGTCGGGCGACAGGACGCCGCCGAGGTCGATGCGCACGTGGCGGACCCGGTCCATCAGCTCCGGCGAGCCGACGGCGACCCCGCCGGTGACGTCGCTGTGCCCGCCGATATACTTCGTGGCCGAGTGCACGACGACGTCGACGCCGTGCTCCAGGGGCCGGCACACCGCGGGTGACGCGAACGTGGAGTCGACGGCGAACGGGATCCCCGCCTCGCGCGCGACGGCAGCCAGCCCCGGCAGGTCGGCGACCGTCATGGTCGGGTTCGCCAGGGTCTCGCCCCACAGCAGCGTCGTCTCCGGGCGGATGGCCGCGCGGAGCCCTGCTGGGTCGGTGCTGTCGGCGAACGTCGCGGTGACGCCGAAGCGGTCGAGCACGGACGTGAGCAGCCCGTACGTCCCGCCGTAGATCTCCCGCGGCGCCACGACGTGGCCGCCGGCGCGGGTGAAGGTCATGAACACCGCCGCGATGGCGGCCATGCCGGACGCAAACGGCTGCGCCGTCACCGGAGTGGGGACGTTGGCGCCCTCCATCGCCGCGACCGCCTCCGCGAACGCGACGCAGGTGGGGTTGTCGTTGCGGCTGTACGAGTAGCCGGCGCGATCACCGTTCAGCAGGTCGGCGTACTCCTGCGCTGTCTCGAACGCCCAGGCTGCGGTGCGGTAGACGGGCAGCCCGAGCGGCACCTGCTCGGGTACCGGTGCAGCGGGCGGGTGCGTGGCGCGGGTGTGCTCGCCGCCGGTCATTCGCTCTTGACCTCGCGGCTCATGAGGCCGCGCACCATCTCCTTGGGCGTCATCCCGTCGTGCACGACGGCCACGACGTGCTCGGTGATCGGCATGTAGACGTCGTGCTTGCGGGCCAGGTCGAGGATCGACCGGCATGACTTCACACCCTCCGCCGTCTGCTGCTTGCGAGCGAGGATCTCCTCGAGCGTCTCCCCCCGTCCGAGTCGCTCGCCGAACGTCCGGTTGCGCGACAGCGGTGACGTGCAGGTCGCGACGAGGTCGCCGAGGCCGGCCAGCCCGGAGAACGTCATGGGGTCTGCGCCCAAGGCGACACCGAGGCGGGCGGTCTCCGCGAGGCCGCGGGTGATGAGCGAGGCCTTCGTGTTGTCGCCGAACCCCATCCCCTCGGCCATCCCGGTGGCGAGCGCGATGACGTTCTTCACCGCGCCACCGAGCTCGCAGCCGACGACGTCGACGTTCGTGTACGGGCGGAAGTACCGCGTGGTGCAGGCGAGTTGGAGCCGCTCGGCTGCCGGCTCGTCCGTGCACGCGACCACCGTCGCCGCGGGCTGCCCGTCCGCGATCTCCTTGGCGAGGTTCGGGCCACTGACGACCGCCACCATGTCCAGCGGCACGTCCGCGACCTCGCTGATGACCTCGCTCATCCGCTTCGTGGTGCCGAGCTCGACGCCCTTCATGAGGCTCACGAGCACGGCGTCGCGGTGGAGGTGGCCGGCGACGGCCGACAGGTTGTCGCGCAAGCTCTGCGACGGGACGGCGAGGACGACGAAGTCCGCGTCGGCCACGGCCTCCGCTGCGTCGGCCGTCGCGCTGAGGTTGGCCGGCAGGGCGATGCCCGGCAGGTAGTCGGCGTTCTCGTGCTGCTCGCGCACCTGCTGGGCCAGCTCCGGCCGGCGCGCCCACAGCACGACGTCGGTGCCTGCGTCGGCGAGGACCTTTCCGAAGGCGGTGCCCCAGGACCCGGAGCCGAGCACGGCGGCCCGCGTCATGCCGTGCGCCGGGCGTCGGACAGCGCGCTGCGTCGCTCGTGCACGTGGACCTCGGCCGGCGCGGTCTCGCCGCGAAGCTCCTCGACCAGCCGCGTGACGGCGGCCATGACCGTGTCCGTGACACCGCGGAGCACCTCCGTCGTCAGCTCGCGCCCTTCGTACTCAGACAGGTCCACCGGTGGCCCGGCGAGGACGTGCATCGTCGTGCGGGGCAGCAGGTGCAGCCCCTTGCTGCGGTAGCTGTCGAGGATGTCCTGGGCGCCCCACTGCGCGACGGGGACGACCGGAGCACCCGAGAGCAGGGCGAGGCGAGCCACGCCGGTCTTGGCCTGCATCGGCCACTTCCCCGGGTCGCGGGACACGGTGCCCTCCGGGTAGATGGCGATGCACTCCCCGCGCTGCAGCGCCGCGACGGCATCGCGCAGGGCCAGCGAGGCGTCCGCGGTCTGCCGGTGCACGGGGATCTGGCCGGCGCCGCGCATGACGCTGCCGACGAGGCCGCGGCCTTTGAACAGGCTGGCCTTCGCCATGAACCGGGCCACCCGGCCGGTGCCGAAGACGATGTAGTCGGCCAGGGCGATGGGGTCGGCGTGCGAGATGTGGTTGGCCGCGATGATGACGCCGCCGCTGGCTGGGACGTGCTCCTGGCCGCGCCAGTCCTTCTTCATGAACGCCCACGTCAGCGGCTTCAGGATGCAGGCAGCCAGGCCGTACCAGAAGCCGAGCCGTCGCAGTGGAACCCGACCCTGCACGCGCTGCTCCCGTCGTAGGACCGCATCCTTCCGCGCCGCAGGGGCGCGTGTCGAGGCACCCTGCCAGACTCTGACGTCGTGCCCCCTCTCGCCTGGGGCCTCGTGGTGCCGGTCAAGCGGCTCGCGCTGGCCAAGACCCGCCTGCAGGCGTACGGAGACGCCCTGCGCCAGGACCTCGCCCTGGCCTTCGCCGTCGACGTCGTGACGGCGGCCCTGGCAGCCGATGCGGTGGCGCACGTGCTGGTGGTGACCGACGACGAGCGAGCCGCCGCCGCTCTCGCCGGAGTAGGGGCAGACGTGGTGGCGGACGGTCCAGACGCGGGGCTCAACCCCGCGCTCGCGCACGGGGCGGAGCTGCTGCCTGCCGGGCTCGGGGCGGCGACCGTGTCCGCCGACCTGCCGGCGCTGCGGCCGGAGGAGCTGACGGAGGCGCTGCGGGCCGTCCCGTCGGGCCTGCGTGCCTTCGTGGCCGACGCGGCCGGCACCGGGACCACACTGCTGGCCGCGCCACCCGGGCTGGCTCTCGCCCCGGCCTACGGTGCGGCGTCGCGGGCCGGCCATCTCACCTCCGGCGCGGCCGAGCTGGCTGCCGGCCCGGGGCTGCGCCTCGACGTGGACACCCCGGCCGACCTGCAGCGGGCGCTTGCGCTCGGCGTGGGGGCCGCGACCGCGGCCGTCGCCGCGCGGCTGGGCTGACGCATGCAGGGGACGGTGCGGCTGTTCGACGGGCGGCAGGGGGTCGCGCTGCTGGATGACGGCACGGAGGTGCCGTTCCCGGCAATCGCGCTGGACGGCCTGCTGCGGCTGCACCCCGGGCAGCGCGTTCAGCTCGTCGTCGTCGACGGCACGGTCGTGCGGGTGGCGGTGGCAGGGACGGGCTGAGTCCGAAACGGCAGAGGCCCCGGCGGGTGCCGGGGCCTCTGGTCGAGCGGGTAGCTCAGCGCTTCTTGGCAGGCGCCTTGCTCGCGGTCGCCTTCTTCGCCGATGCCGCCTTGCTCGCGGTCGCCTTCTTCGCCGGAGCCGCCTTGCTCGCGGTGGCCTTCTTCGCCCGA
>JAODNS010000251.1 GCA_025465145.1 Frankiales bacterium
GGGTCGGCGGCGCGGCGGGAGAAGAAGATGCCCTTGACGGCGAGGTTGTCGCTCTCGGTTCCGCCGCCGGTGAAGACGACCTCGGACGGTCGCGCGCCGAGGGAGGCAGCGAGCGACTCGCGGGACTCCTCGACGAGGCGGCGGGCTCGGCGGCCGGTGGCGTGCAGAGACGACGGGTTGCCGCTGGCGGCCATCGCAGCCGTCACCGCCGCAACGGCCTCGGGGAGCATGGGCGTGGACGCCGCATGGTCGAGGTAGGCCACGCGACGAGCGTACGGCGCTCAGCGCTGCAGCACGCGCCGGCTGACGGGGGCGCCGTCGGTCGGCAGCACGCCGTCGGCGGCGACGACGACCTGCGTGGGCAGCAGGCCGGCCGCGGCGCGCACGTCCCGCGCGACCGCGACGGCGACGTCGGACGGGTCTGCAGCGGCCGGCGGCACCACGTGGACGATGACCTCGTCCGCGCCGTCGCGCGCGCTCGGCCCGAGCACGATCCGGAAGTCCTGCACGTCGGCCCGGCCGACCAGCGCGCCGGCGACGGCCCGGACGTCCACCGCCCGGGTGCCGTTGCGCAGGGCGAGCAGCGGTACGAGAGCACCGGAGCGCAGGCCGACGACGCGCGGCACCGTGCGGCCGCAGGACGGGCACGGGTCGGCCGTGACGTTGTCGGCGACGTCGCCGGTCCGCCAGCGCAGCAGCGCGGTCCCGCGGAAGCCCAGCTGCGTCACGACGACCTCGCGGGCACCGCGGTCGGCGGCCTCGCCGGTCTCCGGGTCGACCATCTGGACCAGGTCGAGGTCGGGGTACGTGTGCAGGCCGGTCCGCCCGGCCGACTCGCGGCACTCGGCCCAGGCCAGCCGGTGCCCGTCCGGGACGTGCGCAGCGAGGACGAGGCAGCGGTCCGGCACGCCGATCCGGGTGAGCGCAGCGCGCACGCCGGCCCGCTCGTCGTCGTACGGAGCACCGACGAGCAGCAGGGTGGTGAGCGCGCTCAGGTCGACGCCCAGGTCGTCCAGGTCGTCGAGCGTCGTCGCCGCGGTGGCCGACGGCAGGGCGAGCACCGTCACCGGAACCAGCTTCAGCGCTGCCGCGAGGTCGTCCACGTCGTCACCGGGCGCGAGCAGCGGCGCGCCGGCGCCGAGGGCGCCCAGCTGCAGCGCCTGCACCGACGCGGTCGGCAGGGTCGGCAGACCGCTGACGACGACGTCCGCGCCGGTGAGGCCGAGCAGCTGCCACAGCCGCGCGCCGGCCCGCGCGACGAGGTCGAGGTCGGAGCGGGTGCTGGCAACCGGGAAGCGCAGCCCCTGGCCCGCCCAGACGTACGAGGTCGGTCGGGTGTCGGCCTCGACGACGGCGCGGTACGTGCCGGGGCGGGCGAGCCGCCGGGCGAGCGCGCGGCGGAGGACCGGGCCCTGTGCGTGCAGCGCGAAGCCGGACTCCCCCGCCTGCAGCACGAGGGCAGCGGCACCGGCCGGGTCGCCGTCAGGGCAGACGTCGCGCTCGCCGACCGCCGGCAGCTGGGACAGCCCGTCCAGGGTCGAGCTCTGCGTGGCTGTGCGGCCGAGGCTCTTGAGGCGCGCGCGCCAGAACGGCGAGAAGGGGGCGACCGCGTCGACGACCTGCGTCCGGACAGCGGCCTCCCGCTGCTTGGCGAGCTGCGACGTCGGTCGGCGGTCCCAGGCAGGCATGGTCGCGAAGTCTAGGGAAGGCTGGCCGCATGACCTCGTGGACGTCGGCCGACGTGCCGGACCAGACCGGCCGCACCGCGCTGGTGACGGGGGCGAACTCCGGCCTCGGGCTGCACACCTCGCTGGAGCTGGCCCGCCGCGGCGCCCGCGTCCTCATGGCCTGCCGGGACCCGCGGCGCGGCGCGGAGGCGCTGGCCCGGGTGCGTGCCGTGGGGACCGCCGAGCTGGTGCCGCTCGACCTCGCGTCGCTGGCGTCCGTACGCGCTGCGGCCGAGCAGGTCGACCCGCTCGACCTGCTGATCGCGAACGCAGGCGTCATGGCCGTCCCGCGGCGGCTGACCGAGGACGGCTTCGAGTTGCAGCTCGGGACCAACCACCTCGGCCACTTCGCGCTGACCGGCCTGCTGCTGCCGAAGCTGACCGGCCGCGTGGTGGTCGTGAGCAGCGACGCGCACCGGATGGGCCGGATGCGGTTCGACGACCTCATGGGCGAGCGCTCGTACGGCCGGTGGTCCGCGTACGGGCAGAGCAAGCTGGCGAACCTGCTGTTCGCGCGCGAGCTCGGCCGGCGGGCGCCGTCGCTGGTCGTCGCTGCCGCGCATCCCGGGTACGCCGCGACGAACCTGCAGCGCGGGCAGGGCAACCCGCTGCTCGTCGGGCTGATGCAGGCGGCAACCGCCTCGTCGCGCAGCCGGACGCGCACGGCGCGTGGCCGCAGCTGTACGCCGCGACGATCCCGGACGTGCGGACCGGCGATTTCTTCGGACCGCGCGGGGGCGTGCGCGGGACGCCGGTGCGGGCCACGCCGTCGAAGCAGGCGCGGGACGAGGAGGCGGCGCGGCGGCTGTGGGACGTCAGCGAGCAGCTGACCGGCGTCCGCTACCCCTGATGCGCGACGGCCCGGCGAGCCTCCGAGGAGGTGCCGGGCCGCCGGACGTGCGTCGCGGCGGAGCCGCGCTAGAAGGGACTGCTCAGCCCTTGCGCTTCTGGATCTCCTCGGTGAGCTGCGGCACGACGTTGAACAGGTCGCCCACGAGGCCGAAGTCGGCCAGCTCGAAGATCGGGGCCTCCGGGTCCTTGTTGATGGCCACGATGGTCTTCGACGTCTGCATGCCGGCGCGGTGCTGGATCGCGCCGGAGATGCCGACCGCGATGTACAGCTGCGGCGACACGGTGCGGCCGGTCTGGCCGACCTGGTTCTGGTGCGGGTACCAGCCGGCGTCCGTGGCGGCGCGGGAGGCGCCGACCGCGGCACCGAGGGTGTCGGCCAGCTTCTCGACGATGGAGAAGTTCTCCGCGTTGCCCATGCCGCGACCGCCGGAGACGACGATGGAGGCCTCGCCGAGATCCGGGCGGCCGCCCTTCGCCTCGACGACCGACTCGACGACCTTGGCGGCCTTGTCCGCGTCGCTGAACGTCGCGGTGACCTGCTCGACGGTGCCGGCCCCGGCCTGCTCGGTGGCGGCCGTGCTGTTCGGGCGGACCGTGATGATCGGCGTACCCGTCTGCACCTTCGACTGGACCGTCACCGCCCCACCGAAGATCGGCTGCTCGGCGACGAACTCGGGCGTGACGCCGACCGCGTCGGTCACGAGGCCGGAGCCGATCTTGACGGCCAGCCGCGCGCCGACCTCCTTGCCGGTGACGTTGCTCGGGAGCAGCACCGCCGCGGGGTTCTTCTCCTGCACCAGCTGCGCAAGGACGGTCGCGTACGGCGCGACGAGGAACTGCGACAGCTCCTCCGCCTCACTGACGTAGACCTTCTCGGCGCCGTACGCGGCGACCTTCTCGGCCGCGGCGGACGCGCCCTTGCCCAGGACGACGGCGGACGGCTCACCCAGCGTGCGGGCGAGCGTCAGCAGCTCGTACGAGACCTTCTTCGGTGTGCCCTCGACGTGGTCGACGAGGACCAGGATCTCTGCCATCTGCTGCTGCCCTCTCAGACGATCTTCTGCGACGCGAGGAACTCGGCGACCTTCATGCCGCCGTCGCCCTCGTCCTTGACGACCTGCCCCGCCTGGCGCGGCGGCTTGTTCGCGAACTCGACGACCTGCGACGGCGCGGCGGCGAGGCCGACCTGCGCCGCCTCGATGCCGGCGTCGGCAACGGTCAGGGTGGTGAGCGGCTTGCTCTTGGCCGCCATGATCCCCTTGAAGGACGGGTAGCGCGGCTCGTTGATCTTCTCGACGACCGACACGATCGCCGGCGTCGGCGCCTCGACGACGTCGTAGCCGTTGTCGGTCTGCCGCTCGATGCGGACGCTGCCGCCGTCGACGGTGACCTTGCGGGCGCCGGTGAGCTGCGGCTTGCCGGTGCGCTCGGCGAGCAGTGCGCCCATAATGGCCATCCGCGAGTCGGTCGCCTCCGACCCCGAGATCAGCAGGTCGTACTCGAGGGTCTCGAGGACCTTGGCCAGCGCGTACGACGTCTGCACGGCGTCGCTGCCGGCGAGGGCGTCGTCGACGAGGTGGACGGCCTTGTCCGCACCCATGGACAGCGCCTTGCGGATCGTCTCGACCGCGCGCTCGGGGCCCATGGTCAGGATGGTGACCTCGCCGCCGCCGGCCTCCTTGATCTTCAGAGCCTCCTCGACGGCGTACTCGTCGATCTCGTTCATGACCACGTCGACCGACGCGCGGTCGAGGCGCTTGTCGTCCGCGTTGAGCTTGCGCTCGGCCCACGTGTCGGGGACCTGCTTGACCAGTACGACGATGTTCATGCTCGGGCGCCGACCTCCGTTGGCAAGTGGCACTGGGGCGCGGTCGAGGGACCCGCCCTGGATGTTGAGCGAACGCTAACGCGCGAGCGGAGAGCCGCTGCGACCGCCCTGCGCGCTCATTGTTACCCGGTGGTAATGCCAGGGCAAACGATGGCCGGCCCCTGTGCCGGACGTCACGTCAGCGGCCGGTGAACTGCGCCTTGCCCGGGCCGTTCTTGACGAACGACTCCATCCCGATCCGCCGGTCCTCGGTGGCGAACAGCCCGCCGAACAGCGTCGACTCCAGGCGCAGTGCGGCGTCGAGGTCCATCTCGATGCCCTCGTCGATGGCCTTCTTCGCCGCGCGGATCGCGACCGCCGGTCCGTTCGCGTACTGCCCGGCCATCTCCAGCGCCTCGGCGTAGACCTGGTCGGTCGGCACCACCACGTCCGCGAGCCCGATGGCGAGCGCCTCGTCGGCCTCGACGAAGCGGCCGGTGAAGCAGAGGTCCTTGGCCTTGGCCGGGCCGACGAGGCGGGTCAGCCGCTGCGTGCCGCCGGCGCCGGGGATGACGCCCAGCAGGATCTCGGGCTGGCCCATCTTGGCGTTGTCGGCGACGACCCGGAAGTCGGCGCACATGGCGAGCTCGCAGCCGCCGCCCAGCGCGTAGCCGGTGATGGCGGCGATGACGGGCTTCGGGATGCGCGCGACGGTGGAGAACGCGTTCTGCAGGCGGCCGGCCCGGGAGAGCATGTCGACGTACGACATGTCCTTCATCTCCTTGATGTCGGCGCCGGCAGCGAAGACCCGCTCCCCGCCGTAGATGACGACAGCGCGGATCTCGTCGCGGTCCGTCGCCTCCTCGGCGCAGGCCCGGATCTCCTCCTGCACCTGCGCGTTGAGGGCGTTCATCTTCGGCCGGTCCAGCCGCATCGTCGCGACTGCGCCGTCGACCTCGAGCCGTACGAACTCGCCCACGCGTTCCTCCTGGTGTCGGTGCGGGCACCCTAACGACGCGGCGCACGTGCGGAGCGGACGGCCAGCGCCCCCCTAGGCTCGCCGGCATGTTCCGGGACGCGCGCGGGGTGGTGCACACCGTCTCCTCCGCCGATCCGCTGGACGACCTGCCCGAGCAGGCGGCGCGGGCGCTGCAGGCCTCGCTGCTCATGCCCGTCGACGGCGACCTCGGCTCGGTCCTGGAGCGCTGCGACGCGGTACGGGACCTCGTCGAGCGCTGGCAGGACGCCTTCTTCTCCTCGCTGCCGGACGAGGTCGACGTCGCCGAGGAGGCGAGCTGGGCCGCCAAGGCCGGCATGTCGCTCGCCGAGCTCGACGCGGCGTACGAGGACGACGACGACGACGACCCGCCGCTGGACCTCACCCGCCTCGACCCCGAGGCGGAGGACCTGTCCGAGCTGCTGCTGGAGCCGGACGGGGAGGACCCGCGCTCGGTGCTTCCCGAGGAGCTGGTGGCCGTCCTCGAGCGCGAGCTGCTGCTGCTGCCGATCCGCACCCGGCTGGAGGCGCTCGTCGCGGCCGCGGACCTCGTCAGCCAGTGGTCGGACCTGCTGGCCGACCACGAGAAGCTGCTCGGCCACCTGGTCCTCGCGCACGGTCAGGACGCGGCGTCCGAGCCGCACGAGCTGCTCGCCGACCGGCACGCGTCGCTGCACGCGCAAACCGGACCGGCACACCCGTGACGGCCGCGCCCAGCTGGCGCGACGTCGACGTGGACGGCGCCACCGTGCGGCTGATGGAGGCCGGCGCGGGCGACCCGCTGCTGTTCCTGCACGGGTGGGGGCTGACGCCCCGGTCGTACGCGGAGGGCATCACCCGGCTCACCGCGGCAGGCGTGCGCGTTCTCGCGCCGGCGCTGCCGGGGTTCGGCGGCAGCGACGGCCCGCCGCTGCGCGGGATCGACCTGCCCGCGTACGCGCAGCGGATCGGCCGGCTCGTCGACGTCCTGCAGCTGGACAAGCCGGTGTTCGTGGCCGGCCACTCGTTCGGCGGCGGCATCGCCCTCCAGCTGGCGGCCGACCGGCCGGACCTGGTCCGCAGCCTGACGCTGGTCAACAGCGTCGGCGGCGCCCCGGGGCGGCGCGGGTTCGCGGATGCCTCCTGGCTGAGGTGGGCCCTCGGTACCGTCGGCGAGCTGGACGCCAAGGGCCTGCTCCGGTCGCTGCCGTCCATGGGCCGCGAGTTCGTGCCACAGCTGCTGCGCAAGCCGCTGACCACCGCGCTGACCGCCCGGCTCGCGCTCGGCGCCTCGCTGGGCTACGTGGCGACGGCGCTGGTTGACCGCGGCCTGCCGGTGCTGTTCGTCTGGGCGGACAGCGACCGCGTCGTCGCGCCCGGCGCGCTCGGTCAGGTCGTGACGCAGCTGCCCGCGGAGGTCGTCGACGGCCACCACGGCTGGCTGCTCACCGACCCCGAGGCGTTCTCGACGCTGCTGCGCAACGCCCTCGTCGTGCACGCGATGCTCGAGCGGCAACGACGGGGGCAGTCGCTCGTCCTGCCCCGCGGCCACTCGCTGGCCGACCTGCTGCCCGCCGAGCGTCGGCTGACTGCGCGGTGACGGTGCGGCCCTGGCCGGGGCGCCCGCACCCGCTCGGCGCGACCTGGGACGGCGAGGGGACCAACTTCGCGCTGTTCAGCTCCGGCGCGGAGGCGGTCGACCTGTGCCTGTTCGACGACGCGGGGCACGAGACCCGGCTGCCGCTGGAGGAGTCGACGTACCACGTGTGGCACGGGTACGTGCCGCAGGTCGGACCGGGGCAGCGGTACGGCTTCCGCGTCGACGGCCCCTTCGACCCGTCGCACGGGCTGCGCTTCAATCCGAGCAAGCTGCTCGTCGACCCGTACGCGCCGGCGATGGAGGGCGACCTCCGGCTCGACGACGCGGTCTTCGGCTCGGTACCGGGCAAGGACCGCGTCCAGCAGCACCGGGACAGCGCGCCGTTCGTCCCGAAGTCGGTCGTCGTCCACGACGTCTTCCCGTGGGGCGACGACCACCGGCCGCACCACGCCTGGGCCGACACCGTCATCTACGAGCTGCACGTCAAGGGCTTCACCAAGCTCCACCCGGGCATCCCCGCGCCGCTGCGCGGGACCTACGCCGGGCTCGCGCACCCGGCCGCGATCGCGCACCTGCACGGGCTCGGCGTCACCGCGGTCGAGCTGATGCCGGTGCACCACTTCGTCTCCGAGCCGCACCTGCTGCGCAACGGGCTGACCAACCACTGGGGCTACAACTCGCTGGGGTACTTCGCGCCGCACGCGTCCTACAGCGCGAGCGGCGCGCGCGGCGAGCAGGTGCGCGAGTTCAAGGCGATGGTCCGCGCGCTGCACGCGGCCGGCATCGAGGTGCTGCTCGACGTCGTCTACAACCACACCGCCGAGGGCGACGAGACCGGGCCGACGCTGGCGTTCCGCGGCATCGACAACCCGACCTACTACCGGCTGCAGAACGGCGATCCTGCGCTGTACAAGGACTACACCGGCACCGGCAACACCCTCGACGTGCGCTCGCCGCACGTGCTGCAGCTCATCATGGACAGCCTGCGGTACTGGGTCACCGAGATGCACGTGGACGGCTTCCGCTTCGACCTGGCGTCTGCGCTGGCCCGGTCCTTCCACGACGTCGACAAGCTGTCCGCGTTCTTCGACGTCATCCAGCAGGACCCGGTCATCAGCCAGGTGAAGCTGATCGCCGAGCCCTGGGACGTCGGCGAGGGCGGCTACCAGGTCGGCGAGTTCCCGCCGCTGTGGACCGAGTGGAACGGCAAGTACCGCGACACCGTCCGCGACGTGTGGCGCGGCGCCGGCTCGGGGGTGCGCGAGCTGGCCTACCGGCTGTCGGGGTCGAGCGACCTTTACCAGGGCGATGGGCGGCGCCCGTACGCCAGCATCAACTTCGTCACCGCTCACGACGGCTTCCCGCTGCGCGACCTGACGACGTACGAGCACAAGCACAACGAGGCCAACGGCGAGGGCAACCGCGACGGGGACGAGCACAACCGGTCGTGGAACTGCGGCGTCGAGGGCGAGACCGACGACCCCGAGGTCAACGCGCTGCGTCGCCGGCAGGGCCGCAACCTGCTCGCCACGCTGCTGCTGTCCTGCGGCGTGCCGATGCTGACGATGGGCGACGAGGTCCGGCGCACCCAGGGCGGCAACAACAACGCCTACTGCCAGGACAACGAGATCTCCTGGATGCCGTGGACCGACGACCCTGATGCGCGGACGCTGCGCGAGCTGGTCGGGCGGCTGGTGCGGCTGCGCATGGCGCACCCCGTGTTCCGGCAGAAGGCCTTCTTCCTCGGCCGCCCCGTCGGCGACGACGGGGTCAAGGACCTGGCCTGGTTCGGGGCTGACGGCGTCGAGCTGACCGACGGCGACTGGTTCGATCCTGCGGTGCCGACGATCGGGATGTACCTGGACGGCCACGGCATCCGGACGCGCGGCCCGCGGGGCGAGCCGATCGTCGACGACTCGTTCCTGCTGGTGCTGCACCCCGCCGGCGCGGACGGCGAGCTCGTCCTGCCGGATCCGCCGTGGGGTACGTCGTACGACGTGGAGCTGGACACCACCGAGGAGCACGGCGTACGGCAGGCGACGTACGCCGCGGGCGAGCGGCTGCCGCTGACCGCCCGTTCGGTCGTGCTGCTGCGGGTCGCCCGATGAGCGGCCGCGACCAGCTCGTCCGCGCCTGCTCGTCGCGTCGCAGCGGGTGCTGCTCGACCGGCTCGACGTGCTCGACGCCGCCGCGCTGCACCTGCTGACCGAGGGCGCTCTCGACGAGGCGACGCGGACGAGCGCGGCACGGACCGCGCACCATCTCCACGTGGGCGTTCGGCGTCGCGCGCGCCGCGCAGCTCGGCGCGCGGGCGCCGGACGTGCTGAACGTGCTGCAGGTCGGCGCCGTCGACCACGTGGCGAAGCCGTCCTCGCTGCCCGTTCTCCTGGCGCGGGTGGGCGGGCGCTCGGCCGGGGCTGACGTGCGGCACCTGCTCGTGCTGGCGGCGCTGGTCATGGTCGCACCGGCGGCCGCCGCCCTTGCCACCGCGTTCCTGGCGCGAGGTCCGCGTCGCGAGGCGGGCCGGCGTGCAGCGGGCGCTGGCCGCCGTCGGCCCTCGGGAGGCAGCGGGACCGCTGGCACCGAGGGCTCACACAGACGCTGTGGGCCTACCGCGGCTCGTGGTTCAACCCGCGGGACGGCCCCCTTGGCCTGGTCGCCTACCCGTACTTCGTCCTCGTCGAGCTGCTCGCGCCGGTCGTGGAGGCGGTCGGCCTCGTCGGGCTGGTCCTCGGCCTGTTGCTCGGCGCGGTCGACGTGCCGTTCGCGATCGCCTTCTTCCTGTTCGCGTACGGGTGCGGCGCCCTGCTGTCGATGATCGCCGTCCTCATGGACGTCCTGTCCGGGCAGCGGCCACCGGGACGGAAGGACCTGCTGCTGCTCGCCCTGTGGGCGGTCCTGGAGCCGATCGGCTACCGGCAGCTGACCGTCGTCTGGCGGCTGCGCGGCATCGTCCGCGCGCTGCAGGGCGCAGCGACTGGGGCGTCATGACGCGGACCGGGCTCGTCGTCGTCGACGACCAGCATCCGCCCGCGCTCGATCTCAGGCCGTGACCATGAGGCCGAGGTCGGCATCGCCGGGCAGCCGGTCGCTGTGCGGCAGCACGCGGACCGTGTAGCCGAACGACCCGGCCCGCTCGAGCGGCACCTCGCCCTCGTACCGCTGCAGCCCGTCGTCGCCCGCTCCGGCGGCGGTGAGCGGCACGTAGGTCGGCGTCCGCAGCTGGTCGCTCTCGTCGACCCGCCCGTACGCCGCCTGCACCGTCACGTCCTCGGGCCGCAGCCCGCCGAGGTCGACCAGCGCGCGCACCTCGAGCCGCGCACCGACCTGCGGCGCATCGCCGACACCGCCGGCCTCCACGTGCACGACGCGCACGTCGCCCCACCGCTCCTGCACCGTCCGGCGCCACTCGGCAACCTGGCGCGCAGGCGCGAACGACGACGCGGCCAGCTCCCGCGACGAGGCCGCGGCCGGCGAGTACAGCTGGTGCACGTAGTCGCGCACCATCCGCGACGCGAGCACCTTCGGGCCGAGCGACTGCAGCGTGTGCCGCACCATCTCGACCCACCGCTGCGGGACCCCGTCGGCATCGAGGTCGTAGAACTTCGTGCGCACCTGCTTCTCGACGAGCTCGTAGAACCCGGTCGCCTCGATGTCGTCGCGGCGGTCCGGGTCGCTGACGCCGTCGGCGGTCGGGATCGCCCAGCCGTTCTCGCCGTCGTACATCTCGTCCCACCACCCGTCGCGGATCGACAGGTTCAGGCCGCCGTTCAGCGCGCTCTTCATGCCGGACGTGCCGCACGCCTCGAGCGGCCGCAGCGGGTTGTTGAGCCAGACGTCGCAGCCGCCGTACAGGTAGCGCGCCATGCCGATGTCGTAGTCCGGCAGGAACGCGATCCGGTGCCGGACGTCCTCGCCGTCCGCGAACCGCACGATCTGCTGGACGAGCTCCTTGCCGCCGTCGTCGGCCGGGTGCGACTTGCCGGCGATGACCAGCTGCACCGGCCGCTCCGGGTCGAGCAGCAGCGAGCGCAGCCGGTCCGGGTCGCGGAGCATGAGGGTCAGGCGCTTGTACGACGGAACGCGGCGGGCGAAACCGATCGTCAGCACGTCGGGGTCGAAGGCGGTGTCGGTCCAGCCGAGCTCGGCCTCGGACGCGCCGCGCTGCAGCCACGACTCCTTGACCCGCCTGCGCACCTCGTCGACGAGCCGCGCGCGCAGCACGCCGCGGGTCGACCAGATCGCCTCCGCAGGGACCTTGGAGATCTCCTCCCAGCCCTGCGCCTCGGCGGTGATGGAGGTGCCGATCTCGCGCTCGGCCAGCTCGAACACCTCGCGGCTGACCCAGGTCGGCGCGTGCACGCCGTTCGTCACCGAGGAGATCGGCACCTCGGCCGGGTCGAAGCCGCGCCACAGGCCGCTGAACATCTCGCGGCTGACGATGCCGTGCAGCTTCGCGACGCCGTTGCGGCGCTGGGCCATGCGCAGCCCCATGTGCGCCATGTTGAACACGTCCGGGTCCTCCTCGGCGCCGAGCTCGAGGATCCGGTCGACGGGCACGCCGTCGACCCCGTTGTCGCCGCCGAAGTACCGGGCGATCAGCTCGCGCGGGAACCGGTCGATGCCGGCCGGGACCGGGGTGTGCGTCGTGAAGACGGTGCCGGCGCGGACGGCCTCGCGCGCCTCGTCGTACGACAAGCCCAGCGCGGTCAGCTCGCGGATCCGCTCGAGGCCGAGGAAGCCGGCGTGCCCCTCGTTCGTGTGGAACACCTCGGGCGCGGGCTCGCCGGTGAGGGCGGTGTAGGCGCGGATGGCCCGGACGCCCCCGATGCCCAGCAGCATCTCCTGGTGCAGCCGGTGGTCGCTGCCGCCGCCGTAGAGGCGGTCGGTGACCTCGCGCTCGGCCGGCGCGTTCTCCTCCACGTCGGAGTCGAGCAGCAGCAGCGGCACCCGCCCGACCTGCGCCTTCCAGACCTGCGCGTGCAGCGTCCGGCCCTCGGGGAAGCCGACCGCGATCTTCAGCGGCGCGCCCGCGGCGTCCGTCAGCAGGGTCAGCGGCAGGCCGTGCGGGTCGATCGGGGGGTACCGCTCCTGCTGCCAGCCCTCCGCGTTCAGCGTCTGCTTGTAGTAGCCGGCCCGGTAGAGCATCCCGACGCCGAGGATCGGCACGCCCAGGTCGGAGGCCGCCTTGAGGTGGTCGCCGGCGAGGATGCCGAGGCCGCCGGAGTACTGCGGCAGCACCTCGGTGATGCCGAACTCGGGCGAGAAGTACGCGATCGAGGTCGGCGCGTCCTGCAGCGACTGGTACCACTTCGGCGTCGTCAGGTACGCGCGCAGGTCGTCGTGCGTCGCCTGCAGCCGAGCCAGGAAGTCCTGGTCGGCAGCCAGCTCGGCCAGCCGCTCCGGGCTGACCTCGCCGAGCAGCCGGACGGGGTCCTGGTTGACGGCCGCCCACGTCTCGGGATCGACCGACGCGAACAGGTCCAGGGACGCGGGGTGCCACGACCAGCGCAGGTTCATGACGAGTTCGCCGAGCGGGGCGAGGGCCTGCGGCAGGGCCAGGCGGACGGTGAAACGGCGGAGGGCTCTCACCCGACGGACCCTAGTGGGGGGCAGCGGGCGATGGCACCGAAGGCGGGACGAACCCCACGAACAGACCATGGAGATCTCCCGCGGCGTCGTCGATCCTTGACGCGGGGGTAGTAGGCCTGAGAAGAGGACGTCGTGCTGCGCGCGCTCATCGTGGACGACGACCACCACATGCGCCTGCTCATCCGGCTCACCCTCGAGACGGGCGACGCGGAGATCGGGGTGGCCTGCGAGGCGGAGTCCGGACCAGCGGCGCTGGCCGCCATCCGGGCCGACCGCCCCGACGTCGTCGTGCTCGACAACATGATGCCGGGCATGAGCGGCCTCGACGTCGCGCGCGAGGTCCTACGCGACGACCCGGACCAGCGGATCGTGCTGTTCTCCGCCGCCCTGGACGAGCGGACGCTGGCGCAGGCCGGCGCGCTCGGCGTCCGGGCGTGCCTGCACAAGACGAGCATCGAGCAGCTCGTGGAGACAGTGCTGGAGGTCGTGGCCGCACCTTGAGCGGCGAGAGCGGGCGCCCACGTTCACCCCCCAGGCAGGTGGGTACGGTCGCCGCAATGGTCGGTCGAATCGCAGTCGTGGACGTACGTCCGGTGGTCTCGTGCGGGCAGTACCCGTCACGCGCAGTCACTGGAGAGGCGCTGACAGTACGGGCAACCGTCTTCCGCGAGGGGCATGACGCTGTCGCGTGCAACGTCGCCGTCACAGGGCCGGACGGGACGGCCCAGCCGTTCCTCCGGATGGCCCCGGACGACACCGAGCCCGACATCTGGTGGGCGGTCTGGTCACCGGACGCAGAGGGGCTCTGGAGCTTCGTCGTCGAGGGCTGGAGCGACCCGCTCGGCACCTGGTGGCACGACGCGCCGCTCAAGGTCGAGGCGGGCGTCGACGTCGACGTCATGCTCGAGGAGGGGGCGCGCCTGTACGAGCGCGCCGCCAAGGGGCTGCCGAAGACCATTGACAAGAAGGGCCGGTCGGCCGTCACCGGGCTGGCCGACGTGCTGCGCGACAGCACGCGCGACCCGGTCGAGCGGCTGCGATCGGCGATGGCCGACGACGTCGTCGCGCTGCTGACCGAGCACCCGCTTCGCGAGATGGTGACGCCCGGCGAGACCCGGCAGGTCTGGGTCGACCGGCAGCGGGCGCTGTACGGCGCCTGGTACGAATTCGTCCCGCGCTCCGAGGGCGCCTTCGTCCCGGCCGACGGCGGCCCGATGCGCAGCGGCACATTCCGCACCGCGATGGAGCGGCTGCCCGCGGTCGCCGGGATGGGCTTTGACGTCGTCTACCTGCCGCCGGTCCACCCGATCGGCGAGGTCAACCGCAAGGGCCCGAACAGCCCTGAGTTTCCCGGCGGCAAGCCCATCGACATCGGGCCGCACGACCCGGGGTCACCGTGGGCCATCGGCTCCAGGGACGGCGGCCACGACGCCGTGCACCCGGACCTGGGGACGATCGAGGACTTCGACGCGTTCGTCGAGGAGTCCCGCCGCCTCGGGATGGAGGTCGCGCTCGACCTCGCCCTGCAGTGCGCGCCGGACCACCCGTGGGCGCTCGAGCACCCGGAGTGGTTCACCACGCGCGCCGACGGCACCATCGCCTACGCCGAGAACCCGCCGAAGAAGTACCAGGACATCTACCCGCTCAACTTCGACAACGACCCGGACGGGCTCTACGCCGAGGTCCTGCGAGTCGTCCGGTACTGGGTCGGCCACGGCGTCAAGATCTTCCGGGTCGACAACCCGCACACGAAGCCGCTGCAGTTCTGGGAGTGGCTCATCGCGCAGGTGAAGGCCACCGACCCGGACGTGCTGTTCCTGGCCGAGGCCTTCACCCGGCCCGCGATGATGCACGAGCTCGGCCGCATCGGCTTCACGCAGTCGTACACGTACTTCACCTGGCGCACCGGCAAGACCGAGCTGCAGGAGTACGTCGAGGAGCTGGTCGAGGCCAGCGACTACATGCGGCCGAACTTCTTCGTGAACACGCCGGACATCCTGCACGCGTCACTGCAGTACGGCGGCCCTCCGATGTTCAAGATCCGGGCCGTCCTCGCGGCGATGCTCGCGCCGACCTACGGCGTCTACGCCGGGTTCGAACTGTACGAGCACGTCGCGGTGAAGCCGGGCAGCGAGGAGTATCAGAACTCCGAGAAGTACGTCTACCGGCCGCGCGACTGGAGCAAGCCCGAGCAGTCGCTGGCGCCGTACCTGACGATGCTCAACCGGGTCCGCCGGGAGCACCCCGCGACGCACTGGCTGCGCAACGTGCGGTTCCACGAGGTCGACAGCGACAGCGTGCTCGCCTGGTCCAAGCAGCTCGGCGACGACATCGTGCTGACCGTCGTCAACCTCGACAGCCACGGCGCCCGCGAGGCCACCGTCCGGATCGACCTGCCGTCGCTCGGCTTCGACTGGAGTGACGGCCTGGTCGTGCACGACGAGGTCACCGGCGCGGACTACCACTGGGGCGCCTCGAACTACGTCCGCCTCGACCCGTTCGTCGAGCCCGCCCACGTCTTCACCGTCCGCAGGAGCACCGCGTGACCCTCGAGCACCACCTCGGCCACGGCGAGCTCGTCGACCTGGAGAGCTCGCGGGACCCGCTGTGGTTCAAGCGCGCGGTCTTCTACGAGGTCCTCATCCGCGGCTTCGCCGACAGCAACGGCGACGGCACCGGTGACATCAAGGGCCTGACCAGCAAGCTCGACTACCTCAAGTGGCTGGGCGTCGACTGCGTCTGGCTGCTGCCGATCTACCAGTCGCCCCTGCGCGACGGCGGCTACGACATCAGCGACTTCATGAAGGTGCTGCCGGAATTCGGCGACCTCGGGGACTTCGTCGAGCTCGTCGACGAGGCGCACAAGCGCGGGATGCGCATCATCGCGGACCTCGTCATGAACCACAGCTCGGACCAGCACCCGTGGTTCCAGGCGTCCCGCGAGGACCCGGATGGGCCGTATGGCGACTATTACGTCTGGTCCGACACCGACGAGCCGTACGCCGAGGCGCGCATCATCTTCGTCGACACCGAGACGTCGAACTGGACGTGGGACCCGGTGCGCAAGCAGTACTACTGGCATCGCTTCTTCAGCCACCAGCCGGACCTGAACTACGAGAACCCGGCCGTGCAGGACGCCATGATCGAGGTCCTGAAGTTCTGGCTGGA
>JAODNS010000264.1 GCA_025465145.1 Frankiales bacterium
CGCCACCTCCGGCCGCGGGGTGGGGCTCGACGTCGTCCGCGACGCCGTCGAGGAGCTCGGCGGCTCGGTCGAGGCCCGCAGCGAGCGCGGCCTCGGCACCACCTTCTCGCTGACCCTGCCCATCGCCCTCGGCGTCCTGCGCTGCCTCGTCGCCCGGGTCGGGGACGAGCGCTATGCCATCCCGGGACCCGGCGTCGTCCAGTCCCTGTCGCTGCGCGACGCCGAGCTGCACACCATGGCCGGCGCCACCGTCGTCGTGCGGCACGGCGTCTCGGTTCCGCTGCTCGACCTCGGCGCAGCCCTCGGCCTGTCGCGCGCGGCCGGCGACGAGCCGCGCGCCGCCCTGCTCGTCCGGCACGCCTCCACCCAGGTCGCCTGGGCCGTGGACCGGCTGGAGGGGGAGTCGGAGCTGGTCGTGAAGGACCTCGGGTCGTTCCTCGGCCGGGTGCCGTTCATTGCCGGCGCCACCATCGACGGCGACGGCTCCGTCGTCTGCCTGCTGGACCTGCGCGAGCTCGCCGAGCGCGCGGTCGGCGGCACCCACAGCGCGCTGTCAGCCCCGCGCGCGCCCAAGCCCGCGGTCGTGCACGGGCGCAAGCCGCGGGTGCTCGTGGTCGAGGACTCGGTCGGCGTGCGGGAGCTCGAGCGCGTCATCCTCGAAGGAGCGGGCTACGCGGTCGAGACCGCCGTGGACGGGCTGGACGGCGCGTCGCGGCTGCGCGACGACCCGGCGGACCTGGTGCTCTCGGACGTCGAGATGCCCGGTATGGACGGCTTCGCGCTGACCCGGACGATCCGGCGTACCAAGGGCTGGGAGAACGTCCCCGTCATCATCATGACCTCGCGCGGTGAGGACACGGCGCGGCAGGCGGGCCTCGACGCAGGCGCGTCTGCGTACCTTCTGAAGAACGAGTTCGACCAGGAGCAGCTGGTGTCGACGGTGAGAAGGCTGGTGGGCCGCTAGTGGCACGGATCGTGATCGCGGACGACAGTCCGACCCTCCGGCGGATCGTCAGCAGCGTGCTGATCAAGGAGGGCCACGAGGTGGTGGCCGCCGAGGACGGGATCGGTGCGGTGCAGGCCGTGTTCCAGCACCAGCCCGACGCGGTCGTGCTGGACGTGCAGATGCCGCGCGTGTCCGGCTTCATCGCCGCGCGGCTGCTCAAGGACGACTGGCAGACCGCGGACATACCGGTCGTCATGCTGACCTCGCTCGACGCCGCCTCGGACCGGTACTGGGCCGGGCAGGCGGGCGTGGACCGCTACCTCACCAAGGACTTCGAGGCGCCCGAGCTCGCCGGCACCATCGACGAGGTGCTGATGTCGGCGATGGCGGCCCGCGGCGGCCGCCCGCGACTGGCGCCGGACACCCTCGAGCTGTCCGAGGAGGACGTTCTCTCGCGCGTGTGCGACCTGCTCGACCGCAAGCTGTTCGAGTCGTCCGTGGCGCAGTCGGTCACCGCCATCGCCGCGACGGCCTCCGGACTGGAAGGCACCGTGGCGGCGCTGCTCGGCGTGCTGCAGCGGTTCGTCGGGTACGACCTCGCGGCCGTCCTGCTGGGCGCCGAGCGGCAGGCCTACGTCGCCGTCGGCAAGCCCACTGCCCCCTCGCACTACCAGGAGTTCCTCGAGAAGTCGGCTGACGGGCTGTCGTCGTACGCGGGCGAGGGCATCCCCGCATCGATGATGTCGATGCGGGTCGCCCAGGCCGGCGGCAGCATTGTCGACGACCCGGACGACCTGCCCGGCGGGCCCGAGCAGGAGCGGATGGCGACGTTCCTGTCGATGCCGCTGCGCGGTCACGGCGGCACCGTCGTCGGCGTGCTCGCCCTGTCCAGCGCGGTGAAGAACGCCTTCGGCGAGACGGCGCTGTCGACGCTGAAGCTCATCGAGGGGCCGGCTGCCATCGTCATCGACAACGCGCGGCTTGCGGGGGCGCGGGCAGGCGCCTAGGTACGCTCGCAGCCTCATGCGCCGACCTCTCCTCCTCGCCGGCGCCGCGGTCGGCGGCCTGCTGCTGCTCGGGTACGGCAGCTCCTTCCTGCTCTCCGGCGACAAGGTGCCGCGCGGCGTGCACGTCCTCGGCGTGGACCTGTCCGGGCTGTCGGCCGCCCGCGCTGAGCAGCTGCTGGCTCGCGAGCTGGCCGGTCCCGCTGCCGAGCCCCTGGAGCTGGTGGCCGACGACGTACGGCTGCGACTCGAGCCGCTGCGCGCCGGGATGCGCGTGGACCTCGACGCCACCGTCGACGAGGCCCGCTCCGCCGGTCCCCTCGACCGGCTGCGCGGGCTGCTCGGCACCCGTCGCGACGTCGTGCCGGAGCCGGAGGTTCGTGAGGAGGTGCTGTCGGCTGCGCTGCGGGCGCTCGCGCCGCGGGTGGACCGCAAGGCGCGCGAGGGGACGGTGGTGTTCCGCGGCGTCACGCCGACCGCGATGTCGCCGGAGACCGGCCGGACGCTGGACGTCGACCGCGCCGCCGACGCCGTCCGGTCCTCGTACCTGCGCACGCGCACGGTCGAGCTGCCGGTGGACGAGGTCGAGGTGCAGACGACCGACGACCAGGTGCAGGAGGCGCTGACGTCGGTGGCGCAGCCCGCGGTCGCTGCTCCGGTGACGCTCGACGTCGGCGGCAGGACGGTGCAGGTGCGGCCGGTCGACATCGCCGCGGGGCTGACGTTCTCGGCCGCGCTGAAGCCGGAGGTCGACGGGGAGAAGGTGCTCGAGTCGCTGGGCGCTCGCGTCGAGGCGGTGGAGGTCCTGCCACGCGACGCGACGTTCCGGATCGTGGGCGGCAAGCCGGTCCTGGTGCCGTCGGTGGACGGCCAGGTCGTCCCCGCTGCCGGCCTGTCCGCGGCGCTGCTGCCCGTGCTCGCCCGTCCGGCGCCCCGTACCGCCTCGGTCGCGCTGGAGGTGGGGCGTCCGCGGGTGACGACGGAGCAGGCGGC
>JAODNS010000295.1 GCA_025465145.1 Frankiales bacterium
GTCGCCGACCCCACGCCCACCGCGTCGCCGGCTCCGAGCCCGCAGCCGACCGACACCGCCGGCCCGAGCGAGCCGAGCCCGGAGCCGACGCAGTCGCCGTCACCCGCGCCGTCGCCGACGCGCAGCACCCCGCCGTCGTCACCGCTGCCCGTCCCGCTGCCGTCGCTGCCCGCGCCGTTGCCGTCGCCGACGCTGCCGGTGCCGCTCCCCACGCTGTCGCCGCTCGTGCCCGGCGTGCTCGTGCCGGTTGTCCCGGCCGGGCCCAGCGCGCTCGCCGCTCCGCGCGGCTGACGCAGCTCCTCCTGCACGACCGGGGCCGCAGTCCGCTGCCGGCCTGCGCACACAGACTGATCCACTCGGGCGCGGCACGCCGCCACGGGTCTCCGGATGATCAGCCTGTGTGCGTTCTGGGGCCGGTGGGGCCGGAGCAGTTCGCGAAACGGGCGCAGCACCCCTCGCCGCGCCCCCGCTCCGGCGCCGGTAGACGCACTGGGTGAGCCCGCCGCGCCGGGGACGCGCCCCGATGTCCCCGGTGTCCGGATCCCAATCCCGGATCCGGAAACTTTTTGGTGTGCTGCCCGTCACCACCGCTGCTGCGCCTCGTTCTGGAGGCAAGGGATCAGCGCGCGGCGGTCGAGATGTCCGACTCAAGCCGAATGTCCCAGATGTCGAGACCACGACAACACGACGCTTCGGAAGGAACTTCTCGATGGCAGTTCAGGGACGGGTCGGGCGGCTCACCGCGCTGGCTCTTGCGACCGGCACGATCGTCGCCGCCAGCACCGGCGTTGCCGGCGCCAGCGCTGCCGACAACCGGCAGATGACGGCGACCGGCACCGGCTCGGCGCTGAAGATCACGATCAACCTGCCGGAGGCGGCTGCCACGGTTCTCGGCACCTCCTTCATCCAGCAGACGATCTCCCTCACCGACGGCAAGGTCTCCACCGTCGGCCTGCCGGCTGCCGAGACGACCGCCGTGCTCGGCAAGGGCAACATCCCGGCCGTCTCGGAGCTGCTCGCGCAGGCCACGCAGGCCAGCCTCGGCGGCAAGCTCGAGGACAGCCGCAACGACCTGCCCGCCATCGACACCGCCGGCATCAAGGCCACGCTCCTCCCGCTGACCAGCAAGGTCGCGGACCCGAGCAAGGTCACCAACGGCGTGCTCAGCAAGAGCAGCAGCGCGGTCGCCCACATCGGCGTGACCCTGCCGCTGTCGGCCGCCAAGAGCGTCACCGCTCCGGTCAGCGCCGTCCTCGACACGGCGCTCAACGCCGCCAACGGCACCGCGTCCACCGCGACCGGCGCCGTCAGCAGCACGCTCAACACCGCCATCGGCACGCTGAACAGCGCGTCGCAGGACCAGACCGCCCCGCTGACCGCGACCGCTCAGGCCGCCGTCGACGGTGCCGTCGCCTCCCTCACCGGCACGCTCAACAGCCTCACCTCGACGCTGACCGGCCTGTCCGGCGCCACGACGCTGGTGTCCCTCGACAGCATCACCAGCGACCAGACAATCAGCCGCAACGGCGCGGCGCTGACGTCCGACGTCGCCAACACGGTCAAGAACATCAACGTCCTCAACGGCCTGGTGAAGGTCGAGGCCGTCACGTCGCAGGCCACCGCCACCGCCGGTGGTGCCCCCGGCACCGCCAAGGCCACGACCAACGCCCCGGTCTTCAAGGTCGACGTCGCGGACGGCGCCCTGACCGCGCTGCTGGACCAGAACGGCCTCAACGTCACCAGCGGCGTCACCGGCCCGCTCCCGGCCGACCTGCAGAACACGGTCAACGGCGCGCTCAACACGGTCAACGGCCTGCTGAACCAGGTCGCCGGCATCGACGTCGCGATCGGCGAGGGCAAGACCACCGCCGCTCCCGACGGCACGTCCGCCGCTGCCGGTGTCGCCACGACCGTCCTGACGGTCGACCCGGAGATCCTGCACGGCAAGCTGAACGGCGTCTCCACCGGCGTCGCGCTCCTGCCGGCCGACAAGAAGTTCCTGCAGCTCGAGCTGGTCTCCGCGAACGCCGCGGTCGCCAACCGGGTCGTCGCCGCTCCGACGACGCCGACCGTCGCCCCGAAGAGCCTGCCGCGCACCGGTGGCTCGCTCCCGCTGGGTGTGGCCGCCACGGTCGTCCTGGGTGCCGCCCTGGTGCTCCGTCGCCGCCGGACCGCCGGGGTCTAGTCCCACAGCAGCTCTCAGCGCCCCCGCCCTTTCCGGAGAGCGGGGGCGCTGTGCTGTCCGGAGCTGCCCGATACGCTCCGGCCATGCCGCGCCTGCCCCGCCGTAGCCGTACGGACGACGGCGTGCGCGCAGTCCTCGCCGGCGCCGCCTCGGCTGCCGCAGCGGAGGTCGAGGACAGCCTTTCGGTGCCGGTCGACCCGACTGCGGCCGCGTTCTTCGACGTCGACAACACGATGATCCGCGGCGCCTCGATCTACTTCTTCGGCAAGGGGATGGCCGGCCGCGGGCTCATCACGACGAGCGACCTGCTGCGCTTCGGCTGGCAGCAGCTGCAGTTCCGCGTCCGCGGCAAGGAGGACCTCGAGGCGGTCGCGGAGGCGCGGGACAAGGCGCTGGGCCTGGTCGCGGGCAAGAGCGTCACGGAGATCGTCGCGTACGGCGAGGAGATCTACGACGAGCTCATGGAGCGCCGGATCTGGTCCGGTACTCGGGCGCTCGCGCAGCAGCACCTCGACGCCGGGCAGCGCGTCTGGCTGGTGACGGCGACGCCGGTCGAGCTGGCCCGGATCATCGCCGCCCGGCTCGGTCTGACCGGCGCGCTCGGCACCGTCAGCGAGGTCGAGGACGGCCTGTACACCGGCCGGCTCGTAGGTGAGCCGCTGCACGGCCCGGCGAAGGCGGAGGCGGTACGCGCGCTCGCCGAGCGGGAGGGGCTCGACCTCGCCCGCTGCACGGCCTACAGCGACTCGGCGAACGACGTGCCGATGCTGTCTGCCGTCGGGCACGCCGTCGCGATCAACCCGGACACGGCGCTGCGCGAGGAGGCCCGCAAGCGGGGCTGGCAGGTCCGCGACTTCCGGACCGGCCGCAAGGCGGCGAAGATCGGCATCCCCACGGCGGCGGGCGTCGGCGCGCTGACCGGCGGGGTAGTGGCCGGACTGGCCCTGCGCCGCCGGCACGCCGGGCACCACCACCTCGCGCAGTGGCGGTCGGCGGTCAGCTTCCGCTGACCTCGGTGCGCCAGCAGCCCCCGCTGCCGCTGATCAAGGTGCAGGTCACGCGCGCTGCCCGGTGCTGGGCTGCACCTTGATCAGGCGGCTTGCGGGACGGGTACGGCCACCGGCACCGGCTTCGGCCGCGGCCGGCGGCCGGCCAGCCAGGCGCCGCCGACGACCAGCAGCAGCCCGAGCACCGCGAGCGCGGTCAGCGGCTCGTCGTGCAGCAGCGTCCCGTACAGCACCGCAAACACCGGCGCGAGGTACGTGACCAGGGTGGTCCGCTCCGGGCCGACCTGACCGATGAGCCAGTACATGAGCACGAAGGCGAGCCCGGTGCCGCCGAGGCCGAGCGCCGCGATGGCCGCGATCCCCGATGCGGACGGCAGGCCGATGGGCGGGTCGAGCAGCACGGGCGGCAGCAGCCAGACGGTGCTGGCGGTCAGCACGCCCGTGAGCAGGCCGAGCCGCGGCACGTCCGGGAACCTCCGCGCGGTCCAGGCGGCGCCGGCGGCGTAGCCCACCGCGGCGAGCAGCACGAGGGCACAGCCGAAGAGCGCGGCGCCGCTGGTGTTCGCGCCGAGCAGCAGCGCGACGCCGACGATGCCGACCACGAGGCCGCCCCACGTCGCCCGCGACGGCCGCGGCCCACCGAGCGCGGGCGCGAGCAGGGCGCCCCACAGCGGCGTCGCCGCGACCAACGTGCCGGCCAGCCCGCTCGGGATGTGCCGCTCGCCGACGGCGATGAGCAGCATCGGGCCGGCCTGCTGCGCGAGCGACAGCACGAAGACGGCACGCCAGCGGCCGCGCAGCCCGCGCAGCTGCCCGCGCGACTTCGCCAGCAGCGCGACGAGGACGGCCGCCGGCAGGAACCGCAAGAACGTCACCGTCGCCGGCGTGGTGCTGTCGAGGGCGACGGCGATGAGCAGGTACGAGCCGCCCCAGGTGGCGGCCAGGGTCAGCAGGACGAGCAGCGGGCGGAGCGGCATGCGGCCAGCATCGGGCCTGGCAACCCTTCAGCACAAGCGCGTACTCGTTGCCGATCGTGAAGTGCGGCTGTACGGTCGCGCGGTGCTCGACCTGCGCCGCCTCCGCGTCCTCCGGGCAGTCGTGCGTACCGGCTCGGTCCGTGCCGCGAGCGAGCAGCTCGGCTACACGCCCAGCGCCGTCAGCCAGCACGTGACCGCGCTCGAGCGCGAGGTCGGGACCGTGCTGCTCGAGAAGGCCGGCCGCGGCGTGCGGCCCACGGACGCCGCCCGGCTCCTGGCCGACGTCGCGGACGACGTCCTCGACCGGCTCGCCGACGCCGAGGCCGCGCTGGCCAGCCTGCGCGCCGGGCGCACCGGCCGGCTGCACCTGACCAGCTTCCCCAGCGCCGGCGCCTCGCTGGTGCCGCCGGCGGTGGCGGCGTTCCGCCGTTCGCACCCGGACGTCGAGCTCGTCCTCGGCGTCGCCGAGCCGGACGAGGCGATGCCGGCGCTGCGGGCCGGCGAGGTCGACGTCGCCGTGGTGGTCGAGCCGTTCGGCCCGGCCGCGCTGCCCAGCGACGACGTCGTGCGGACCCACCTGCTGGCCGACCCGTACTCCGTCCTGCTGCCCGCCGACCACCCGCTCGCCGGCTGCGCCGAGGTCGACCTGGCCGAGCTGGGGACCGAGCAGTGGGTGGGCACCGCGTCCGCGCCCGGCCACTGCCAGGCCGCGGTCACCGACGCCTGCCGGGCCGCCGGCTTCGCGCCGTCGTACGCGGTGGAGGCCGACGAGTACCCGACGACGCAGGGCTTCGTCGCCGCCGGCCTCGGCGTCGCGCTCGTCCCGCAGCTCGCCCTCGGCTTCGTCTCCGAGCGCGTGGTCGTCCGGCCGGTGCAGGGGACGCAGCCGGTGCGGCACGTCTACGCCGCCGTCCGGCAGGCGCGCGCGGGCGAGGCCGTCGTGCAGGCCGCCGTCACGGCGCTGTGCAACGCCGCGCGGGACCTCTAGAAGAAGACGCTCCGCCGCTGCATGAGCAGCGTGTACAGCGTCGACTGGATCGTCTCGCGGACCTGGTCGGTCAGGTTGAAGACCAGCATCGGGTCCTCGGCCGCCGCGGCGCCGCCGAGCTCCGCCGTCTCGATCGGCTCGCCGAATTCGATGATCCACTTGCTGGGCAGCGGGATCGCGCCGAGCGCTCCGAGCAGCGGGAAGAACGGCGTGATGGGCAGGTACGGGACCCCCGCGAGGCGGGCCAGCGTCTTGGCGTTGCCGATCATCGGGTAGATCTCCTCCGCCCCGATGATCGAGCAGGGGATGATCGGCTTGCCGGTGCGCAGCGCCGCGGACACGAAGCCGCCGCGGCCGAAGCGCTGCAGCTTGTACCGCTCGCTGAACGGCTTTCCGATCCCCTTGAAGCCCTCGGGGAAGACGCCGACCAGCTCGTCGGAGGACAGCAGCCGCTCGGCGTCGGCGTTGCAGGCGAGGGTGTTGCCGCTCTTGCGGGCCAGCGGCGCGACGACCGGCAGGCTGAACACGAGGTCGGCGCCGAGCAGCCGCAGGTGCCGGTTCGCCGGGTGGTGGTCGAGCAGCGCCAGCGACGTCATGAGCGCGTCGACCGGCACCGTGCCGGAGTGGTTCGCGACGATGAGCGCGCCGCCCTCGTCGGGCACGTTCTCCAGGCCGCGGGTCTCGACCCGGAACCACTTCTCGTACAGTGGGCGCAGCGGCGGCAGCAGGACGTGGTCGGTCAGGTCGGGGTCGAAGCCGAAGTCGTCGACCTCGTAGTCGCCGGTGAGGCGGCGGCGCAGGAACGCCAGACCGCCTGCGACCTTCCGCTCCCAGTCGCCCGCGGGCGCGACGTCGGGCTCGGGCGCCGGCTCGGGGCGCGCGGCGCGCAGCGGGATGACGTTGTCGGACGGCACGGGCTCAGGCACCGACGGCTCCTGACGTGGTCCGGCGGCGAGCCATTCCTTCCAGGACCCGCTCCTCCGCGACGGCGATCATGGACGGGGACAGCAGGCCGATCCGGTCGCGCGCGAAGTCGTCGAACGCCTCGAGTGTCGGCCGCGGCGACCAGCCGAACCGGCGGGCCAGCCGGGAGACGTCGGCCACGCGACCGTGCTGCAGGTAGCGCATCTGCTCGGGCGAGAAGTCGACCAGGCCGGCGCGGCGGAACGCCTGCGCGACGAGGCTGACGGCCGGCGACGGGATGGGGAACGAGGGACGTCCGATGCGCCGGATCGCCTGGGAGAGGAGGAGAACGCCGGCGCCGCCGACGTTGTAGATGCCCGGGTGGTCCTCGACCGTGGAGCGGCGCAGCACCTCGATGCCGTCGTCCTCGTGGCAGAGCTGGATGCGTGGGTCGAAGCCGAGCACGGTCGGCACCACGGGCAGCGAGAAGTAGCGCGCCAGCGCGCTGTCGATCGTCGGGCCGGTGAAGTTGGTGAAGCGCAGCAGCGTCAGCGTGACGTCCGGTCGGCGGCGGCCGAAGCCGCGGACGAAGCCCTCGACCTCGACGGCGTCCTTCGCGTAGCCGGACTTCGGCAGCGACCGCGGCTCGACGTCCTCGGTGAACAGCGCAGGGTCTCGCGGCGATGACCCGTAGATCGCCGTCGTCGACTTCACGACGAGCTTCTGCATGCTGGGCGCCTTCTGGCACGCGGCGAGCAGCTGCATCGTGCCGATGCCGTTGATCTCCTTCATCGCGGTACGGCCGCCGGCTCCGAGCGGCGTCGCGATGACGTTCAAGTGCACGACCGTGTCGACCTCGGCCTGCGCGATCACCTTGGCGATCAGCGGGTTGCGGATGTCGGCGCGCACGAACTCGGTGCGCCCGAGCACCTTCTGCACGTCCAGCTTCGGGGCGACCGTGTCCACGCCGATCACGCGCTCGATGGACGGGTCGGCCTGCAGCACCGCGGCCAGCCGGCTGCCGAGGTACCGGCTGACTCCGGTGACGAGGACGACGCGGGGCGGCACGGGAGATCCTCTCGAGGGCGAGCGGCCAGTCTACGACCGGCCCGGTTTGCCCTAGATGGAGAGCTTCAGCGCGCCGGGCTTCTCCGCCTGCACGCGGGCGAGCACGAGCGGGTCGCCGCGACGCGCCCGCAGCGCGGTGGCGGCGCTGCCCTGGTTCACGGCGACGGTGACGGTGCGGAAGGAGTCCTCGCAGACGGCGACCCGGCCGCGCGGGACCTCGCCGTAGGTGAGCGCGAACGGGACGACCATCGTCTTGCCGCCGCAGCGGACCTCGACGCTGTCGCCGAGGTGCACGCCCGCGGACTCCAGGTCGGCGCGCTGCAGGTTGAGCGTCAGGTTGCCGAAGTGGTCGACGGTCACGACCTCGGCGTGCACGTGGTCGTCGTCGACGGTCGCGGCGCGCACGCAGATCCGCTCGAGCTCGTCGACGGGAACGGCCGTGCCGACCTCCTCGATCGGCAGGCCGGAGGCGAGCCGGGCGGCGACCGGGGAGAACACGTCACGGCCGCGGAAGGTGCGGGCCGGCGTCGGGTGCCACAGCGCCGCGTTGTCGAGCAGGTGCGCGGCCACGGCGCCGCCGGACACCTCCCACGCCTGGCTGGTCAGCCCGTTGTCGGGGGCCACGAAGGTCGCGCCGTCGGCGGTCCGCACGGCGACGCCGCGAACGGGTGCGGCCCGGAACGGGTCGACCAGCGCGAGGTGGACGGCCGGCACCGGCAGGTACGGGATCGCTGAGGCGAGCACCGCTGCGCCCTGCTCGACGTCCTGCGGCTGCACGAGGTGCAGCACGTCGAGCACGCGGACGTCAGGTGCCGTACGCGCGATGACGCCCTTGCAGACGCCGAGGAAGGCGTCCTCGAAGCCGTAGTCCGACAGGAACGTGAGCCACTGCGGGTCGGCCATCCAGCGGCCTACTTCTTGTTGCGACGCTGGACGCGGGTCTTCTTCAGCAGCTTGCGGTGCTTCTTCTTGGCC
>JAODNS010000296.1 GCA_025465145.1 Frankiales bacterium
CGCGCACCTGCTGGACGCCGCGCTGGCCGACGCGCGCAGGCGGATCGCCTACTACGACGCGTTGCTCAGCGAGCCGGTGCCCAACATCGGCCGCCGGCCGGGGGAGCCCGAGACGCTGCCGGGCCACCAGGTGCTGCTGTTCTCCGACGTCGGCGACGGTGAGCTGGCCGAGCTGTGGGGGCGCATCGACGACCGGACCCGCAACGTCGGCATCCTCGTGCCCGGCACCGGCACGAGCATCACGAACGTCGGGATGTTCTCGCGCGACCGGACCCGGTCGTTCGCCGAGCACGGCGACGGGTCGCTGGCGATGATCACCTGGCTGGGCGGCGACCTGCCGGACAGCGTGCCGCTGGACGCGCCGCGGCGCGGGTACGCCGAGGTGCTCGGGCCGCGGCTGCGCGACTTCACCGCCGGCCTCGGCCTGCCGGACGCGGTAGGCGTCACCGTCGCCGGGCACAGCTACGGCGGGGCGGTCGTGGGTGTGGCCGACCGGACCGGCCTCGTTGCCGACCGGGTGCTGCACATCGAGAGCGCCGGTGCCGGTCACGGCGTCCGTACGAGTGTCGACTACCCGTACCCGGACACGGCGCGGTACTCGATGACCGCCCCGGGCGACGTCATCGCCGACGTGCAGGGCCTGGAGGTGGGCAGCACCGGCCACGGCGCCGACCCCGACACCCTCGCCGGCGTCATCCGGCTCGAGACCGGCCGCCTCGACGACGCCGACCCGCACAGCGGGCTGGTGCAGGGACCCGGCTCGCACAGCGCGGTGTTCGGTCCGCGTACGACCGCGTGGCAGAACATGTACGAGGTGTTCACCGGCGGCGTCGTGCGCACGTACGTCGAGCCGCAGCTGCGCGTCTACCCCGCTTATCCTGCGCCGGTGGTGGTCCCGGTGCACCCCATGGACGACCCGGCCTACCGCCCGCCCCGCCTGGACATCCCCTAGTCGGTGCGGCCGAACGGGCCACTGCCAGGCCGAGTTCCGAGCTCGTTGATCAACGCCGCATGAGCCCGCGGTCCGGGCCGACCCAAAGCGCGGGATCGAGCCGCGTTGATCAAGACGCGCGGATCAGCGCACAGGCCTTTCGGAGCCTCCGAGCCCGGCCTGGCCGAACTGGCCGCGGTGCACGACCTGGGCCGGGCTCTTGCGCCGCTCTTCGATGGCGGCGCTCTGCGGCGGGAGGTCGTCGGTCCGGTAGCCGATGCTGATCGCGCCGATCGGCGCGTAGGCCGCAGGCACGCCGAACTCCGCGCGGAAAGGGTCGAGCTGCTCCGGCATGATCCCGAAGAAGCAGGCGCCGAGTCCCTCGTCCACGGCTGTGAGCAGCATGAGCAGCGCGGCCATGCCGGTGTCGATGAACCAGTACGGCGCGGGCCAGCGGCTCTCCGCCCGGTCCTCCCAGCCCTTGTCCTTCTCCGCGTACCGCGCCAGATACGTCGCCTTGTGCGCCAGCGGCACGACGACCAGCGGCGCGTTCTGGATCTCCGGCGACTGCTCGACTCGAGTGGGGACGAACGGCCAGAACCGCTGCCGGTCGGCAGGATCGGTCAGGGCGAGGAACGCCCAGCCCTGCGAGAAGCCGGCCGATGGGGCGCGCAGCGCGTTGGCCAGCACCCGTTCGACCACCTCGTCCGGCAGCGGCCGGTCGCTGTAGTGGCGGACCATGCGACGGCGGCGGACGACCTCAGAAAACTCCACAACCGGCACCGTAGGGTGCGCGCGTGGCCGGAACCGCACTGCTGCCGGTGACCTCAGGCCGGAGCAGTCAGGGCGGCGAGCGCCATCGCGCGCAAGAGCTGGCGCATCGCGTCCCGGTCGCGCCCGGCGGCGCTGTGCGGCGTGGAGTTGAGCAGCCCGAAGGCGGCGTGCGCCCGTGCCCGCGCGGTCGCCTCGTCCAGATCCGGCAGCCCAGCCTGGAGCGCCTCCACCCACACGTCCACATAGGCCCGCTGCAGCCGGCGGACGCGGCGGCCCCGGTCGCCGAGGTTGGCCAGGTCCCGGTCCTGGACGCGGATGAGGTCCGGGTGGTCGAGCGAGAAGTCCAGGTGGAAGTCGACCAGCCGGCGCAGGACGTCGTCGCCCGTCGCGGCCTCCCGTCGTCCGCCTGCCACCAGGTGCTCGCTGATGCCGCCGAGCAGGTCGGCCAGCAGCGCATCCTTGCTGGAGAAGTGCCGGTATACCGCCGGGCCGCTGATCCCGCACGAGACGCCGATGTCCTCGATCGTCACGCCGTGGAAGCCGCGCGTCGCGAACAGGCGCGCAGCTGCGCTGCGGATCTGCACCCGCCGGTCGGCTGTCGGCATCCGGGTCGCCGTCGTCACCGCTGCCTCCCTGGACATCACTTGTTACGGACCGCTAACTTGATGTTAGGGATCACTCACCACGGGAGCAAGGTGTGACGGCACGACCGCCTGTCCTGCAGAGCCGGCACGACGCCGGCTCGGGCGACGCCGCCCGCAACCGTGCCGCGATGGCGGCGCTGGTGGACGAGCTGCAGAGCAAGCTCGCCACCGCTGCCCTTGGCGGGTCGGAGAAGTCGCGCGAGCGGCACCGCTCGCGCGGCAAGCTGCTGCCTCGCGAGCGCGTCGACGCCCTGCTGGACCGGGGGAGCGCGCTGCTCGAGCTGAGCCCGCTGGCCGCGGACGGGATGTACGACGGCGAGGCGCCGGGCGCCGGCGTCATCACCGGCGTCGGCCGGGTGGCCGGCCGCGAGTGCGTCATCGTCGCGAACGACGCGACCGTCAAGGGCGGCACGTACTACCCGATGACGGTCAAGAAGCACCTGCGCGCGCAGGAGGTGGCGCTGCACAACGCGCTGCCCTGCGTCTACCTCGTCGACTCCGGCGGCGCCTTCCTGCCGCGGCAGGACGAGGTGTTCCCGGACCGCGACCACTTCGGCCGGATCTTCTTCAACCAGGCCAACCTGTCCGCACGGGGCATCCCGCAGATCGCCGCGGTCCTCGGCTCCTGCACGGCCGGCGGCGCCTACGTCCCGGCGATGGCCGACGAGGCCGTCATCGTGCGCGACCAGGGCACCATCTTCCTCGGCGGTCCGCCACTGGTGAAGGCGGCAACCGGTGAGGTGGTGTCCGCCGAGGACCTCGGCGGCGGCCTGCTGCACAGCAAGACCTCCGGAGTCACCGACCACCTCGCCGACGACGACGTCCACGCGCTGCAGATCGTCCGCAGCATCGTGTCCACCCTCGGGCCGCGGACGGCGGCGCCGTGGCAGCGCCAGCCCGTCGAGGAGCCTGCGTTCGACGCCGACGAGCTGCTCTCGGTCCTGCCCGCCGACGCGCGCACGCCGTACGACGTCCGCGAGGTCATCGCGCGCCTCGTCGACGGCAGCCGGTTCCTGGAGTTCAAGAAGGAGTACGGCCCGACGCTCGTCACCGGCACCGCGCACGTCCACGGCCACCCGGTCGGGATCATCGCCAACAACGGCGTGCTCTTCGGCGAGTCGGCCCTGAAGGGCGCGCACTTCATCGAGCTGTGCGACCAGCGGTCGATCCCGCTGCTGTTCCTGCAGAACATCACCGGCTTCATGGTCGGTCGCGAGTACGAGGCAGGCGGCATCGCCAAGCACGGCGCCAAGATGGTGACCGCCGTCGCGACGGCTCGGGTGCCCAAGCTGACGGTCGTCATCGGCGGCTCGTTCGGCGCCGGCAACTACTCGATGTGCGGCCGCGCGTACTCGCCCCGGTTCCTGTGGATGTGGCCGAACGCGCGCATCTCTGTCATGGGCGGCGAGCAGGCCGCGCAGGTCCTCGGCGCCGTCGCCAAGGAGGGCACGGACGTCGAGGCGCTGCAGGCGGAGGTGCGTCAGCAGTACGAGGAGCAGGGCAACCCGTACTACTCGACGGCGCGGCTCTGGGACGACGGGGTCATCGATCCGCGCCACACCCGGCTGCTGGTCGGCCTCGCCCTGTCCGCCGCGGCCAACGCGTCGCTCGAGCCCGTGCGCTACGGCGTCTTCCGGATGTGAGCGAGATGTTCAAGACCGTCCTCGTCGCCAACCGCGGCGAGATCGCCTGCCGCGTGATCCGGACGCTGCGCGCCATGGGCATCCGCAGCGTCGCCGTCTACAGCGACGCCGACGCGGGGGCGCGCCACGTCCTCGAGGCCGACATCGCGGTGCGGCTGGGACCCGCGCCCGCGCGGGAGAGCTACCTGTCGATCGAGCGGATCCTCCAGGTGTGCAAGGAGACCGGCGCCGAGGCGGTGCACCCCGGCTACGGGTTCCTCGCCGAGAACGCCGACTTCGCCCGCGCCCTCGCGGCCGCCGGCATCGTCTTCATGGGCCCGCCGGTGAACGCGGTCGAGGTCATGGGCGACAAGATCCGGGCGAAGCAGACCGTGTCGGCAGCGGGCGTCCCCGTCGTACCCGGCCGCACCGAGCCCGGCATGACGGACGACGACCTCGCCGCCAATGCCGAGGAGGTGGGCTTCCCGGTCCTCATCAAGCCCTCCGCGGGCGGTGGCGGGAAGGGCATGCACCTGGTGACGGAAGCCGCCGCACTGGCCGACGCCATCGCGGCTGCGCGGCGTGAGGCGGCCTCCTCGTTCGGCGACGACACGCTGTTCCTGGAGCGCTTCGTCAGCAACCCCAGGCACATCGAGGTCCAGGTGCTGGCCGACGCACACGGGACGGTCATCCACCTGGGCGAACGCGAGTGCTCCCTGCAGCGCCGCCACCAGAAGGTCGTCGAGGAGGCGCCCTCGGCGCTGCTGGACGAGCCGACCCGGGCGCGCATCGGCGCGTCCGCTGTCGAGACGGCGCGCGCCGTCGGCTACACCGGCGCCGGCACCGTGGAGTTCATCGTCAGCGCGGACCGGCCGGACGAGTTCTTCTTCATGGAGATGAACACCCGCCTACAGGTCGAGCACCCGGTGACCGAGCTGGTGACCGGCGTCGACCTGGTCGAGGAGCAGGTACGGGTCGCTGCCGGGCTGCCGCTGCGGCTGGGGCAGGCGGACGTCCGGCTCACCGGCCATGCCGTCGAGGTGCGCGTCTACGCAGAGGACCCGACGAAGGGCTTCCTGCCGACGGGTGGCCGCGCGCTGCTGGTGCGCGAGCCGTCCGGGGACGGCGTCCGCGTCGACTCCTCGCTGGTCGAGGGCGGTGTCGTCGGCACCACGTACGACCCCATGCTGTCCAAGGTCATCGCCTGGGGCGAGGACCGGCCGACCGCCCTGGCCCGCCTCGACGCTGCCCTCGCGCGTACCGCCGTCCTCGGCGTGGGCACCAACACCGCCTTCCTGCGCGCGCTGCTTGCCCACCCGGACGTGCAGGCGGGCCGGCTCGACACCGGCCTGGTCGAGCGCGCGCTGGACGGCCTTGTCGACGTACCCGTCCCGCCGGAGGCGCTGGTCGCCTACGCCGCGGCGCGGCTGACCGCGCTGACGCCGGACGCCGCGTCCGCCGACCCGTGGGAGCTGCCGACCGGCTGGCGCCCGACCGGCCCGGCGTGGTCCACCTGGGATGTCCTCGTCGCCGGCGCCCGGCACACGGTGGGCGCTCGCCGTACGACGGCAGGGCTCGAGGTGCGGGTGGACGACGCCGACCCGGTCTCCGTCACGTCAGCGACCTGCGGGCCTGAGCTGGACCTGACGGTCGCCGGCCGGACGACGATGTTCCTCACCGCGCAGGCCGGCGACGTCCTCTGGCTGGGCCGTGACGGCGCCGCATGGGCCATCAGCGAGGCGGCTCGCATCGGCAAGAAGGGCGTGGCCGCCGTGCACTCGGGCGACGTGCTGTCGCCCATGCCCGGCAGCGTCGTTGCCGTGCGGGTGGCCGACGGCGACGCGGTGACCGCCGGGCAGCCGCTGCTGGTCGTCGAGGCCATGAAGATGGAGCACACGCTGACCGCGCCGCACGACGGCGTCGTGTCCGAGCTGCGTGCGCGGACGGGGGAGCAGGTCAGGGTCGACCAGCTGCTCGCGGTGGTGACCCCTGCCGGTTAGGCCCAGACGTCGCTGTGCGTGCCGAACATGCTGTCCACATCGGCGACCGGCGCGGCGCCGATGGCGCTGACGGGGTAGGCGCAGCAGAGCCGGAACTCGACCTGGCCGGCCAGCCCGTTCCACAGCTCCTCGAGCTCGAGGGCGCTCGCGGCGTCGCCGCGTCCCCACAGGCACGCGACCATCTCCCCGTAGACGGACACGCGGCCATGCGCATCGGCGAGCGCCCGCAGCGGTCGCGCCACCGCCGCGTCGAACCCGTCCGGGTCGACCTGCCCGCCGGAGAAGAAGCGACTAAGGGTCGTCTCGGCGTCGAGCGCCGCGTAGCGCCCTGCCTGCTCCAACTCGGCCACGTCGGCGCCGCGGCGCTCGAGCGACCGGCGGAACAGCGCGCGATGCTCGGGGGTGGCGACGACCAACGCCGCCTCGTGGGTGAGCCCCGGGGTGATGAACGCGGTGACGCAGCGGGCCAGGGCCTCGTCGGTGTCGTAGATGTGCACCACGTGCTCGAGCGGGAGGGTCGCCGTACGTGCGTCCATGCATCGGCTCCGGCGCTGAGGGAGGGGTTCCCCGCAGACGTCGGCGGGCAGCGCGAGCGGCCGATCACCCGATCGGGGGACGACAGCGCCAGCCGACGGGGCTACCGGCGCCCATCCGGTCGCACAGCAACTCTCTGGTCGCCGTGTGGCAGGGTTCCGCCGATGGGATCACGCGCAGCAGGCATGTGGTGGGGTCCCGCCCTCGAGGCTCCGGACCCGGCGGCGCTCGGGCGGTTCTACGCCGCGCTGCTCGACTGGCCGGTGGTGCACGAGGAGCCGGGCACGACCGTGCTCGCCGCAGCGGGCGCGTTCCTGGTGTTCCCCCTCGAGATCACCGACCTGGAAGTCCAGGTGCATCATCGGGCGCTGACGCCCGTCGGCCGGCGGCCACACAGGCGGTCGGCGAGGCGCTGGAGCTCGGCGCGACGCTGGCCGAGCACCAGCCGAACGACCACGTCCGGGTGCTGCTGGACCCGGCCGGGCACCCGTTCTGCCTGTGCCTGGAGCTGGACTAGGAGATCCGCACGCTCCGGGCAGGGCTGGCGGAGGCGGCGTTCCAGCCGGTGGAGCCGGTGCGCACCTGGAAGGTCGCCGTACCCGCCGGCAAGGTGGCCGTGTACGAGTAGACGCGAGCGCTGCTCACCGGGATGCCGCTGCGCAGCACCTGGCCGTTGCGGAACAGGCTGACGGTGGCGCCCGGGTGCAGCGGGTTGATCGAGCCGGTGAAGGTGAACCGGCGGGTCCCGTCGCGCCGGGCCGTGAGCGAGACGTACTTCTGCACGGTCATCAGCCCGCTGGTGCCGGCGGTGCTGCTGGCTTCGGCCACGGTCCGGTCGCGCGCCTGGAAGCGCAGGTTCATGTCCGGCCGCGTCACGACGGAGACCCGTCCCGAGCCGTCGAGCACCAGCCCGTCCCGGATCTTTGCCAGCTGCCCCTGGTACTTGCGCGCGTACAGGTCGACCGTCGCGCCCGGCGTGCCGGTGATGATGACCGTGGCCGACTGCCCGTACGTGACAACGTATGGCTGCACGTCCACGGACGGCACCTGGTGCGCCGACGCGGGGGAGCAGACGACGTCGCCGTCCACGTCGCCGTCGAGGTACTGCGCCAGCACCGTGGGCGCGCCGGTGAACCCCGCGCTGCAGCGGGCCTGCGCGTCGGAGACCGATCCGGTTCCCGCGACCCAGACGGGACTCTCGCCCATCGGGTACGCCGGTGTGAACTCGTCCGCCCAGCGGGTGCGGTAGCTCGCGTCCGTCGAGGTGCTCCAGCCGCCCGTGATCTGGTTCCACTGCGCGGCCGTCGAGTAGAAGCCGACCGAGGGCACGCCCTGGCCGCGCAGGTGGTCGACCATCCCCTGCAGGTCGGCCGCGTTGCTGTAGCCGTCGCCGTTGTAGGTGTTGGCCGTCTCGACGTCGAGCCACCACTGGACGCTCGCCGCGTTCGGCGCAGCAGCCCGTGCTGTCGCCAGCGCATCCGCGGCCGCGTGCCAGCCGTAGTCGTAGGCGCAGCCGGGGTCCGTGGTGGACGTCGCGTCCTTGCAGAGCGCGGGATCCCGGCTGCCGCTCGTGGGCCAGTACCGGCTGCTGCTCGGCGCCGGATTCGCCGGGTTCGTGTACAGCGCCGGGGCGTACTGCTTCGCCGACGCCCACGCCCACTGCTCGGCCAGGCAGGGGTTCGCCGAGTACGCCACGCCGTTGGTGACCCCGACGACGCCGAACGAGCCGGACGTCGGCAGCGCCTTGCCGCACTGCGGGTAGGACACGTCGTTGCCGGTCGACCCCGCTGGGGCGGCCTCGGCGTGCGCGGCTGCTGCCGGCAGCAGCGCCGCCGCGAGCAGCGTGAGGACGGTGCCGACGACCGCACGGGCGAGGGCGGGACGGACGGAGTGCACAGGTTCTCCTGGAGTTGCCGGACGCGGGTGGTCACTGTCCCACCCGCGACGCCTCCGAGCCGTCGCGCCGTCGGCCCGGACTTGCTCGGATGCGAGCCCGCTCACCGCGGCTGTGCCAGCCGGTCCGGCGCTGCGGGTGCTGGCTAGCGCGTCGCATGTCCGCGGGCGCGTCTACGGGGCCGGACGAGGTGCCCACCCGAGTGCGTCAGGTCGCTGCCGACCCGACCGCGGGATCGACGGGGTTCAGCGCCGCTACTCCTGCCGCGTGCCCACCGCGAGCAGGTACTCCTTCTCGAACCTGGCCGCGTCCCGCGTGCCGCGGTTCCAGTTGTCGCAGAACAGGTCGAGCGCCTCGTCGAACTCTGCGGCGCGACCTTCCTTGGCGGCGTTGCTCCGCGCCGCGATCGTGGGTCCGTAGTACGCCTTGAAGTGCTCGCCGTAGTCGCGGCCGCGGGGAAAGGCCGTGATGGTGAGCGTCTCCCGCCGCAACGTGTGGAACCGCACCCGGTCGCCGAACAGCGCGGTCAGGTGCTCCTCGCTGCCCCAGAGCGGCGGCGGCTGGGCGCCGGGAGGCGGCGGGGCAGCGAACGGCTTCATCGTCCGGAACAGGTCGCCGAGCATGCCCTCGGGGGTCCAGCTCAGCAGGGCGATCGTGCCGGCAGGCCGGCAGACCCGCACCAGCTCGTCGGCCGCCGCCTGATGGTGCGGGGCGAACATCACGCCGATGGCCGACATCACGACGTCGTACGCGTAGTCGTCGAACGGCAGGTGCTCCGCGTCGGCCTCGACCCACTCGATGTCCAGGCCCTGCGCGTCGGCCCGCCGCGACCCCGCAGCGAGCAGGGCAGGCGTCAGGTCGCTGGCAGTCACGTGCGCGCCTCGCTGCGCCGCGGGAACCGAGGCGTTACCGGTGCCGGCGGCGACGTCCAGCACGCGCGCGTCCGGCCCGATGCCGGCGCCCTCGACCAGACGCTCCCCGATGGGCAGCAGGAACGTGTCCACCATCAACGGGTAGTCGCCGTTCCCCCACATCACCCGGTGCTTCGCCTTGAGCTCGCTGTCCGCCCTTGCGTCAGCTGTCGTCATGACATCCCCTCCCACGGGCCGCGGGTGCGACCGCTACGGCCGAACCTCCACCCGGAACGGGAGTCGCACAAGGGCAGAACCCGATCCGATCTGGGCCGCGCCAGCGTCAGTCGTCCCGTGAGGACGCAGCGCCCGAGCAGCAGGGAGGTCAACAGCTCGCGCTGCGGTCGGGGCCGGCTCTCACGTCCAGGTGATGTCGAACCAGACGCACTTGCCGCGCGATGTCAGCCGCCAGCCCCAGGTGCTCGCGCACCGCTCGAGGAGCTGCACGCCGCGTCCGCCGTTCGCCTGGTCGTCCTGACCGCGCAGTACGGGGAGCACCGTGCTGTCGTCACCGACCTCTACGCGGACGCCCCCGGACCGGGTCGTGACGGTGAGCCGCTGGTCGCCGGTGGAGTGGATGAGCGCGTTCGTCACCAGCTCGCTGGTCAGCAGGACCGCGCGGTCACGCGCGTCCTCGGACACGTGGGCCGAGGCGCACATCCGCGCGGTGAGTCTGCGGGCGTCTCCGGCCGACTGTGCGCGGCTGGGGAGCGTGCAGGACTCCCGCACGCTTCCGCTCGGCGACCTGCGTGGACGGGTGAACGCGCGCGCCTCGTACCCGGTCAGGAACAGGCGGCCGCGCGCGACGTCCTGGCGGGAGGGGAGCATGTTCACCGCCCGGTCCGCCCAGAGAGGGCCAGCCGGGGCGCGGATGGCCCTGGTGGCCGGCTGAGCCGCAGCATGGTGAGGCGGCTCATGGTGAGCTCGCGGGTGCAGCTGGGGCACGTGGCGCGCACGAGGCGATGCAGCCGCGACAGGTCCGCGAAAGCCTCCACGGGGATGGAGGCGCTGCAGTAGGCGCACGACACGGTGCCGCCGGGTGTGCCGGCGGGGAGTACGAGGACCGTCACAATGCCACCAAGGGCTTGGACCGGACCTGCATGGGAGCCGGGGGCCGACGGCCAGGCGATACGGAAGTGCCACTGTCGCACGAACAGACGCGAACGGGTGAGCCGGTGGCGGGGTGGACGCTGCAGCCGTGGCCGTTCGCCAGGAGCTGCCGTGAGTGTCCGAGGGGGGATTTGAACGACTTCCCCATGCTGATCGTCCGCGGGTACTTCAGGCTCGCGGCTTGATCCACACCCTTGGGCGGTCGCAACCCTGCCCTGGCACCCTCGGCTACCTTCGGGCCGTGACGGTGGACAGGTCGGAGTGGACCGGGTTGCTCGCGGGCGTCCGCGTGTCGGCCTCAGACACGACGTTGACGCTGCCGGTCAAGCAGAGCACCGAAGGCGG
>JAODNS010000180.1 GCA_025465145.1 Frankiales bacterium
GGCGACGCCCTCGATCGGCGCGAACGACTCGATCGGCAGCCGCTGCCACGGGCCGACGTTGATCACGTCGCGGCAGCGCAACGGAGGTGCGGTCGCCGCGGCGACCGCCGGGACGACCCCCGCCAGCACCGCCGCTCCCGCGAGCGCGGCCCGCCACCGCACGGCGCGCACGATCAGGACTTCGCCGTCGCGCGAGCCTTGGTCCGGCCGTTGGTGCCGGTCGCGGCCGCCGTGCGGACGGTGCGTCGGCGCCCGGCCGGGGCGGCGCTGCTCGTCGTGCCGGACTCGATCGCCTGCAGCAGCGGCGCGAGCGCGTCCTGCAGGACCTCGTCCTCCAGGGTCTCCTCCGCGTCGAGCCGCGCGGCGAGCGTGTCGAGCTCGCGGCGGTGGCCCTGCAGGATCGTCGTGGCCTCCGACTGCGCCTCGGTGATGAGGCGGCGGACCGCCTCCTCCACGGCGCGCTGGGTCTCCGGCGACAGCCCGATCAGCGAGCTGTCGTCGCCGAGGAAGCCCTCGCCGGCCTTCACCTGCAGGCGGACCGGGCCGACCTCCTCGGCCATGCCGTACCGGGTGACCATGTCGCGGGCGAGCGTCGTGGCGTGCTCGAGGTCCTGCTCGCCACCGGTGGACGCCTCGCCCAGGACCAGCGTCTCGGCCGCGATGCCGCCGAGGGTCGCCACCAGCTGGGCGTGCAGCGCGCTCTTGGTCAGGATGGTCGCCTCGCTGTCGGCGAAGGTGGCGGCGGCGATGGTGCGGCCGCGGCCGAGCACCGTCACGCGGTGGACGTCCTCGTGCCGGCCGAGGGTGGCGGCGACGACGACGTGACCGATCTCGTGGTAGGCCGCGCGGGTGCGCTCCTCCGCGGTCAGGACCTGACCTCGGCGCTGGGGACCCTCGAGGACGCGGACGACCGCCTCCTCGAACTCCTTCATCGTGATGGTCGTGCCCTTGCGGCGGATGGTGAGCAGGGCGGCCTCGTTGACGACGCTCGCCAGGTCGGCTCCCGTGAAGCCGGGGGTACGCGACGCGATTCGGTTGAGGTCGACGTCGGGGGAGAGCGGCTTCTTGCCGGCGTGGATCTTCAGGATCCGCTCGCGCCCGACGGCGTCGGGACGCTCGACCGTGATGTGCCGGTCGAAGCGGCCCGGGCGCATGAGCGCCGGGTCGAGGATGTCGGGCCGGTTCGTCGCCGCGATGACGACGACGCCGGTGGTGACGTCGAAGCCGTCCATCTCGACGAGCAGCTGGTTGAGGGTCTGCTCGCGCTCGTCGGAGCCGCCGCCACCGCCGCCGGATCCGCGCTTGCGGCCGGCCGCGTCGAGCTCGTCGATGAACACGATGGCCGGAGCGACCGCGTTGACGCGGCGGAACAGGTCGCGGATGCGGGCCGCGCCCACGCCCACGAGGGACTCGACGAACTCGGCACCGGCGACGGAGAAGAACGGCACGCCGGCCTCACCGGCGACGGCCTTGGCCAGCAGCGTCTTGCCGGTCCCGGGCGGGCCGAACAGCAGCACGCCCTTCGGCGGGGCAGCGCCGAGCGCCTTGTACTTCGCCGGGTCCTTCAGGTAGTCGCGCACCTCGGCGAGCTCGGTCACGGCCTCCTCGGCACCGCCGACGTCGGCGAACGTGACGCTCGATCCGCCCGTACGGCTGCCGTCGTCGACCCGGCCGAAGTTGGTGACCTCGCCGATCGCCCCGCCGCCGCCGCCTTTGCCGACGAACAGCAGGCCGAACAGGTTGGCCAGGATCAGGACCGGCAGCAGGAACGTCGTGAACGTGCGCAGCCGCGCCTGCCCGGCCTGCGGGTCGACCTCGACCGTCGCGCCGGAGCCCTGCAGCAGCTGGATCGTCGAGTTGGTCGTGGCCCCGTTGTTCGGGTACGCGGTGCGCACCGTCACCGCACCGTCCGGCACGCCTTCCACCTGCACGCTGGTCGCGGCGGCCTTCTTGTCGGCGGCGCGCGCGGCCGTGGCCTCCTCCGTGCTGCGGATCTTCGCGACGACCTGGCTGTCCTCGTCCAGGAAGACGGCGCTCTCGACGCGGCCACCGGCCGCGAGCTGCGAGAGCTGGGTCAGCGACACCTGCTTGCCGTCAGGATCGGAGAACAGCATGACGAGGGCCGCCCCGAACGTGACGACGAGGACGAGCAGCGAGGCGATCAGCAGGTACAGCAGCCGACCCGGGCCGGAGCCCTTCGTCGCCGCGCGCTCGCGGCGGCTGGCTGCGATCCGGGCCTTGATCCGGTCGACGAACCCACTCGACTCCTCGGTAGCGGCTGCCACTGGTCCTCCTCGCCGGTACGCCGGCATCGCGCTGGCCCCGCGCCGAGGCCGGCGAGGGGTCGGGGTGCTCGCGAACAGGGTTCGCCGCCAGGGGGCGGCGCTCCTGCCGGGCACCTCCGCCGATAGTGTGACGCACGACATACCCGCTTGTCGTCCGGGTGTCAGACCGCGGGAGCAATCGGGACGACTCGGGCGTGGCGGCAGTGCCTCGCCACCCGTTCGAACCATGCTCTGCGCGGGTTCTGCTGACGAACGTCCTACTGGCGGGCGACCATAGGTGCGCCCGACCCTGGTCTGCTCGCCTGCCACCCCGCTCCCGAACGACGTCCCCGGAGGACCCGTGCGCTCCCGCACCCTCGCTCTGCCCGCAGCTCTGACGGCCGGCCTGTTGGCCGCCGGCCTCGTCTCGGGCGCCCTTGCCCCCGCCGCGATCAGCGCCGCTCCGGCGGCTCCGGCCGCACCCGCCGCCGCGGAGTGCCCGCCCGGGACGACGACGGAGCGGGACGTCCCGCTCGCCGACTTCGCCGCCGGCGTCACCAGCACCTGCGCCCCCGCGCTGCGGCCCGAGCCGCGCGAGGAGGTCGAGGCCATGGCCGCGCAGCTCGCCGCCCGCAGCACCGGCGGCTACGCCGTGCGCGCCGGCGCGCTCGAGAGCGCGACCGCGCAGCACGAGGCGATCGCCCGCAAGAGCGCCGGCACCTCCGCCAGCAGCTGGCTCCCGCTCGGCAAGGGCCCGCTGCACAGCGACGTCGCCGGCTACACGAGGACGAACGGCCTCGGCCTGCACCAGCTCGCCGGCCGCATCGAGGACCTGTCGCGCGACCCCGCCAACAGCGCGCGCTGGTTCGCCGCCGTCGCCAACGGCGGCATCTGGGAGACGACGAACTCCGGCGGCACGTGGCGCTCGATCGGCGAGAGCCTGCCGACGCAGATCACCGGGGCGGTGGCCTACCTCAAGCCGGGCGTCGTGCTCGCCGGCACCGGCGACCCCGCCTTCGGCGGCTCGTCCTTCTCCGGCCAGGGCATCTTCCGCACGACCAACGGCGGCAAGGCATGGGCCCGCTCCAGTGGCGTGCCCGCCGGGACGCTGACGTTCTCGTTCGGCTTCGACCCGGCCAGGCCCACGACGGTGTACGCCGCGACCAGCAAGGGCCTGTACCGGTCGGCCGACGCCGGCCGGACGTTCAAGAACGTCGTCCTGCCGACCACCTGCACCGACGTCGCGAAGCCGACCTGCTTCTTCGCGAACATCGTCACCGACGTCGTCGTACGCCCGTCGGAGCGCGACGGGAGCAAGGGCGGCGCCGTGCTGGCGGCGGTCGGCTGGCGCGCGGGCCAGAAGCCGAACGCCCTGGGCAAGCCGCAGTCGCCGCGCAACGGCCTGTACACCTCCGCCACCGGCGCGCCCGGCTCGTTCCGCTACGTCAGCGCCCCGGCCGGGTTCGCGGCCAACGACGTGGTCGGCCGCACCGCGCTGACCGTCGCGCAGGGCTCCCGCCAGCTGCACGACTACGTCTACGCCGTGGTCCAGGACGCCAAGAAGTTCAACAAGGGCGCGACGACGCTCGACCTGCCCGACGCGACCGGCGGTTCGACCGCCGCCGCGGCCGTGCTGCAGAACACCGTCCTGAACGGCCTGTACGGCTCCAAGGACTTCGGCAAGACGTGGACCAAGCTTGCCGACGCCACGCAGCTCGCGCTGCCGGGCAGCGGCAGCGCGCTGCAGGGGGCCCAGGGCGCGACCTACGCACCGGGCATCCAGTCCTGGTACAACGAGTGGATCTCCGTGGACCCGACGGTCCAGGACGAGGCCGGCATCCCGGGGCGCATCGCCTTCGGCCTCGAAGAGGTCTGGCAGGGCCCGGGCGCGATCCCGCTGGTGCCCAACACCGGCCGCTACACCGTCGCCGGCCGCTACTTCTCCGGCAACGCGTGCGGCGGGCTCATCGTCCCGACGCTGCAGGGCTACTGCCCGTTCGCCGCGGACCCGACGAAGCCGCAGGGCAGCACAACGCACCCCGACCAGCACGCCGGCATGTGGGTCCCCACCGGCAGCGGCGGCGTCACCCTCGTCGCCGGCAACGACGGCGGCGCGTACAAGCAAGTGCTGAAGGCCGGCCAGGCCCTGACCAACGACGGCTGGGGCAACGGCGACAACAACGGCTTCAACACGCTGCTCCCGTACGACGCCGCGATGGCGCTCGACGGGACGGCGGTGATGGGCCTGCAGGACAACGGCTCCGCGGTCATCACGCCGAGCGGCAAGCAGATCATGGCCTACGGCGGTGACGGCTTCTTCGTCGCCATCGACCCGGAGAACAGCAACGTGTGGTGGGAGGAGTACACCGGCGGCGACATCCGCGTCACGACCGACGGCGGCAAGTCGTGGACGAACAAGATCCCGACCGGTATGACCTCGGCCCTGTTCGGGACGCCGTTCGTGATGGACGAGACGAACCCGAAGCACCTCGCCATCGGTGGCCGCCAGGTCTTCGAGACGACGAAGGGCCAGGCCGTCACGGGCGACACCTGGAGCAAGGTGTTCGACCTCGGCACCCGCACCCAGCCCGGCGTCGCCGGTGCCACGGCCGACCGCGCCGCCGGCAACCCCGACAACCAGCTGTCCGCCGTGGACACGCGGGACCAGGCGACCTACGTCGGCTACTGCGGCTTCTGCGACATCGTCACCGGCGGTGTGCCGTTCGGCAGCGGCATCGCGACGAACGTCGGCGGCAGCAAACCGGCGAAGGCCGGCAGCACCGACGGCTGGCACATCGCGAAGGCCAAGGGCCTGCCCAAGCGCTACATCAACTCGGTGCGGATCGACCCGAAGAACGCGCGCACCGTGTACGTGACGCTCGGCGGCTACGGCCGGCGCTGGATCCCGCCGGGCTCCCTCGGCGACGACGTCAGCAAGGTCGGCAAGGGCCACGTCTACAAGTCGACCGACGCGGGCGAGACGTTCAAGGACATCTCCGGGAACCTGCCGGACATCGGCGCCGACGACGCCTTCCCGTTCGACGGCGGCCTGGTCGTCGCCAACGACCTGGGCGTCTACTTCGCGAAGACGACCAACGGGGGCAGCTTCACCGTCCTCGGCCGCAACCTGCCGCGCGCGCCGGTGTTCCGGCTCAACAAGAGCCCGCGCAACAGCAAGGAGCTGATCGCGGCGTCGTACGGCCGCGGCGTCTACCGGATCGTGCTCCCGGGCAAGGCGACCCTGACGTCCGAGGACGGCACCACCCGCACCGGCACGGCGGCGGGCGCTCCGCCGGCCGCGGCGGCACCGTCCGCTGCGGCTCCGCGACCGGTTGCTGAGGGCAGCACGGCTCCGGCCACGGTGGACACGGCGACCCGCGCGGTCGCGGACAGCCGGCCGTTCTACCGCTCCCCGGCCGCGCCCGTGGCGCTGATCGCCCTGCTCGGCCTGTTCGTCGCGCTCGCCCTGCGCCGCCGCCGCACGCCCGGCTAGATGTAGCGACCAGTGACGTTGTTGACAGTCGGCGTGGCGGCTTGAAGTAGGGCGGGGCCTCCGGCAGGAGTGGCGCTGTCTAGGTCACTACTCGCACCGGAGGTCCCGTGTCGCACCGTAATGCTCGCCTGACTCCGTACGGCCGTCGCAAGCTCGTCGAGATGGTCCTGGCCGGTCACGAGCCGGGTGAGGTCGCCAAGCAGTTCCACGTCAGTCGCACCAGCGTCTACAAGTGGGTGCGGCGCTGGCGGGCTGAGGGCGAGGCGGGCCTGATCGATCGCTCGTCAAGGCCGCGGACGAGCCCGCGACAGGTGAGCGTCGAACTGACGCAGAAGATCATCGCTGCGCGGGTCGCTGAGCATGTCGGCGCCCGTGAGCTGTCGTTGTCGACCGGCGTCCCGGCCAGCACGATCGGTGCGGTGCTGCGCCGCGCTCGGATGCCGCACCTGGCCGATATCGACCGGGTCACCGGTGAGCTGCTGCGCGGCCGCCGGCACAGCGAGCGCCGCTACGAGCACGACAGGCCAGGGTCGTTGCTGCACATCGACGTCAAGAAACTCGGGAAGATCCCGCCCGGCGGCGGGCACCGCGCGCACGGTCGCAGCGAGGACGTCCGTGGCCGCGACAACGGCTGGGACTACGTGCACGTCGCCGTCGATGACCACACCCGCCTGGCCTACGCCGAGGTCTTCGGCGACGAACGAAGAACCACCTGCGCCGCCTTCCTGCACCGCGCAGTGCTCTGGTTCCGCCAGCACGGCGTCGCGATCCGCCGGGTCCTGACCGACAACGCCAAGAACTACAAGATCAGCCAAGACTGGCCTGACGTCTGCACCGCGCTGCAGATCAAGCGCCGCTACATCAAGCCCGACTGCCCCTGGACCAACGGCAAGGCCGAACGCTTCAACCGCACCCTGCAAGACCGCTGGGCCTACCGCCAGAGCGGGACCAGCAACGACGACCGCACCGCAGCCCTGGCCGACTTCCTGATCTTCTACAACACTGTCCGCGGCCACGACTCACTCGGCGGCAAACCACCCATCAGCCGCCTCGCCGCGTGAACAACGTCCTTGGTCGCTACACCTAGCGCCCGACGTACAGGAGCGGCGGTACCCCTCGGGGTGCCGCCGCTCCCTCGTTCTGCAGGCGCCGCTACGCCCCCAGCACGCTCCACCCGGGCAGCAGGTCGGACAGGTCCCGAGGTGCCGAGGTCGCGGAGTTCCGGGCCACGGCGGCCGGGCGTACCGCCGGCTGCGGGCGCGGCGTGCGCGCGACGGCACG
>JAODNS010000212.1 GCA_025465145.1 Frankiales bacterium
GCACGACGTGCCCGGCGCCGGCCCGGCGGACGGCAGCCGCGTGCGCGTCGCGGCGCTCGGCCGCGGCCCTGGCGTACCGCTCGCGCAACGCCTTCGACCGTGTCTGGACCTCTAGGTGTCGGCCGGTCTCCGGGTCGACGAGCCGCAGCACGCCGACGTCCGGCAGGGTCAGCTCCCGGGGGTCGACCACCTCCGCGACGACGACGTCGTGCCGGCCGGCCAGCATCCGCAGCGGGCGTGCCCAGGCGGGCTCACCCAGCGGACCCAGCAGGTCGGACAGGACGACGACCAGGCCGCGCCGACGCGGCGGGTTGAGCACAGCGGCGAGGCCGGTGGCGAGGTCCAGCCCGGCGCCCTCTGCGCGCGGCTCGCCGAGCAGCCGGTGCAGCAGGGCGAGCTGCGCGTCGCGGCCGCCGCGCGGCGGCAGCCGGTGCAGCTGCTCGCCGAGCACGATCGCACCGACGCGGTTCCCACCTCCGCCGGCCAGGTGCATCACGGCCGCCGTGACGGTCAGCGCTAGGTCGCGCTTCTCCGACCGGACGGTGCCGAACGACATGGAGGCGGTGAGGTCGACCAGCAGCGTCGTCTCCAGCTCGCGCTCGGCGATGGCGTCGCGGACGTGGGTGTCGCCGGTGCGGGCGGTCACGGCCCAGTCGATCCGGCGAACGTCGTCGCCGGGCGCGTACAGCCGCGCCTCGGCGTTCTCCGTACCCGGACCGAGCAGGTAACCCAGGTGGTCGCCGGACAGCAGCCCGTCGAGCCGGCGGGCGACGTCGAGCCGCAGCCGTCGGGCTGCCTCCGGTGAGCTCACGCGGCGCCTTCGGCCAGCTGGCTCGGCGAGACCTGCGGCGGCTGGACGACCTGCAGCACGCGGTCGACCAGGCTCGGGGCGGCGATGCCGTCCGCGAGCGCCTCGTAGGTGAGCACGAGCCGGTGCGACAGCACGTCGACGGCGAGGTCGGACACGTCCTGCGGCAGCACGTACGTGCGACCGCGCAGGGTCGCCAGCGCGCGAGCGCCCTGGACCAGCCCGAGGCTGCCGCGCGGTGAGGCGCCGTGGGCGAGCATCGGCGCCACCTCGGGTGCGCCCCACGGGGCCGGGTCGCGGGTCGCCATGACGAGCCGGACGGCGAACTCGGCGACCGCGTGGTGGACGAACACCTGGTCCACCTGCGCCTGCAGCGCGACGAGCTGCTCCAGGCTCAGGACCTGCTCGGCCCGCGGCGGGTCGACGGCCATCCGCCGGACGATCTCCATCTCCTCGCTCATCGACGGGTGCCCGACGGTGACCTTCAGCAGGAACCGGTCGCGCTGGGCCTCCGGCAACGGGTAGACGCCCTCGCTCTCGATCGGGTTCTGCGTGGCGAGGACGAGGAACGGGACGGGGAGCGGGTACGTCGTGCCGCCGATCGACACCTGCCGCTCCTGCATGACCTCCAGCAGGGCGGACTGCACCTTCGCCGGCGCGCGGTTGATCTCGTCGGCGAGGACGAGGTTCGCGAAGACCGGCCCGAGCTCGACGTCGAACGCCTCGCGGCTCGGCCGGTAGATGCGGGTGCCGACGATGTCGGACGGGACGAGGTCGGGCGTGAACTGCAGGCGTACGGACGAGCCGCCGACGACGCGGGCGAGGGTGTCGACGGCGAGCGACTTCGCGACGCCGGGCACACCCTCCAGCAGGCAGTGCCCGCGGGCCAGCAGGGCGACGAGGATCCGCTCGACCATGCGGTCCTGGCCGACGACGACCTTCTTGACCTCCATGAGCGCGCGCTCGAGCGACGCGCTGGGGTCCTCGGGCTTGCGTGCGGGGCTCATGGCGTCCATCAGACACCGCGTGGTGTGAAGCCGCTGTGAGACCCGCGTTCACCAGGGGCGGTCGGCCTCCGTGAGGACGACGAGCCGCTGGGTGGCGCGGGTGACCGCGACGTAGAGCGACCGCAGCCCGGCCGCGGTCTCCACTGCGATCCGCTCCGGCGACACCACGACGCAGCCGTCGAACTCCATCCCCTTCGCCTGCCACGTGTCGAGCACCTGCACCCGCGGATCGGTGACGACCGCGCGCAGTCCGTCCACGTCGGCGGCGGTCGCGACGACGCCGACGACGCCGGTGACCTGCGCGAGCACCTCCTCGACGGCGGCCGGCACCGCGGAGGTGAGGTCGGCGGAGGTACGGACGACCGGCGGGTTCCCGGTCGAGCGCACCGCTGCCGGCGGCGTTGCCGACGGGTCGATCAGTGCGAGCACCTCGGCCGCCAGGTCGGCGATCTCGGTCGACGTCCGGTAGTTGGTCGTCAGCTCGTGCCGGCGCACCCGCCGCTTGCCGGCGACGGCGTCCACGGCGGCAGCGGTCTCGGCCGGGTCCGGCCAGACCGACTGCGCCCAGTCGCCGACGACGGTCCACGTGCCCGAGCGCGCCCGCCGCCCCAGCGCCCGCCACTGCATCGGCGACACGTCCTGCGCCTCGTCGACGACGACGTGCGCGTAGTCGCGGTGCGACTCGTCCGCCGACAGGTCCCGACGCGCGCGGAAGGTCCGGTCCGCGAAGGTCGTCACCTCGCCGTAGTCGTCCGGCGGCGGCTCCTCGTCCTCCGGCTCGGGCGGCGCGGGCGGGTCGCCCAGCAGCTCGTCGAGCTCGTCGAGCAGCGCCGCGTCCGCGGGGGTGACGCCGTCCTGCCACGACGCCTGCAGCAGCGAGGCCTCGTCGTCGGACAGCACCCCGCGTGGCAGGGATGACCGCAGCGCGGCGAACACCTCCGCCGGCGTCAGCACCGGCCAGAACGCCTGCAGCGCCGCCTCGAACGCCGGGTCCTCGCGCAGGTCGTGGGCGGCCTCCTCGCGCAGGTCGTCCTTCGCCCGCTCCGACCAGTCCTCGGCGTCCGCGTGCCGGATCCAGGCGCGCACCACGAGGTTGACCAGCGCCGTCCGGGCCTGCCCGTGCAGCGAGTTGTGCGCCTTCGGAGAGCGCTCCAGTTGCGACCGGCGCTGCGCCTGCTCGCGGCCGGACACCGTCAGCGAGCGGCCGCGGAAGACGACGGTCATGCCCTGCGTACGGGGGCGACCGGCGGCGCGCACCGCCTTGCGCAGCAGCTCGGCCATCCGCAGTGAGCCTTTCACCGCCGCCGCCTCCGGCGTGTCGCGCGCCGCGACCTGCACGTCGGGCACCAGCGTCTCCAGCGACACCAGCCGGACGCTGGTCTCGCCGAGGGTCGGCAGCACTTGGCTGACGTAGTCGACGAAGACCGGAGACGGCCCGACCACGAGCACGCCGCGGCGGGAGAACCGGTCCCGGTGCGTGTACATGAGGTAGGCGACGCGGTGTAGGGCGACGGCCGTCTTGCCCGTACCCGGGCCGCCGGTCACCACCAGCAGGCCATCGTCCGGCGCGCGGACTGCCTCGTCCTGCTCGCGCTGGATCGTTGCGACGATGTCGCGCATCCGGCCGGTGCGCTCCTTCGACAGCGCCGCGAGGAACGCGCCGTCACCCACCACGGTCGTGCCCACCAGTCGGTCCGCGTCTGCCGGCGACAGCAGCTCGTCCTCGACCGCGACGACCCTGTCCATCCGGCAGCTGATCGTGCGGCGGCGGACCACGTCGTCCGGTTGCGCCGCCGTGGCCCGGTAGAACGCGGCGGCCGCCGGGGCGCGCCAGTCGACGACCAGCGGGTGCTGGTCCTCCGTACGCACACCGACGCGGCCGATGTGGTGGACGGTGCCGTCCTGGCGGTCCAGCCGCCCGAAGACCAGCCCGTCGCCGGCCGCGTCGAGGACCGCGCGCCGGCCGGCGAAGTGCAGGACCGTCACGTCCCGCTCGTACACCGCCTGCGGCGAGCCGCCGCTGCCGCGCAACCCCTCGTCCTCGGCCGCGGCGGTCTCCGCGCGCAGCACGTCGAGCCGGGCGAGCGCCGCGTCCACGAGCTCCTGCTCGCGTGCGATCTCCGCCGCTTCCTGCTCGCTCACTGCACCCCTGTCGTCGTCAGCTTGGCTTGGACACGTTGCCAGATAGCCTTCCGGGGTGACGCAGACGGGGGGCACGTTGGGCGTCGAGGAGGAGTACCACCTCGTCGATGCGGAGACGTACGAGCTCGCTGACATGCCCGAGGTCGTCACCACCGCCATCGGCGTGCTCGGCGATCAGGCGCAAGGCGAGATCTCGACCAGCCAGCTCGAGATCGCGACGCCGGTCTGCACCACCCTCGCCGAGGTGCGCAGCCACCTGTCGCGCATCCGGCGTGCTGCCGACGACGCCGCCCGCCAGCAGGGCTGCCGGATCCTCGCCGCGGGCACGCACCCCACCGGCACCTGGCACGAGCAGCGGCTGACGGTCGGCGAGCGGTACCTGTCGCTGTTCGAGCGGTGGGGTCTGCTCGCCCTGCAGCAGATGATCACCGGCTGCCACGTGCACGTCAGCGTCGCCTCGCCCGAGCTGGCCGTCCGGACGATGGACCACCTGCGCGCCGACCTGCCCGTGCTGCTCGCGCTGTCCGGCAGCTCGCCGTACTGGGAGGGCGTCGACACCGGCTACGCGAGCTACCGGACGCAGTGGTTCGGCCGCTGGCCCGTCACCGGGATGCCGGACGCCTTCGGCAGCAAGGCGGCGTACGACGAGCTGGTCGCCGACCTGGTGACGGCCGGGATGATCGACGACGCGAGCCACCTGTACTGGGACGTCCGGCCGTCGACGAAGTTCCCGACGCTGGAGGTGCGCGTTGCCGACACGTGCCCGTTGCTCGACGACGTCGTGCTGCACGCCGCCCTCGCCCGGTCGCTCGTACGGGTGGCGGCCGCGGACGCCGAGCGCGGCGAGCAGCTGCCGCCGGTGCGCGGCGAGGTGGTCCGGGCGGCCCGCTGGCGAGCCGCCCGGTTCGGGCTCGAGGAGTGCCTGCTCGACGCGCGGGCGCACGAGCTGCGACCCGCCGCCGACGTGGTGCGCCAGCTCCTGACCCGGCTGCGCGACGACCTCGAGGAGCTCGGCGACTGGGACGAGGTCGAGGCGCTCACGGACCAGGCGCTGGCACGCGGCACGTCGGCCAAGCGGCAGCGCGCGGTCGCGCTGGAGAACGACGGAGACCTGCCGGCCGTGACCGCCTCGCTGGTCGCCGAGACCGCCAGCTAGGCAGCCGGCAGCCGAGGGCGCAGCAGCGGCCAGGTCGCCGCGAAGCCGTGGTGCAGCGGCAGCAGGTCCACCTCCGGCAGCGGGACCCAGCGCACGTCGACGCTCTCCCGCTCGGGCTCCACCGGCAGGGCAGCATCCACCTCGGCGAGGACGGTCACGTACGACCACGAGCCGTGGTCGTCCACGTGCCGGCCGACAACGCGCACCCGTGCGACGTCCAGCGCCGTCTCCTCGGCCGTCTCGCGCAGCGCCGCCTCGACGGCCGACTCCGCCCATCCGCGCGCGCCGCCGGGGACGCCCCAGGTGTCGCCGCCGTGGCTCCACGGCGCGCGGTGCTGCATGAGGACCTGCGGCCCGGGCGCGACCACGAGCAGCCCGGCGGCTCCGTATCTGCCCCAGTGCCGGTGCCCGAGGTCGCACCGGCGCCACCCGTCGCCGTCCACGCCTGGTGCCTACCCCACAATGCCCCGGTGGACGACGTCGAGGGCCTGGTGGTGACACGCGACGGCGGGGTCGTCACGATCCGGATGGACCGGCCTGGCAAACACAACGCGATCTCGTACGCGATGTGGCAGGGCTTCGGCCGGCTGATGCCCGAGCTGGCCGAGGACGACGACGTCGACGTGGTCGTCCTGCGCGGCACGCCGGGCGGGCCGTTCTCGGCCGGCGCCGATGTGGCCGAGTTCCCCACCCTGCGCGCGGAGCCCGAGGGCGCTCGTGCCTACAGCGACGCGGTGAAGGCGGGGGAGGGGGCGCTGATCCGCTTTCCGAAGCCGACGATCGCGCTGGTGCAGGGGTTCGCGATCGGCGGCGGCACGCAGGTCGCCGTCTCCTGCGACCTGCGGGTGTGCGACACGACCAGCCGGTTCGGCGTCACCCCGGCGAAGCTCGGGATCGTCTACGCGCTGGAGTCGACCGCCCGGCTGGTGGAGACGGTCGGCGCGGCGTGGGCGCGCTGGATCCTGCTGACCGGTGACCTGCTCGACGCGGAGCAGGCGCTCCACATCGGCCTGGTCCACGAGGTGCTGGCGCCCGAGGCCGTGGAGGAGCGGGCGTACGCCCTCGCAGCCACCCTGAGCAGCCGCGCGCGCATCTCCCTCACCGGCGGCAAGGAGCTGGTCTCGCGGGCCGCGCACGGCCGGCTGGACGAGGACGCCGAGGTGCAGGCGCTCTACGAGCAGTCGTGGACGAGCGGCGAGTACGCCGAGGGGGTCAACGCTTTCCTGCAGAAGCGCCGGCCGGACTTCCGGGGACGTAGGCGCCACCGACCGGAACGCTAGACACGACGGGGTCGAGCCCGTCGGTGGCCGTGAGCGCCGCGCACTGAGCCGGCGCGCTGCCCTTGAACCCGAGCTGCAGCGCGAGCGCGAGGTCGGTGCACGCGACGTGGTCGCCGATGGTCGGGCTGACGTTGAAGATGATGTTGTCGTTGACGCCCACCTCGGCTGCGATGACAGGCACGTACGCCGTAGGCGCGATGAGGTAGCCGACCTGGTCGTTGGCGAGGCCGAGCTGGATGACCATCTTCTCGCCCTGCAGCCCGTCGCGGACGTCCTGGCCGATGCGCGGGAAGCCCTCACCCGGCGTGCCGATGATGGCGACGTCGCCGATGCGGATCGCCGACGCCACCGTGCGGATGGTCGGTCCGGTGGCCCACGGCGCCTCGTGGCTGCGCAGGATCCCGGTGCCGAAGTAGTGGCCGGCGGCGAACAGGGCCGTGACAGCCGGACCGGTGATCGCCTCGCGGATGAACTGCTGCTTCGCGCCGACAGGACCGGTCACCGGAGTCGCGGTCGCCAGCGCGGCCTTGACGTGGGCGCCGTAGTTGGCGAGGTAGGCGGCCTTGCGCTCGGCGATGTTGTAGCCCGGGTTGCTGGGCTTGGTGAACGCGCAGGCGGTACGGCAGGGCTGCGTGCCGCCGAGGGCGCCGACCATCGCGATGCCGGTGCCGCCGAAGTCCGCCGTCATGGCGTCGGACAGGAACTGCGGCCAGTCGCCGTGGACGCCGTCGCCGCCACCGGCCGTCGCGTGCGCCGCGTAGGCGGCGAACGTCAGCAGCACCCGGCCGCTCGGGGCGGTCGCGCGCAGCACGCGGAACAGGCCGTCCTTGCCGGGCGTGGCGCAGACCTCCGGACCCGGGTAGTCCGGCTGCTTGGACTGGTTGAGCGCCTCGGTGCACGACTGGTTGTAGACGAGGTCGGAGGCGTCGCTCTCGCCGGCGACGACGTTCGCGAACCCGCGGCTCGCATAGGCCTCTTCGATCGCGGCGACCGTCTGCGCCTTGATGAACGCGAAGTACTCCTCCGCGACACCGCCCCAGACACCGATCGTGTCCGGGCCCGAGTGGGTGTGGTCGGAGGCGATGAGGATGTTGCCGGCGGGCAGGCCGGGGATGTCCTTGGCCACCTGCGCGGCCATGTCCTGCAGGCCCCAGGGCCCGTTCTGGTAGGCCGCGAAGAACCCCTGCGTCTCGATGTTGGCGATCGCGATGGCGGTCTTGCCGTCGTCGATGACGGTGGCGCGGGCGCGGATGGTCTCGCTCTTCTGCCGGTCGTAGCCGCCGCGGCCGACGATCGCGTCCGGGATGACGGTGCCGTTTCCGAGGCCGAAGCCGCCGAGGTTGACGAAGCCGGTGGGCGAGATGTCTCGGGTCGAGGCGCCCACCTGGTAGCCGGGTGTCGTGAGGGCGATGCTGGTCGGGCTCGGCAGCTTGCGGCCCTTCCCGTGCGAGACCTGCACGACCCGGTACTCGTACGTCGTCGCCGGCTTGACCGTGCCGTCGTCGTACGAGATCGTCGTGCCCGCCAGCTCGCTGAGGAGCGTGCCGTCGCGCAGCACCTCGAGGCGGGCGTCGGCGTCCGTGGCCGTCCACGTGAGGTGCGCGCCCTCGTCCGCCATCGTGACCTGCAGGCCTTCGACGTCCCGCAGCGTGCTGCGCTCCTGACCGGCGGACGCGTAGGCCACCGGAGCGGCGACGAGCAGGCTGGCGGACAGCAGCAGAACGAGGCGACGGCGCATGCCGCTGGGTTCGACAACGCCGCGTCCCTCCCTGCCGCCCCCCGGATTGTCTGTGACCGGACCCCATCGAGGTTGGGCTCCGTCACAGGGCAGGATCGACGCATGACACAGGCGCGCGAGGTCCGGCTGGCGGCACGACCGGTCGGGGAGCCCAAGCCCACCGACTTCGAGGTCGTGGAGGTGGCGGTGCCCGAGCCCGCACCCGGCCAGCTGCTGGTGCGCAACCTCGTGATGTCGGTCGACCCGTACATGCGCGGACGCATGAACGACGTGAAGAGCTACGTGCCGCCGTTCCAGCTCGGGCAGGCGCTCGACGGCGGCGCGGTGGGCGAGGTCGTCGCATCGACCGTCGACAGCCACCGGGTCGGCGACCTCGTGCTGCACGGGTTCGGCTGGCGCGACTACGCCGTCGGTGCAGCCGACGCGTTCCGCGTCGTCGACGGCACGGTGGCGCAGCCGTCGGCGTACCTCGGCGTGCTCGGGATGCCCGGCCTGACCGCGTACGCCGGCCTGTTCGCGGTCGCCGGCATGAAGAAGGGCGAAACGGTCTTCGTCAGCGGCGCGGCCGGCGCCGTCGGCAGCCTGGTCGGGCAGCTGGCCAAGCTGCGCGGCGGCCGGGTCATCGGCAGCGCAGGGTCGGCCGAGAAGGTCGCCTGGCTCGAGGAGCTCGGCTTCGACGCGGCGTTCAGCTACAAGGACGGGCCGGTGTTGGCCCAGCTGCGGGAGGCGGCGCCGGACGGGATCGACGTCTACTTCGACAACGTCGGCGGGGAGCACCTCGAGGCGGCGATCGCGGCGCTGAAGGTGCACGGGCGCGCCGCGATCTGCGGGATGATCTCGCTCTACAACAGCACGGAGCCGCAGCCCGGCCCGCGCAACCTGCCGATGATCGTCGGCAAGCGGCTGCGGATCGAGGGCTTCCTCGTGAGCGACCACAGCGCGCTGATGAAGGACTTCGTCGACGAGGTCTCCGCCGGGCTGGCGGACGGTCGGGTGCAGGTGCGCGAGACAGTCGTCGCAGGGCTCGAGAACGCACCGGCCGCCTTCATCGGCCTGCTGCGCGGCGAGAACACCGGGAAGATGATCGTCCGGACAGCATGAGCCTGGGCGACCTCGCAGACCGGGCGCTGGAGCGGCTCGGCGACCACGTCTTCGTCGCGCAGGGCGACGCGCGGTCCCTGCTGAGCGAGGTCGTCGACCGGGCCGGGCGTGTGGCGGGCGGGCTGCGTGGGAGCGGCGTCGCGCCGGGCGACCGGGTCGGCGTCGTGATGACGAACAGTCCGGACGTGCTCGTCGCGTACCTCGCCATCTGGCGCGCAGGAGCCGTGGCGATGCCGGTCATCCCGGCGGTGACGGCGGCCGAGCTCGAGCACGTCCTGCGCGACAGCGAGGCGCGGGTGGTGCTGTGCTCGCCTGCGTCCGAGGACCTCGTCGCCTCCGCCGGTGCGGCTGAGGTCGTCCCGTCGCTCGACCGGCTGCTCGAAGACGCAGCTCCGGTCGTGGCGCGCGGCGACGACGAGCTCGCTGCGCTGCTCTACACCGGCGGCACCACCGGACGGGCCAAGGGCGTGATGCTGACGCACCGCAACCTGGACCAAACGGCGCGGGCGCGTGCGCAGGTCGTGGCCACCGCCGGCACGTCCGACGTCCTCGTGCCGCTCCCGATGTCGCACGTCTTCGGGCTCATCAACGCCGTCAGCCGCCTGCACGTGCCGACCCCCGGGACGCTGCACCTGCAGGGCCGGTTCGACGCCGCGGAGTGGGTTCGCATCGTGGCGCGCGAGCGGGTCGAGGCATCCGCCGTCGTGCCCTCCATGCTGCAGCTGCTGCTGGGCCAGCCGCTCGAGAACGCCGACCTGTCGTCGCTGACGTACATCACCTCCGGCGGGGCGCCGCTCGCTCTGGCGGTGCGGCAGGAGGTGGAGCGGCGAATCCCGACCGCGCGGGTGTGCGACGGGTACGGCTGCACGGAGGTGTGCTCCACCGCGACGATGAACCCCCCGGACGCGCGGCGGGACGACTCGGTCGGCACGCCGCTGCCGGGAGTACGGCTGCGGATCGCGGCGGACGGCGAGGTGCTGGTCTCGTCGCCAGGCGTCATGGCCGGGTACTGGCGCGATCCGGAGGCCACCGCCGACGCCGTGCAGGACGGGTGGCTGCGGACCGGCGACGTCGGGCGGCTGGACGAGGACGGGTACCTGTACGTCGTCGACCGGATCAAGGACCTCATCATCCGCGGCGGGTTCAACGTCTACCCGCGCGACGTCGAGGACGCCCTGCTCGAGCACCCGGCCGTGCTTGCGGCAGCGGTGGTCGGTCGCCCTGACCCGGTGCTGGGCGAGGAGGTCGTGGCGTACGTGCAGCTGGGTGCGCCGGCGTCGCCGGCGGAGCTGCTCGCCTTCGCGGCGGAGCGGCTGGCGGCGACGAAGCGGCCGCGCGAGCTGCACGTGGTGGACCGGGTGCCGCTGACCAGCGTCGGCAAGACCGACCGCAAGGCGGTGCGCCTACTGCTCGGCTGAGCGTGCTGGCGCCTTCACCACCCGGCGAGCGCTGCTGCGACACGCTGACGTGTCGCGCACCGATCGCCTGTCCGCGCCATCATCGGCGGCGTGCTGAGCATCGGGACGACGGTCCTCGGGGTCGACGACGTGCCCCGGGCGATGACCTTCTGGTCGGCGGCGCTGGGCTACGTGCCCCGCGACGAGCCGGAGGACACCTGGGTGGTGCTCGTCCCGCCCGACGGCGCCGGCGCGCGGCTCGCGCTGGGCCTGAGCGGAACGCCGGTGCAGGACCACCCGCGGGTGCACCTGGACCTGTACGCGCACGATCAGGCGGGCGAGGTCGAGCGGCTCCTCGGCCTGGGTGCGACCCGGGTCGACTGGGACGGCTACGAGGACGACTCCGACTTCGTCGTGCTCGCCGACCCGTCCGGCAACCGGTTCTGCGTCGTCGACAAGGGCTGACGCCGCCAGCCCAGGTGCCTCGTCCGGAACAGGAACACCAGCTGCACGAGGGCCAGCCCGATCGGCAGCAGCCCTCGGCCGATCCCGTCGCTGCGCGGGTGCACGGCGGCCGCGTAGAAGGCGGTCGAGGCCAGCATCGCGAGCAGCATGGCCAGCGACCAGACGCGGTCGCGGCCGTCACGCGGCCGGCGCGGCCCCGCGCTGCCGTCGCGGGGGTACGGGCGGAACCAGTCGTCGAAGCGCAGCCGCGTCGTCACCGCGGAGCCGCCGGCTTCTGCAGCAGCTGCGGCGAGGAGGCGTACCCCAGCCGCTCGTACACCGGCACCGCGCGCCGGCCCGACTGCACGGTCACCGTCGCCGCGCCGCTCGCGAGCGCGTGCGCGGTGGCGGCCTGCACGAGCGCGGAGCCGATGCCCCGCCCGCGGCACTGCGGCAGCACGAACACGCTCTGGAGGTCCGCCCACCGGCGGGCGGTCGTGCCCGGTCGCGGCACGCGCGGGACGAGCGCGAGCCAGGCCATCCCGACGCCTTCCCCGCCCTCGCGGGCGAGGAAGGCGTGGTGCGACAA
>JAODNS010000241.1 GCA_025465145.1 Frankiales bacterium
CGCGACGAGCGTGCCGACGACCTCGTTGCCGGGCGGCTGCAGCAGCGCGGCGCCGACGACGAACGGCAGCGCGACGGCGGAGGCGGCGCGGGGACGGCCGGCGCCGAGGGCGAGACCCGCGGCGGCCTCGCCGAGCAGCGCGCACGCGACCAGCAGCAGGAAGCGCCAGCCCGGGTCGAACGCGACCGGTGGCATGCCCAACCCACCGCCGCGCACCGCCTCGGCGACGAGCGACGGCAGGCTGGACCCGCCGCCGCCGGAGTCGGGCAGGACGACCAGCGCGCCGAGGACGAGGGCACCGGCAGCGCCGGCGTACTGGACGAACGCCGGCCGCCGGCCGCGCGTCGACAGCAGCACGACGCCGACGCCGTACGCAGCGCCGAGGACGCCGACGAGCCGCGCCAGCCCGCCGCTGAAGATGCTCCCGGCGATCCAGCCGAAGGCGGCGGTGGCCAGCACCGCAGACAGGCAGGTGAGCCCGGCGCCGGCCGTCGGCTCCTCGGCAGGCGGCTCGTCGGCTGGCAGCTCGGTCGGGAGCTCGACGTCCTCGACGGTCAGCGTCATCGGCCGCCCGCTCCGACGACGCGGGCGAAGGTGCGCTCGAAGGAGACGCCAGGGCGCAGCTCGACGACGTTGCAGCCGAGGGTGCCGGCGCGGTGGATCATCGCCGAGTCGGTGTCCTCCCAGACGAGGAGGACGAGCAGGACGGACGTGCCGCGCTCGAGCAGGATGCGGATGCGTCGCGCCGCGTCGCCGTCGAGGTACGGCGTGACGAGGACGTTGTGGGTGTTGCGCTGCCGGTCGAGGAACAGCCGCTCCAGCGACGTGGCCAGCGGCACGCTGTCGAGCTGCACCTCGGCCATCCGGTCCAGCAGCGGGATGCGAGCCCGCGGACCGCGCAGCGCCTTGCCGAGCCGCGCGGTGTTGGAGTCGACGGTGACGGAGAACCCGTCGGCCAGGTGCCGGACGCCGAGCGACGCGACCGCCCGTACCGCGCGCTCGAACGTCTCGCTGGGGTCGCCGGGGGAGTGGTGCTCTCGGTCGTTGTCGAGCAGCAGCGTGACCCGGTCGGTGATGCCCTGCTCGGACTCGCGGACGAGGTAGCGGTCCTCGGTCTTGGCGGAGGCGGTCCAGATGATCCGGCGGGGGTCGTCGCCGTTGACGTAGTCGCGCATGCCGTAGAACTCGAAGCCGCTCGGCCACGGCTTCGACTGCGGCGGGCGGATCGGCGGGTCCTCCCACTCGCGGCTGGTGATGCGGTCGTGCACCGACTCGGTGTTCGGGTGGACGATGACCGTCTCGGCGGGTGCGATCTGGACGCGCTTGCGGGTCAGCCCGAACGGGTCGGACCACTCCGCCACCAGCGGACCGACCTGGAACACCCCGCGGCGGCGGGCGGTGAAGCGGTAGCCGTGCTCGACGCTGTCGCCGACCGGCAGGACCGGGACCGGCAGCCGTACGGGTGCGCCGAAGGCCTCGGGCAGCTCCTCCTCGAGCACGACCGTGGCGAGCCGGCGGCGGGTGCTGACCTTCAGCTCGACGTCGACCGGCTGGTCGACCCGGATGCGCGTCGGCAGCGTGCTGCGCACGGCCTCGACCTGCAGCCGCCGGCGGGCGAGCAGCCGGGACAGCCCGAGGACGGCGAGCGCGCCGTAGACGAGCAGGAACACCGACGGGCTGCCGAGCGCACGACCCAGCACGAGGCCGGGTACGACGAGCAGCGCCAGCACGACACCGGCCGGCGTGACGCCGGCGCGGCGCTCCACGACCCCGAGCACGCCGGCGGTGCGCAGGCTGAGCTGCGCGCGCGACGAGCCGGGGACGGGCACGGGATCAGGCGCTCTTCGACAGGCCGAGCGGCGCCTTGACCTGGGTGAGCAGCCGGTCGATGACGTTGTCGACGGTGTCGTCGCGCAGCAGCGCGTCCGGCGTGAGCAGCAGCCGGTGGCCGAGCACCGGACGGACGAGCAGCCGCACGTCGTCGGGCAGCACGTCGTCGCGGCCCTGTGACGCCGCCACGACGCGGGACGCGCGCATGAGCGACAGCGCGGCGCGGCTGCTGGCGCCCATCTGCAGCGTCGGGTCGCTGCGCGTCGCCTGGCAGATGTCGACGATGTACCGCGCCATCTGCTCGGAGATCGTGACGTTGTTGGCCCAGTCGATCATCGAGATGAGCTGCTCGGTGTCGACGACCGAGCCGATGGTGTCGATGGCCTCACCGGTCCGGTGCGCCATGAGCACCTCCACCTCCGCCTCCGGCGAGGCGTAGCCGAGCGAGAGCTTGAACAGGAACCGGTCGAGCTGCGCCTCGGGCAGCGGGAAGGTGCCGGCCAGCTCGATCGGGTTCTCGGTCGCGAGGACGAAGAACGGCCGCGGCAGCTTGTGCGTCGTGCCGTCGACGGTGACGGTCCGCTCGGCCATCGCCTCGAGCAGCGCGGACTGCGTCTTGGGCGTCGCGCGGTTGATCTCGTCGGCGAGGAAGACGTTGGCGAACACCGGACCGGCGCGGAACACGAACTCGCCGGTCTTGCGGTCGAGCACCGGCGAGCCGGTGATGTCGGCGGGCAGCAGGTCGGGTGTGCACTGGATGCGGTTGGTGGTGGCCGAGATGCTGGTGCTGATGGCCCGCGCCAGGACGGTCTTGCCCGTGCCCGGGTAGTCCTCGAACAGCAGGTGGCCGCCGGCGACCATGGCGGTCAGCGACAGCCGTACGACCTCCTCCTTGCCCTTGAGGACCTTCCCGATGTTGTCCACCATCGCCTCGAACAGCTCACCGAAGCCGGTGCTGGTCAGGCCTGGTGCGCTCTTCCGACGGGGTGGCATCTACCGCTCCTGGGGGTTGCCGAGGATGTCCGCGAGCGCGGACACCCGGTTGCCGCTGCGACCGATGACGTCGTCGGAGGCGGCGAGGTAGGAGGCGAGGACCCGCGGGTCGCGGCGCACCTCGTCTGGGGTGCCGGTGACGAGCACGCGGCCGGACTCCATGGCGATCATGCGATCGGCGAGCGACGTGACCAGCGGGATGTCGTGCTCGATGACGAGCATCCCGCAGCCGGTCTCCCGCACGATCCGCGACAGCAGCGGGCCGAGGGCCTCGGTCTCCGCCTGCGCGAGCCCGGAGGAGGGCTCGTCGAGCAGCAGCACGCTGGGCTCGAGCGCGATGATGCAGGCGACGTCGACGGCGCGGCGGCTGCCGGTCGACAGCTCGCCGAGGACCTTGTCGGCGTAGGGCGACAGGCCGAGCAGGTCGACCAGCCGGTCCACCTGCTTGCCGATGCGTCGCTCGGACCGGCGCACCTGCGGCGCCCACACCGCGCCGAGCACGGGGTTCTTGACGGTGCGGCGCTCGAGCGCGACGGCGAGGTTCTCCCGCACGGTGAGCGCGGGGAACAGCCGGGCGTTCTGGAACGAGCGGCCGAGGCCGAGCCGCGCGCGGGTGTCCGGGCTCGCGCCCGTGACGTCCGTGCCGGCGATGCGGACCGTGCCGCTGTCGGGTGTCACGAAGCCGCTGATGACGTCGAACAGCGTCGTCTTGCCTGCGCCGTTGGGGCCGATGATGCCGACGACCTGTCCGGGGGCCACGGTGAGGGCGACGTCCGACAGCGCCGCGACGCCGCCGAACCGGACGCCCACGTCGGCGACATCGAGCGCCGGTGTCGTGCCGGCCTCGACGGCCGGGCGCCGTGCGGCGGTCCGCGTTCCGCCGGAGGCGCCGCCCATGAACACGCTGCGGACGAGGTCGGGCCGGGCGAGCAGCTCCTCGGTGGGGCCGGAGAACCGCACGGTCCCCTTCTCCATGAACACCGCGCGGCCGGCGATGGTCAGCGCGACGTTGAGCGACTGCTCGACCATGACGATCGTCGTGCCGCGGGCGTTCAGCGTCCGCAGCACGTCGAGCAGCTGCTCCACCACGCGCGGCGCGAGGCCCAGCGACAGCTCGTCGACCATCAGCAGCGTCGGCGCCATGAGCAGCGCCTGCGACAGCCCGACCATCTGCTGCTCCCCGCCGGACAGCGTGCCCGCCGCCGCGTCCAGCCGCTCGCGCAGCACCGGGAAGAGCCCGAGCACCTCCTCAGTGCGCCGCGCGGCCGTCGCCTCGTCGTCGCGCAGCGTCCAGGCGGCGGCG